>NYTF01000039.1 GCA_002683355.1 Paracoccaceae bacterium | reverse complement strand
GCCTGATCATTTTTCCAAAGATCTTGGTCACCAATGTAAGGTGGCATATTCACAACTTCATGAGTTGGTAATTCTGAAATTGCTCCTCGTTTAATCATCTCAAACTCTCCAAAACTAATTTTAAATAACATGATAAATGCAATATATTTAATTAGCAAATGCGCAAAATAAAGTATTAAAATATAAATTACGACAATCTTTGTCGTTTTTATTTAATACAATTGGATGAAGCAAAATATATTAACCAGAAAATATCGAATTTAGTAGGCATAAGTATGGATAAAAATAAATCAAAGGAATGGAATTATCATCCAGATTTACCATTGGCGGATCCTTCTCCCTTCACTCATCTTAATGACCCAATATTCCTATTAAAATGGTTTTATAAAAACTGGCTCTCTTTATCAGAGCGAGTACTTATGGTTATAGCAGCTACAGCACTTTGGTTTTTTGTTTACCCCTCTTTGGAAGATGCAAAGACTTTTCATTATGGTTGGATTCTAAAAACTTATTTTATAAATCTTACATTGATGGCTATAGTCGCAGGTTCATTGCATTATTTTCTCTACATCCGAAAAAGCCAAGGCAACAAACTAAAATTTGACAAACGAGATTTAACCAAAAAGAATAAGAATTTTTTATTTTCAGACCAAGTAAAAGATAATATGTTTTGGTCTCTTACAAGTGGTGTTTTTCTGGTTACAGCTTTTCATGTAATAACGATTTGGTTAATGGCTAATGGTTACACCCCACTCAATAATTTTAATAATAATCCGATATGGTTTCTTGCAGTATTGATATTGTTACCAGTTTGGTCAGCATTTCATTTCTATTGGATTCATCGCTTACTTCATTATCCATTTTTTTATAAACGGTACCACTCTCTTCATCATAGGAATATTAACATTGGTCCCTGGTCAGGACTATCAATGCATCCAGTGGAGCACCTTCTATACCTATCCTCTATTTGTATTCACTGGATAATTGCTTCGCATCCAATTCATGTAATTTATCACGTCATTTATCAAGCTCCTGGTGCAGCAATGACTCACGCAGGTTATGAAGATTTGCTAATAAAAGATAAAAAACAATTGGCTCTAGGAACATTTTACCATCAGCTTCACCATAGATACTTTGAATGTAATTATGGAAATCAAGAAATGCCTTGGGACCGCTGGTTTGGAACTTTTCATGATGGCTCCACCAGAGCAACCGAAGAAACTCGTGCCAGAAAAAAGAAAATGTATTAGATCCTTATATCAGTATTATGCTTTACTAACGTTGTCACATCATATGAAACTAAATTGAGTTTAGGAGATCTACTATGAGCGACCCAAATATAATAAAACTGAGACGAAACACGGATCACTGGTCTGAACGGGTAGACTTGGCAGCCGCGTTTCGCTGGACAGCAAAATTAAGTATGCACGAGGGGGTTGCAAATCATTTCAGCCTCGCAATAAACGATGATGGAACGAAGTTCTTGATGAATCCAGATCAAACGCATTTTAGTCGCATAAAAGCATCTGATTTGTTGCTTGTTGATGCATTAGACCCCAATACGATGAAACAAATCAATGCGCCAGATCCAACTGCTTGGGGTCTTCATGGTGCAATACACCGCCACTGCTCCCACGCAAGATGTGCTATGCATGTTCACTCTACACATGCAACTGTACTGGCAGCCCTAGAAGACTCAACGCTACCTCCAATTGATCAAAACTGCGCAACTTTTTTTAACAGATATGTTATTGATAATAACTATGGTGGATTAGCGTTTGAAGAGGAGGGCGAGCGCTGTGCAACTCTTTTGACTGACCCCAAAAAAAAGGTGCTCATTATGGGCAATCACGGAATAATGGTTTTTGGCGACTCCGTATCTGATACGTTTAATCGATTATACTATTTTGAAAGAGCGTGTGAAACATACATTCGAGCATTGCAAACTGGAAAAAAACTGAGTGTTATAACTGACGATATAGCAGAAAAAACTGCTTCCGAATTAGATGGATATTACGATAAAAATTATCGTCATTTAGAAGAGTTAAAATTTATTCTTGATGAAGAAGGCTCAAATTATGCAAGTTAACCATTAATAACGATTAACTAATAAAATAATCAGGCTTTCTGATTTTTTTTTACAAAATACATCATACAACTAAAACCAATGGCCGACCCAGTAAAACTGATCAGCGGAAGGTCACCTCTATCCGTCACTCAGAAGACCTTAGGTAAGAACCAGCTGCGGCAGCCCTGGCCCTCACATCCAGCAAAATTAGTTTTTTTAACTTAAAGTGGATTGTTTCAACAACCAATCAATCATTGCCTGGACATGCACCGAGGTTGTACTTTTCGTAAAGACAAGGTGATAACCGGATGTTTCAAGTTTCTTATCAGTAAGCTTTATTAATTTTCCATTTTCGATTTCTTGAATTACCAAGTCATCCCAGAGAGCAATACCCTGACCATCAATGACCGCTTGGACTCTACTATTTGAATCTGAAACTATAAGGCTCGACTTGTTTGGTAAGTATGGTAGCCCAGCCGCTTCATGCCATGCCCTCCAACCAACATCACCTGAGCTATCACCAAGAAGAGGGAGTGTTCTGACGGCAGTCTCAATACCCAAACTATCCACTTTCTTTGCCAATGATGGATTGCCAGTAGGTACAGACGGCATACTTAGCAAAGGTTGGCTTTCATATCCTTCCCATTTACCCACGCCCCATAAAATCGCAAAATCAATATCTTTAGTTTTCAAGTCATTGATGGAGTTCACTGACTCAATCCGGAGGCTGATACCGACATTTTGCTCAAAAAAGTTCATTAGCCTTGGTGAGAGCCATCGTGAAGAGAAATAGGTAAGTGAACCAATAGTTAACGAATTGGACTGTGCACCGCGAATATCCTCAATTTCTTGATCAATTTGCCCAAGTGCGTTTTGGGATACATTCCACATTCTTCGGCCTCGTTCAGTAAGTTGCAAACGAGCATTATTGCGCTCAAAAAGAGAAAAACCTAGGTCTATTTCAAGCATCTTAATTTGGTAACTTATTGAACCCTTCGACAAATTAAGATCATGCGCTGCAACTGTCATTGATTGACTACGTGCAACTGCATGAAAAGTTTTTAGCGAGTCGTAGGATCTAAACTTCATTCGTGTTGTTTAATAATTTTGAACAATATGTACAAATCTTTAATTTTGAAAATTTTTTATAGTATCTGTAACATAGCCCATAAGAATACTTGTTATAGAAGCTACTGTCTTAAATTCACAAACGGATGCAAAGTATGACAATACAACTTTCTGATTTTCGCTTTGTAGCAAAAGCTCTCCAAAACAAGGGACACAGACCCCGAGAACTTGCGCGGACAATGCCTGCACATCCACTGAGCTACATGGAGCTTCCTTATGATCCAGAATACACACTCTATAATTCTCGTTTAACACCAGAAGCACTTAATACTGCATCTGATGATGAGATGTACTGGGCGGTACGCTCAAATGTTATTTTTCGTCATACGGGTGAGCTGCCCATCGAGATAAGCGGACCCGATGCCGAAACATTATTAAATAAAGTATTTACTCGCAGTGTCAGCAAGATCAAACCTGGACGGTGCTCATACCAGTTTGCCTGTTACCACGATGGTGGAATGATAACTGATGGAGTTTTGCTACGATTGGCTGAAGAGAGGTTTTGGATGGCTCAGGCTGACGGAGATTTATTCAGTTGGTACAAGGCTCACGCCGAAGGGTTAGACGTTGTAATCAGTGATCCAAATGTTTGGGTCAGTCAGATTCAAGGACCAAAGTCACTAGAGCTGCTGTCCGCCCTACTTGATGGAAACTTACCAGATCCATTCCGATATTTTGATTGCGCTGAAGTAAGCATTGCGGGACAGACCTGCTGGATTAGCCGTTCAGGTTTCACGAACGAACTTGGCTGGGAAGTATATCTTCTCCCTGAGACCGATATAGCAGCAATAGGTGATAAGATCATGTCAGTAGGTGCCAAATTTGATATACTTTTAACAGGCACACCAGTTTTTCGTGCACGCCGGATAGAAGCTGGACTTTTAAATGCTGGCTCAGATTTTGGAGCAGATACGACACCATTCGAAGCCGGGCTTGGAAACTTTGTCGATTTTGATGATCGTGATTTTATTGGACGTAAAGCGTTGGAAGTTGCTGATAAATCGTCTCGAACTTGGGGAATGCGCGTAACCGGTGGCATCGCCCAGCTTGGTCAGGTAATGCGGGTAGGTAAAACTATTGTGGGACGCGTATGTTCCTCAGGTTACTCTCCCTATCAAGGCTGCGGGGTCTGCATTGTTCGTATGGACGACCCATCCATGGGACCAGGCACAAAAGTGAAGGTGCACTGTGCGGATGGTTCAACTCAACAAGGCGAACTCTGCACATTGCCAATGTATGATGAGAAGCGTCTTATCCCAAGAGGTAAGTTGATCGCCATCCCAAACCGTCCAATCACGGCTGAATAGTCATGTATAACCTTCACCTCGAAACGTCACATTTCCCCGCGCAAATTGATACTGAAATCCGTGATATTTCTGTTGGTGGACTCTTGCTTGAGATCGCGTACAGTCATCCTGACTCAATCGCTATGGTCGATGTCGCAGAAGATGGTGAATGTGGTCAGTCATGGACTTATTCAGACCTTGCACATCAAGCCAAAAGCCTTGCTCAAGCTCTTGCTTCTCGGTTCAAACCCCGTGAGAGAATAGTTGTGTGGGCACCCAACATCCCTGAGTGGATATTCATGGAATACGCTGCTGGTTTAGCAGGTCTTGTACTGGTTACTGCCAACCCATCGTTTCAAACTACTGAACTCAAGTACGTGTTAGACCAATCTGGCGCAGTCGGTTTGTTCATGATTGATGAATTTAGGGGCAATCCGATGGAAGAAATCGCGAACGAAGCGACAAAAGGGAATACTCGCCTGAGAGAGATCATAAATCTCCATAACAGAGATACACTCTTCAAAATTGGGGATCGGTCAACGCTGCTCCCGAATGTTCACCCAGATGACCCCGCCCAAATACAGTACACTTCAGGCACAACTGGGTTCCCCAAAGGGGCTATACTGAGCCATAAAAACCTAGTGAATAACGCAAGACTTTTTTGCGCACGTAAACGTGTAACCCAACATTCTGTTTGGGCAAATTTCATGCCATTATTTCATACGGCAGGCTGCGCGACGGGTGCTTTGGGGTGTTTGCAAGCAGCCTGCAAGATGCTTCTCATTAAACGTTTTGATTCTGATATTTTTGCTCGGCTAATAGAAGAACAGAAGGTTACAACGTGTTTTGCCGTACCAACAATGTTGTTTAACCTATTAGAGTCACTTGAGCGGAATCCGCGTGACATGTCCTCACTCGAAGTCATTACAACAGGTGGAGCGCCTGTGCCTCCTGATCTCATTCGAAAAGTGCGCAATAATTTAGGATGTCATCTGCTCAGTGCCTTTGGGCAAACAGAACATAGTCCAATGATTTCTTTGAATCCTATTGGCTCCACAATTGAACAAATCGTTGAAACAGCTGGCCAACCGCTCCCTCATACTGAAGTTTCAATTCGCTCACCAGAAAATAACAATGTTCTCCCTATTGCAGAAGTTGGGGAAATCTGTGCACGCTCTTATGCAGTAATGATTGAATACAATGATAATCCAGAGGCCACGGTATCAACCATCGATAGTGACGGATGGTTGCATACCGGTGATCTTGGTACGATGGACAGTCATGGCTTTATAAGGGTAACAGGTCGCGTAAAAGATATGATTATCCGAGGGGGTGAAAATCATTTTCCAGCTGAGATAGAGGCGGTACTTGTGATGCATCCTAAAGTGTCACAAGTGGCAGTGGTTGGATTACCCAATAAGAAATGGGGTGAAATTATTGCGGCTTTTATTCTCTCTGAAGCTGCATTGGATCAAAATGATTTACAAACCCATTGTCGTGTACATCTATCCCCTCAAAAGACGCCATCGATATGGGTGCATGTGCCAGAATTTCCGTTAACGGGTTCAGGAAAGGTCCAAAAGTTTGCAATTCGAGAAAAGTATCTTGCCGGTAACTATGGAAGGGTTTTGATATGAGTGTCCGCATCGAAAAAAACGGCTCAATCTGGACTATTATTCACTCGCGCGCAGAAGCACGCAACGCAATGGATCCTGAAAGCGCAGAAGCACTTTTTGAGGCATTTCAATCGTTTGATGCAGATGTCACAGCAAAAGTTGCGGTATTTTGGGGAGAAGGTGGGGCCTTCTGCGCAGGTTGGGATTTGAAACATGCAGCTTCACTGGCAGGTGCAGAGGCACTCGATCCTTATGATTTTCCAGAAGATGGCGAACTTCCTATGGCAGCTATGGGGCCAAGTCGGCTTGAATTGTCTAAACCTGTTATAGCCGCCGTTTCAGGACCTGCTGTTGCTGGCGGTATGGAACTCGCACTTTGGTGTGATATACGCGTTATGGAAGAAACAGCCTTTATGGGGATCTACTGCCGCCGTTGGGGAATACCACTGATCGATGGCGGTACAGTTCGATTACCCCGTTTGGTAGGCGAAGGTCGCGCCCTTGATTTGATATTAACTGGTCGGCGCGTCGATGCAGAAGAAGCCCTAAGAATTGGCCTATGCGAATATGTCGTAGCAGAGGGCAAAGCACGCAAAAAGGCCGAAGCCTTGGCACATGATATCGCGCGTTTCCCTCAAAGCTGTATGCAAGCTGATCGCAAGTCTACTCGTAACCAACATGCATTAACACTGCGCTCAGCTCTAAAACAAGAATGGGAAATTAGCAAAACTGAAGTTACGCGAGGTATTCAAGGAGCTGATCGCTTTGTAAACGGCAAAGGTCGAGGAGGCAATTTTAGCGATGTATGAATTAAAACTCAAATCGTCCTATGTCCCAGCCCAATCTGATATCGACCAGAACAACATCTCTATTGGAGAATTGTTAAGAGAAATTGCAAGGCAGAGACCAAAAGCAGAAGCTTTGGTAGAAATCACACAGGACGGCAATCAGGGCAGATGCTGGACCTATGCAGAACTTCTATCCGATGCCGAGCGTTTAGCTAATGCACTTATAACTCGTTTCGTACCAGGTGAACGAGTCGTCGTATGGTCTCCAAATAATCCTGAGTGGGTATTGATGGAATACGCCTGCGCATTGTCTGGTCTAGTAATGGTTACCGCAAATCCGGCGTTTCAAGCCCAAGAACTCGCCTACGTTTTAAAACAATCTGGAGCAGTTGGTCTGTTTCAAGTTGAGAACTTTCGTGGAAACCCCATGGGAAAAATCGGTAATGATGTTGCAGCAAATGTTGAAAAGATCCGCGAAGTTACCGACCTCGAAAGCGGCGCACTTTTTGCAGAAGGTCCAAATCAGTTAGTCTTACCTACTGTATCACCGAATGATGCGGCTATGATTCAATACACGAGTGGGACCACAGGGTTTCCAAAGGGAGCAGTCCTAAGTCATCTTGGGTTGGTTAATAATGCTCGATACTATGCACGCCGTTGCGGGACAACACCGGGGACGACCTGGGCCAATATTATGCCAATGTTCCACACGGCTGGCTGCGGAATGATTACTTTAGGATGCCTACAGGCTGGCTGTCGAATGCTGTTGTTCAGCTTTTTTGATCCGGACAATGTGCTCGACAAACTAGAAATGTATAATGCAAATATAGTCCTTGGAGTTCCTACTATGGTTATTGCCCTAGTAGACAAACAGGAAGCCCTTCCACGTGACTTATCTGCTCTTAACTTAGTAAATTGTGGTGGCTCGACAGTCGCACCAGAATTGGTGAGAAGAGTTCGCTCAATTATGGGTACTGGTTTTTCAACGGTATACGGGCAAACCGAAAACTGCCCAGTTATTACCCTGCATCACATTAACGACAATATCGATGATATTTGCAATACAGCTGGGCAACCAGTATCGCAAACTGAGGTTTCCATTCGCAGTGTAGACAACAATCAAACAGTAGATATTGGCATCGTAGGCGAAATCTGCACCCGTGGTCCATCTGTCATGCTGGGTTACAATGACAATCCCAAAGCAACGTCCGAGACTATCGACGCAAAGGGTTGGTTGCATACTGGCGATCTAGGCCAAATGGATGCACGTGGTTATGTCACTATAACTGGCCGAGTAAAAGAGATGATAATCCGAGGAGGCGAGAACCATTTCCCAAAAGAAATCGAGAACTGCCTGCTAGAACACCCCGACGTAGCCGAGGTTGCGGTGGTCGGCCTGCCAGATGAGAAATGGGGCGAGGTTATTGGCGCTTTCATTCGTAGTAAAAAGCCAATCGACAAGGCCACCCTACACGCCCATTGTCGCGCAAACATATCTCCTCAGAAAACCCCAAACGTCTGGGTAAGAGTCGATCATTTTCCTCTCACGGGGTCAGGTAAAATACAAAAATTTAAGTTAAAGGAAGATTATATTACAGGTAAATATCCCATTATATAATAAGCCAGACTTTTAGAATATATATTTTAAGATAATCAAAAGGATTTTGACAACATAGTAAAAACGCTTCAGTATTATATCAAAAGAATATTATTTTAAGTAGTTACTTATGCGCTTTCAACTCTTTGACTGGAAAAACCAATGGCAAAAGTTCTATATGAAAAAGACGGTCGAATTGGACGAATAACTTTAAATCGCCCAGAGGTTTTGAATGCAATTGATGAAAGTATGCCCCATGAGCTTGCCGAGGCAGTTCTTAAAGCAGATACCGACCGCGATATACATCTAATGGTCTTGTCAGGAGCAGGTAAAGCTTTTTGTGCAGGCTATGATTTAAGCCATTATGCAGCAAACAAAGGGCCCAATAAAGGAATTCAAGAAATACCATGGGATCCAATGCAAGACTTCCAAATTTTTTGGGCTAACACCCAGGGCTTCATGTCACTTTTTCGAGCAATGAAACCCGTAATCTGTAAAATCCATGGTTTTGCAGTTGCTGGCGGATCAGATATTGCACTTTGTTCTGATCTTGTGATTATGGGAGAAAATGCCCAAATTGGCTATATGCCTTCTCGAGTCTGGGGCTGTCCAACAACAGCAATGTGGGTTCATCGATTAGGTCCAGAAAAAGCAAAAAAAATGATGTTCACTGGTGATAAAATTACTGGAAAAGAAGCTGCAGAAATCGGCCTTGTTTTAAATGCAGTACCCGAGAATAAACTTGACGAGGAAGTTGAAAAATTAGCAAGCAGAATGGCTTCGGTCCCCATTAATCAGCTTGCTATGCATAAAATGGTAATAAACTCTGCTATAGAAGCCCAAATTAATCAGACACAACGTTTAGCTACAGTTTTTGACGGGATAGCACGTCATTCGCCAGAAGGCGTTAATTTCAAAACACGTGTTGAACAGGAAGGTTGGAAAACAGCCGTAAGTGAGCGGGATAATGGATTATTTGATTGGACATCAAACACGCCAATTAAATCAGGTTAAGGTTTTATTATGAATAAAAGTGATTTCTGGAACAATGTTTACAAATCAAAAAATTTTGATGCTGTAAGCTGGTACGCCGACCGGTTAGATACATCTCTTGAACTAATAGAAAATAACTGCTCACAAAAAGACAATTCTATAATTGATATTGGGTCAGGGAGATCCACGTTGGTTGATGACCTCTGCGCGCTAGGATATAAAAAACTAACTTTACTGGATGTTTCTGAGGAAGCAATCAGTCAAACTTTAAGAAGGCTTGGCAATTCGCCAATTTCAATATCAACAATATTTGGTGATATTTCAAAAATTACTGTTCAAGAAAATTTATACGACTTATGGCATGATCGAGCAGTTTTTCACTTCTTAACTGAAGAATCTCAACGCAATAAATATGTTCAAAATTTAAAACGAAGTCTGAAAAAAAATGGTATCGCGATAATAGCTACTTTTGGCCCAGATGGTCCTGATAAGTGTAGTGGCCTAAATACAATGAAATATGACAAAACTACGTTACATGCTGAATTAGGTGATGATTTTCAAATACTAGGAAGTAAAATTGAGTATCATCAAACACCTTTTAATACGTCTCAGCAATTTATATACTGCTGGTTTAAATTTAATATTAAGTGATTAAATCAATTACGCGGATAGTTTTGATCCTCCCGCTTAAATAAATCTTCTTGCTGCTCTTCAACAGCTCTCACAAATTTATGACCAGATTGAACCGCCATAGCAATCAATCCAGGCTGTAAACAATCTCCAATGCGCGTTACAGTTTCTATGCCCATATCTTTCCAAGTGTCTTTCTTTGTAGAAAGCTCGCGCCATAGTATATCATTTGGGATTCGTGAAGTTACTAATATCAGAGTTTCACACTCTATCTGCAAAATTTTCTCCGTAAATAAACACGAAATAGACAACTGTTTATCTTGGTGATTACAAAGCTTATGCGAAGTAATTATCTCAATGTTTAAATTCATCAATTTACTCTGAATGCGACTTTGTTCTAGAGTATTTTCAGACCATGCTGACACAGTCGGAGTCGAAGAAATAAAAACAACTTTCCTACCTGTTTTTACCGCCACTTCAGCTAAAACACTTCCCATATAAAATCTATCATCATCAAAAATAACGATTGGACCTTTTGACATATCATCTAAAAGCTTACCAGCCATAACATCATCAGGAGTAAGAATTCTGTTAGAATTTAAATATTTTAAAGGAGCCCGATGTATCCGGCCAACACCATCTGCACGCCATGATGCACCTGTGGCTAAAACAATATTTTCGACTCCATAACTTAATAAGTCTTCTGAAGTTAATTTACTTTTTAGATATAACTCTGCATTTGGGACTTGCTGAAGTTGCCAGATTCTCCAATCTCGCACACGGGACCATTCAGCCAATCCAGGCAGCTTACTTTCAAGAGTTACTCTCCCACCCCAATAATCAGAAGCATCAGCCAAAATAACATCATTTCCACTTTTTATTAAGGAAGAAGCAGCCTCAAGACCTGATGGACCTCCACCGACAATCAAATATTTTTTTGGAATACGTACTTTTTGAATTCTTTCAGGATGCCAATTGCGTCTCCACTCCTCTCCAACCGTAGGATTTTGAGTACAGCGCATAGGACTATTGGTGTTATCGCCTGAGACGCAGATATTACAACCAATGCATTCTCTAATATCTTCTAAACGACCTTCGCTAATTTTTAGTGGTAAGAACGGATCAGCAATTGATGGCCTTGCCGCGCCAATTAAATCCAAATGATTTTTATTAATCAATTCCACCATCTTGTCTGGAGATGTGTAGCGTCCCACACCAACTACTGGTTTAGTAGTTATTGATTTTACAAAGGCTGTATACGGTTCTTGATAACCTTCCTTGGCAAATCGTGATGTTTGACTGTCGTTAGACCAGTCTGATATGTTCACATCCCACAAGTCAGGTTCGTCAGCAAGCGCTTCAATAATGTCCTTGCCCTCTACTTCACAACGAAAGCCGTCCGAGCCCATTAATTCATCAACAGCCAAACGAACGGCTATAGCACAAGTATCACCAACCGCTTCCTTTGTATCCTCAATAACTTCCCTGAATAATCTCAGGCGGTTTTCAAAAGAACCACCGTATTCATCAGATCGATGGTTATGGCGGGCTAGCAAAAAATGCTGCAACAAGGTCATATCGTGACCAGCATAAACATAAATGATATCAAAACCTGCTTTTTTTGCGCGCTTAGCTGCATCCACATGCCACTGTCGGAAAGTTGCGATATCGGCCTTATCCATCTCTCGCGCTTGATAAGGATCATCATTTGATACAACACCATTGGAGGGCGAGATCGGTGCAAGACGCGAATATCGGTTAGGCGCATTGATTCCACCGTGTACCAATTGTATTGCTGCTAAGCTACCATGCGCATGAACAGCATCAGACATAAGTTTTAAATTTGGAATATCACTATCATCCCAAAGGCGTCCTTCGTTTGCTGCTGAAAGGTCAGATGATGGATGAATTTCTGTCTCTTGCGTTGATACAACACCCCAACCTCCTTCAGCTTTAATTCCGCGCATGCGTGCCTCTGCATTTGGATAACGATAACCCATCCCACTACAATGTGGCACTTGATAAAATCTATTTCGGGTCTGAACTGGTCCTATTTTGACAGGTTCAAATAAAATATCGTATTTCGGATCACGCACTTTGTTTTTTCCTTAAAACCTACAATGTATCATCATATATATATAAATCTATATTTAAAAATAAATAGAATTAATTTATTTTTATTATATTTTGAATACGATAAATTATCTAGTTGAGAATGATTATCATTTTCATTGACAAAGATTTAACGCTCTAATATCCAATATGGATAACTTAATTGGAATGCTGTTTATGATAAAAAAAGAAATTTTAAATCTTATTTCCCCAATATCCATTTTTGTTATCGTGTTAATAATGAACTGTTCTCTCTCCGCTGACGCAAAAACGTTTAAAGCCGTTACTACCTTCACGGTGATTGCTGATATGGCAAGAAATGTTGCTGGCGACGCCGCAATAGTAGAGTCTATTACCAAAGCAGGTGCTGAAATTCATGGTTACCAACCTACCCCACGTGATATCATTAAAGCCCAAGATGCCGATTTAATTTTATGGAATGGATTGAATTTAGAATTATGGTTCCAGCAGTTTTTCTCCAACCTATCAGGGATACCAAGCGCCACACTGACCGATGGTATTTCACCAATGGGTATCACCGAGGGTGAATATACTGGAAAGCCAAATCCTCACGCTTGGATGAGCCTGAATAGCGCACTTATTTACGTAAACAACATAAGAGATGCATTCATTATGCACGATCCTGACAATACAGAAATTTATAAAACCAACTCGGAAATCTATAAAAATAAAATTTCAGAAACACTTTTGCCATTGAAAGCTAAAATTATGCTTGTTCCAGAGACAGAGCGTTGGCTAGTTACTTGCGAGGGGGCCTTTAGTTATTTGATTCGTGATTTTAAAATGAAAGAACTTTATCTATGGCCAATGAACTCAGATTCTCAAGGCACCCCACAACAGGTTCGCAAAGTGATAGATAAAGTACGTAAAAACAAGATTCCCGCAATATTTTGCGAAAGTACTGTGTCTCAGGCGCCTGCTCTACAAGTTGCTCGCGAGACTAACGCAGCTTATGGTGGAGTATTGTATGTTGATAGCCTAACTGAAGCAGATGGTCCTGTTCCAACTTACTTGGATCTTTTACGCGTCACATCCGAAACAATCGTAGACGCACTAACTAGCCAATGACTTAAGCATTAACTTAAAGATAGCGAGATTATTAATTTGGAAAGTAATATAGGTACTGGAATAACCACCACAAACCTCTCCGTAACTTATCGGAACGGACATACCGCTCTGCGAAATGCCAGTTTTGAAATACCGAATGGAACTATCACAGCATTAGTGGGCGTAAATGGAGCGGGAAAGTCTACATTGTTTAAGGCATTAATGGGATTTATTCCTCCTGCTACGGGTGAAATTAATATTTTAGGAATGTCAGTAAAGAATGCATTAAAAAAGAATATTGTAGCTTACGTACCACAAGCCGAAGAGGTAGATTGGAGCTTCCCAGTTTTGGTTGAAGATGTAGTTATGATGGGCCGATATGGCCACATGGGCTTTCTAAGGAATCCTAAAAAGGCAGACCTCCAATCTGTTACCAGTGCTTTAGAACGGGTGGATATGATTAATTTTCGCCATCATCAAATCGGAGAGTTGTCAGGCGGACAACGTAAACGTGTATTTTTAGCCCGTGCCTTGGCACAAAATGGTCAGGTGGTTTTGCTTGATGAACCATTTACTGGTGTCGATGTGCAAACAGAAGAGGCAATTATACAATTACTACGTGAAATGAGGGATGAGGGTAAAATAATATTGGTTTCAACTCATAACTTAGGATCAGTNCCTGAATTCTGTGATCGATCCATTCTAGTCAAACAAACCATACTTGCCCATGGACCAACAGACACGACCTTCACAAGAGAAAATTTAGAATTAGCATTTGGTGGAGTCCTACGCCACTTTGTATTAGGCGGGTCAGATTTACATGATGATGATGATAGCAGAGAAATCACAGTTATCACCGACGATGAACGTCCATTTGTGCTTTATAATGATGATAAAAAGACGACAGACGATGTTTGAAACGTTAATCTTACCATTTTCTTACAACTATATGTTTAATGCTATTTGGGTCAGCTCATTAGTAGGAGGTGTGTGTGCATTTTTATCAGCATATTTGATGCTAAAAGGTTGGTCACTAATGGGAGATGCACTGAGCCACTCAATTGTTCCTGGAGTTGCTGGCGCTTACATGCTTGGACTACCGTTCGCATTTGGGGCATTTGCGGCTGGAGGCTTAGCTGCAGGTGCAATGCTTTTTCTAAATCAACGCACAGGTCTTAAAGAAGATGCTATTATTGGTCTCATATTTACATCATTTTTTGGACTTGGGCTCTTTATGATTTCACTTTATCCAATGTCAGTCAGTATTCAAACTATAACAATGGGAAATATTTTAGCAATCACACCTTATGATACACTACAACTTGCGATTATTGGATTTACTTCATTATTGATTTTAACAATAAAGTGGAAAGATTTAATGGTTACCTTTTTTGACGAAAACCATGCACGATCTATCGGTTTAAATCCTGACTACTTAAAAATCNTNTTTTTNNCCTTACTTTCNGCTTCATGTGTTGCGGCATTNCAGACAGTTGGTGCTTTCTTGGTNATTGCNATGGTAGTNACCCCCGGTGCTACCGCNTACTTACTAACAGATAGATTTCCAAGACTNCTTATCTTAAGTGTATTAATTGGCTCTACNACNAGTTTTGTNGGGGCTTATCTNAGCTTTTTTNTTGATGGAGCCACAGGAGGTTTGATTGTTTCATTACAAACATTAATATTCATTTTGGTTTTTTTCTTCGCGCCAAAACATGGCTANATTGTAGCTAAANTTAGAACAAAATNTGANTTAGAGACNNACTAGTNATGGATACNCTTCTTCTCCCATTTGAATTTCAGTTTATGACTAAAGCATTTTGNATCATGATCATTATTTCCATCCCAACAGCCATGTTATCGTGTTATTTGGTTTTAAAGGGTTGGTCTCTTATGGGCGACGCTATTAGCCATTCTGTTTTGCCTGGCGTTATACTTGCTTATTTATTAAATATCCCACTCATTATCGGAGCCTTTTGTGCAGGGATGATCTGTGCTGTTGCAACTGGCTTTCTCAGTGAAAATAGCCGTGTTAAACGAGATACTATAATGGGCGTAGTGTTCTCTGGTATGTTTGGTATTGGTATTGTGATTCACACNAAAATTACGACTGATGTTCATCTCGATCATATCTTATTTGGAAATATGCTTGGTATTAGTAATGCAAGCTTATGGACATCAGGATTAATTTCTTTATTTATCTCTNTGATATTAATAGCTAAATACAAAGATATCTTATTACATTCTTTTGACCCCATTCAAGCACAAGCTACAGGTTTACCAGTGAATTTTATTCACTATGGTTTATTGGCAATGATATCACTAATTATAGTTGCNACNCTTTCAGCTGTAGGAATTATCTTATCAATTGGTCTTTTGATTGCACCTGGAGCNATCGCCTTCTTGCTCACCAAAAAATTTGAAAAGATGTTAATAATTGCNATAATNATCACTATTCTTTCAGGATTTTTAGGAATTTATTTAAGCTTTTTCATCGATAGTGCCCCTGCTCCTACCATCATTCTCATATTGACTATTTTTTTTATTATTGCCTTTGTAAGGTCAGCAATAGCTACTAGGCAAGCTTGACGATTGACGATGCATTTAAAAGAAAGAAAATTAAAAATGAGAAACAAAATGCTTATTCGCAAGGCGGATACTATCTTAACCATGGACGACAATCGCAGAGAGCTATTTGATTGTGATATAAGAATTGCTAATGGTGAAATAAAAGAAATAGGTCCTGCACTTACTCTAATGGCTGGAGAGAGGGAGCTTAACGCAAGTGGATGCTTAGTCACGCCAGGCCTTGTAAACACGCACCATCATTTATTTCAATCTTTGACTCGAGCCGTTCCAGGCGGGCAAGATGCTTTATTATTTGGTTGGTTAAAAACTCTCTATCCTATTTGGAATAAATTTGGGCCAAAAGAAATGAGAGTATCCGCTATGACTGGGTTAGCAGAACTTGCATTATCAGGTTGTACATTGAGCTCTGATCATCTCTATCTTTATCCTAATGGCTCTAGCTTAGACGATACAATTGATGCAGCAAATGAGATTGGAATAAGGTTTTCTCCAACACGCGGTGCGATGAGTATTGGAGAAAGTAACGGCGGACTTCCCCCTGATAACTTAGTTGAAGATGAAAATTTTATACTAAAAGACTGCATACGAGTTATTGACAAATTTCATGATCCAAGTGTTTCTTCAATGGTCCAGGTTGGCATAGCGCCCTGCTCACCCTTTTCTGTTACAAGAGAATTAATGAAGGAAGCCGCCCTTTTAGCAAGAGATAAAGGAGTTTATCTTCACACTCACTTAGCAGAAAATGATGAAGACGTAGCCTATTCATTGGAAAAATTTGGTTGTAGGCCAGGCCAGTATGCAGAAGATTTAGGGTGGACAGGTTCAGATGTGTGGCACGCTCATTGTGTTAAATTAAATGTTGAAGAACAAAAACTTTTCGCTCGGACTCAAACTGGCATATCGCACTGCCCATGTTCAAATTGTAGACTTGGTTCGGGTATCGCACCTATACGACAGATGCTAGATGCTGGCGTCAATATTGGCTTAGGGGTTGATGGATCTGCAAGCAATGATTCTGGAAACCTTGTTTTGGAAGCGCGCCAAGCGATGTTAATGCAGAGGGTTTCACGAGGTGCTGATGCTATGAGTTCTAGAGAAGCTCTTGAATTAGCCACTCGGGGAGGTGCAGATATTCTAGGTCGCCCCGAGTGTGGCAGGCTAGCCACAGGAAAAAGAGCTGACATTGCCATATGGGATGTATCTGGTTTGGAAAGCGCTGGAAGCTGGGATCCAGCAGCTATATTATTAGCCGGTCCAACTAAGGTGAAGAATCTAATAGTAGAGGGGAATTTAATTGTAGAAGACGGCCAATTATTAACAACAGATCTGGCAAACCTTATAAATCTCCAAAATAAACTGGCAAAAGCATTAGCTTAATAAATAAAACTACAATTTGAACATATCTTGAAAAAATTTAAATCGAGTAACTAGTGAAACACCAATTCCACGTAAACTATGAAATGGAATCGGATTTATCTTGCTAAATGGTATCGCTTCGCTTGGCAACGAAGCTGTAGTCGCCATTGCCAACCATTTACCAAATAATGTGCTCATAGCCACACCTCTGCCGTTGAAACCTAATCCAGCATAAATTCCTTTCGCGGGATTATGAATATGCGGAATAGCATCAGTTGTTATTGCAACTTTTCCACCCCAGAAAAACTCAATTTCATGATTTTTTAGTGTTGGAAATAGCTCACTCACTTTATGAATTAGATGTTTATATCCCCTAATATTCTGTTTATCTCGACCACTTCCACGACCACCCAAAACAAATCTACCCGTTTCATCAAACCTATAATATAACATAAGCCGACGTGTATTAGAGACAGTATGCCCACCCGGCAGAATTACTTTTCTAAGATTATCACTGAGAGGCTTAGTAGCAACTTGGAAACTATATAATGGTACAATTGATTGAGCTAAAGTTGGCCATAAAGACTTTCCATTCTCAAGATTAGTATAAGCATTAGTGCATAGAATAACCTTATCAGCATTCACTGATCCCTCTTTTGTTTCCACTCTCCATTTCTCACCGGCCCTTTCTAAGGTAACGGCGGCACTATCCGTATAGATTTGAGCTCCTTTAGACAAAGCAGCTGACGCAAGTTCCCTCACATAAGATAAAGGGTTTAATGCACCACCGCGTGGATCATACATGCTACCAGTAT
Source organism: Paracoccaceae bacterium (assembly GCA_002683355.1). GTDB lineage: Bacteria > Pseudomonadota > Alphaproteobacteria > Rhodobacterales > Rhodobacteraceae. Next base: position 40,658 of record NYTF01000039.1, on the reverse strand, counting down.
AAATATGATGACCAACACGACTCGCAGTTTCACTTGCGCTCAACATCTCCGCGCCTATACCCTGATTATTTAACCACTCCACACGCGATCGCGATTTATCAAGCATTGAAGAGTTTTCTGATGCATAAATGAGACCAGTTCTCTTTAATTCACACCTCAACTTATATTTTTTTACTAAATTAAATACCAAATCAGCACTACGTTCAGTAGCGCAAAATATTTGCGAGGCTGTTTCATTCCCAAATTTCTTAACGAGAGCATGGGGATCAATCTTCAACCCTGAAATTACTTGACCACCATTACGCCCTGAGGCACCAAAACCAATCTCTTTTGCTTCCAATACAACCACCTCGCAACCCAATTCCCGCAAATGCAGCGCTGCAGATAAACCGGCAAAGCCAGCACCCACAACCACAACTTGAGTGTCCAAAGGCTGAGTTAATATTTTAGTTTCTGGAGGTGACACGGCAGTGCTCATCCAAAGTGAAGTCTGAAAAGTATCTGAAGTTACCATTTTAAGCGTTTAAAGACATGACATTTTCTCTAAAATCAGAATATGAATTGAACCCCAATTTATCATAAATATCTTTCCGCCAGAACTGAGCTAATTTGTCTTGTATTCTATCAGTTAAATATATTGCTGACTTACCAGACAGGCGAGAATTAACCTTTGAGCTACTACCTCCTTCTGGCAAGCCACATTTTGCATTTAAAGCCTGCTTTGTTCTGTGCTCGTCAAATTTTTCTTCATTACTTTTCATAAATGAATGAGATGAATATTTTTTGGTAAGACTAAGTAAAGATTTTGAAATTGGTATATCTGCAAACTTAGCAACTAAATGTATAACTCTTTCAATATCTTCTTTCATATCCTCATAGCAAAAAAATAAAATATTTGGATCATCTTTCATTGCCCACCAGGTTTTTAAGTGATGCCAATAATTTTCGAATCCCATCGTCTCAAAAAAAGCAGCATCTGCAAAATCATCTAACGATATTGTGCCTGGTTCAAAAAACCATCCCTCCATAAAGTTATAATACGATAAAAGCACAGGCCCCGGATCCCTAAATATTATAATGTATTTTCCACCTTTTGGGATCTCTTCTGCGGTTAGATGACTTTTAAATAACCTTGGTGAAAAGCATTGTTTGTCATTAAGGTTTATTCCCATATCATGAGACACTTCCATCCACGGTACGGCGATTGATATTTCGTCAAATGTCATATCACCGTTACTTCTCAAACAGTGTGCAAGTTGTTGCATCCAAGTAGTTCCACTTTTAGGAAAAGTTGTAATGATAACATCAGACGAATGTGGACGAAAATTTTCGCAATGTTCCATGCTATCTGAGCTTATGAATTTTTCCATTATATCAAGAAATTCTGATGGTGATTGTGCTCTTCTAAATTTACTCTCATTGCTCATAATCTAACCCCTTTGAATAAACCTATTACCTAGTTTATCTCCAAATAGGATTAGACCAAGCTTTTTTTCCATTTTTATCAATTAAAGTTACTCTTAACCACTTTGCATCATCTGGCCATTGAAACGGCAATGTTACATTAGTGAGATCTGAACCTAGCTCAGATAAGGTCCGGCATCCTGCTCCTTGAACAATAATAGCAGAAACTGGGCTCGATTTAATGCAGATTTGATGATCTTCAACGGTTAAGTCATAAAAATCTGGTCCAGTTGAAGAATAGTTTGCACCAGTTTTAAGAGCATCCAGTATCAACTCAGGCGTATTTTCTTCAGCCTTGACCATTACCCAACCACCAAAAGCATCTAAATTTCCAGTTCTAAAATGGGCATCATCAGTTGCAATAAAACTTAGCTTTCGCCCGCTACTAAGTAGCAAGTCAGCAGTATGCAGACCGCGACCTCTGTCACACTCCACCTCACTCCCATGATTATATACTTCAACTGCATGGGCAGATGTTATCGAAGCAGCATCAGCCTCACTCATAACTGACCACTCTGGATGAGCAATTGTTACAAATGCTCCAGCTTCAACTGCCCTTTGTGCAATTTGTGGACCTGTTTCTTGATCAATTATTGGATAGAACTCAGGTGAATTTGATGGTTTGAAATCCTTTGGTAGTCCTACCGCCAAAATATGCCATAGCTCTCCATTTTCCATTGCACCAGAATGCAATTCAGCACCAAGTATCGTCATAAAATTTTCAGTTTGAAATGGTGTAGTATCAGCGATTGGATAATCATATTGACCTAAAAAGTGCTCTGTAAGCGATAGAAAATCATAACCCTCATTTTGATAACGTCTGCAGACTTCAGCTGCGCTTAAAGCACCATCAGAAAGATTAGAATGGGTATGAATATTTCCACGAAAAAATTTACCTGGATTAGAAAATGCGTTAGGTCGCATAAAATGTTCCTTTTAATAATAAAAAAATTCCTTAATAATTGTGTTCAGTATTGCTATCCTTGTGATGGTTTTTCAATATTAAAAGGAGAAAAATGGAAAATTTAATTCGAATTTACAATAATGAATTAAAGCAAGCGTTTGGCGTTCTGATCCTTATAAATATAGTGGACCAAATTTTACTTTCAGGTAGCCTGCTTCCTAATAATCAATTCTTGAAAATATTTTATACTATATCAATGTTATTATTTGTATTTGAGTTATTTCTTCGCATCAGTTCTGAAAAAAAAGTTACAATTTTAACTATTATAGACGCTGCTGTACTTGTTAATTATTTTTTAGTTGGAACATTTGATTTACGAGTACTTCGAATTTTTCGAGCTTATTCTACTTTTAATCAGCATAATGTGCTTTTTCCAGCAAACACCTTGTTAAAAACTGTTTATCATCAAAGATTTGCACTGCTTGGATCACAAATTATGGTGTTTTCAGTTTTGCTGATTTTCTCTACTTTAATCCATTTTATTGAAAAAGATGTATACCCCGAAGCATTTGGCAGCATAATGTCTTCAATGTGGTTTGGCATAACAACTTTAACAACAGTTGGTTATGGTGATATTACGCCTATAACTAACCTAGGAAAAGTTTTAGCTGCTCTAACCATGTTTTTAGGTATTGGCATGTTTGCGCTACCAGCAGCTATACTTGCCTCAGCCTATTACGAAGAAATTCAAAAAAGAAATTTTCTTATTTCTCTTGAGACTATTTCAAAGATACCTCTTTTTGAGAACCTACCAGTTGGTGCTATTGGTAAAATTAATTCTAAATTACATGCTTTATTAGTACCACCTCACAAAACGATCATTTCTAATGGAGAAAACTCTGACGCGATGTACATAATTGAATTCGGAGCAGTAGAGGTTGAACTTGAAAAACCAGTTATTTTAAGTACAGGAGACTATTTTGGAGAGCGAGGCCTACTTTTAAATGAAAAAAGAAATGCAACAATTTCTTCCAAAGTTGAGACTAAGTTATTGAAATTAAATAAAAATGATTTACTTGAATTGATGAGTGAACATGAAACTTTGTTTAAAGAATTAGCTCATAGTAGCGCAACTCGATCAGGAAATAACAAATAATTATTCATCAAGATTTTTTCCAACATACGCAATTCTCATCTTGTTTTCAGAATATGTTTTTAGCAAATCAATAGCCATTTCATTTGACCCATTTAACCAAGTTTCATAGCTTGAAGGTTCGATTATTACAGGCATTCGTGATGGATGAATTTGTTTAACCAAATCGTTTGGAGTTGTGGTAACAATGGAGTAAGTGGAAAACGAACTAACCTGATCCTTGTAATAACCCGTGAAATTTGTCCAGATCCCAGCAAAAGAGAATATTTTCTTATCGTTTAGCTCAAACCATACGCATGCTTTGTGACCATTTTCGTTTAGACGACTGGGGTGATATTCTGAGAATCTTGTTACTGGTACCAAACACCTTCTACTAAAAAATGCTGCTCTCCAGAATTGAGAAGTTAATAATTTATCATCTCGACAATTATTAACGTGCTTTATGGCCTTATCACGCCTATTTAACACAAAACCCCATTTCATCATTGAAATAGAACGCCTCCCATTTCTCAGGGATACAACTGGAGCATTATAGGCTGGAAAGATCGCAGACTGAGCGGGTAAGTTTCCAGCCGATGGCTTAATTATTTCAACATCAAACCAATCTTTAATTTCATCTAATGAACTTTTCTGACTATATAAATTGCACATTAAAATCAACTTTTTAAACTAAACAGGCAAAGCATAATACTCATAATAACTATATTTTTTTCTTTATAGTGTCCGCTATTTTCTCAGCAATCATTAACACAGGAGCGTTTAAATTTGCCGTCACATTAAATGGCATAATAGAGGCATCTACTACTCTTAAACCCTCAGTTTCATATACCAATCCTTCTTTATTTGTCACCGAATTGTCATCTATACCCATGCGACAAGTGGAACAGGGATGATATTCTGTCGACGCATTTGCCCTTAACCAATTACTAATTTCAGCATCAGATTGTACAGAAAATCCAGGAGAAACTTCTTGTTTTTTTAGATTGTCAAATGCCGCTTGATTAGCAATTTCTCGTGTCTTCTTGAAGCCATCAATCATTGCTAACTCATCATCTGAATTTGAAAAAAAGTTATAACGAAATAAAGGATGTGTATTTGGATCAGCTGATTTTAGCAAAATTGATCCCTTGCTTTTAGGGCGCATTAACCCCATCGAAAACATAAATCCACCACCAAAGTTTGACTTATCTCCACTAATTAAAGAGGTTAATGCATAAAATTCATGCTGAATATCAGCATATTCTACAGAGTCACTGCTTTTAAAAAAAGCCCCTGTTTCACACATTGTAGAAGCACCAATTCCATTTTTAAACAGTAGCCACTGAAGCCCAACTTTATATTTTCCCCAACCATTAAGCTTTTCTGCAAGGGACACGCCTGGCGGGCTATCATACATGATCGCAGCTATTACATGATTTTCTAAGTTCTCACCTACTGCAGGTACGTCCGCAACTTTGGAAATACCATGGTCCATTAAATGCTTGGGTCTTCCCACACCCGATAACATCAACAGTTGAGGAGAGTTAATTGCACCACCGCAAAGTATAATCTCCCGACTTGCCTCAAAACTAACAACATTTCCACGTTGCTCCCCTACTACTTTAACAGCTCTTATCCCATCAAATTGGATTTTGTGTATCATGCAATTTGTTTCAACCGTTAAATTTGGTCGACTTAAAGCGGGATATAAATATGCTCGGGCAGCGCTACATCGCTTTCCATTTAAAGTGAAACTTTGAGCAATGTGAAAGCCCTCATGGATCTCACCATTTTGGTCCTCAGTATAATTATAACCAGCTTGTTTTCCAGCATGCAAATAGGCGCGATTTAGAGGATGTTCCGCTCTTGCAGTTTCAATCGACTGAGGACCGTTTACACCACGCCATTCATTAGCACCTTTATCTGATGTTTCCATTTTACGGAAATACGGTAGGCAGTCTTTAAAACTCCAACCTTCAAGACCATTGTCTTCCCAAATATCGTAATCTCTTGGATTACCTCGATTTGCCACCATACCATTAATAGAAGAAGAACCACCCAATACACGGCCACGATGTTCCAGAATTTGTCGATTATTGCAATGAATCTCAGGTTCGCTCAGGTAACCCCAATCTAAGTCTTTATGTCTCGCAGCCATCGCAAAAGCTGCTGGCATATGAATTAAAAAATTATTATCAGAGCCACCTGCTTCTAGTAATAATACATTAATATTTGAATCTTCTGATAACCTATTTGCGAGCACACAACCAGCAGCTCCAGCACCGACCAATATGTAGTCATATATTAATTTCTTAATCATATAACCAACCTAAATACTTATACGTAATCATTCCTATTAAATACCCATCACCTTCATCTTCAAAACAAAATCTAATTATTTCTTCATATATTCTAACAGTGGTTTTATACTTAGGTTTACACCAGCCAGCTCAAGCTCAGCAAATTCAATGGCTGCAATTTCATGGTTCGTTAATATTTTCAGCAAAGGCAAATCTTCGCTTGGCGCAAGAGCCTCTAAAGCTGCAAATTCAATTAAGTAATTTGGATAATTATCATTAATTTGTTGAATAAATTCTATCCATGATAAGTTAACTATTTTTTTAACACCCTCCTCACCAATAGTTTGAAGGATTTTTGCAGGTCGCGGCTGTAATTTATATTTTTGCAACAGAGGCATAACAGATTTTGCAGCATATCTCTCCACTTCAGCCATCATGACCATTTTTTCTTTTTGGTGTTTTTCAGTAAAATGTTTAGACAATGACAAAAAATATCCCTCACCCATAATTTCTTCTTCATAATAAAGAAGTAATGTATTCAGATATTTTTCTTTCAAAGCGCTTCCACCTCAACTAAACAAGTATGCGCAATTGGGCCTTGAGCCAAACTGGATGTACCTTTATCTGGCGTTAATAAATTAGGGTTGCCATTAATACAAATCCCATTCTCTAATTTCATCCAGGCACCGGTGCTTATTTGAATAACTTTTTTCATTACATCATTACTAATAGTAACTGCTGCTAAACATGATCCGCGAGAATTAGAAATTCGTACTAATTGTCCTTCATTTAGTTTTCGTTCTTTCGCATCCCCAGGATTCATCAAAAGTTGTTCATGACCATTAAGTTTGTCAGCTTGGCTTACCGAGCCATGATCCAACTGAGAATGTAATTTATTTTTCGGCTGGTTTGATATCATATGCAATTGGGAACTATTTCTAGGATTACCTAACCATTCTAAAGGTTCGATCCAGAAAGGATGCCCTGGACAATCTTGATACCTAAATTTTGAAATTGTCTCTGAGAAAATTTCTATTTTTCCACTAGGAGTTGATAATGCAAACTTTTTTGGATCTTTAACAAAATCTTCCATCATTATCGTTTGATTTTCTAAATCAGGAATCTTAAACCAGCCATCTCGTACGAAATTGTTCCAGCTTGGTAATTCCACACCTTCTTTTGCTGCAGATTGACGCGAGATATCATACATCCACTTTTGCCAATCTTCAGGTGATTTGTTCTCTGTAAACTCTTCCTCCACACCCAATTTACCCGCAATTAGCTTGAAAATATCATGATCATCTTTAGATTCGCCCACTGGTTCAACCGCTTTATCCATAACGACCAAGTAAGGATCTTTGGGAGTCAAAGAAAGATCAGATCGTTCAAGTGATGTCGTACAAGGAAGAACAATATCAGAGTACTGTGCCAAAGCATTCCAACACCACTCATTTGAGATAATTGTATCAGGCTTTTTCCAAGCTTTTATAAGTCGATTTAGATCCTGATGATGATGAAAAGGATTGCCCCCTGCCCACCAAACAATTTTTGTATCAGGATAGGTGTATTTTTGGCCATTGTAATTAAATTCCGCTCCTGGGTTTTCCAACAAATCAGTTATTCTTGCGACGGGTATAAATGATTTTATTTTATTTACTCCTTGAGGAAACGCCGGATAGTGCATTTCTTTTCGATTCAACCCAATATGATTCATTGCAGAATACCCAAAACCTATTCCGGTACCTGGACGACCAATCTGACCCAACATAGCAGCTAGTGTTATTGCCGCCCAAAATGGCTGCTCTCCATGGTCTTGACGAGTTAACGACCAGCTTACTGATATCATTGTTTTTTTTGTCGCCATCAATCGAGCTAAATTAATTATTTTATTTTCAGTTAAGTCACAAATCTTTGCTGCCCAAGCCGCAGACTTTGGAATTTTATCATCTTTCCCCAACAAATATTTAGAAAATTTATCAAAGCCTTCAGTATAGTTATTTAAAAACGAAGTATCCAAAAGCTCTTCAACAATTAATGTATGAGCCAGTGAAAGTAATAATGCAGTATCCGTCGAAGGCCTTAAATCAATCCAGTCTGCGTCAATTCTATCATCGATATCTGACTTTAAAGGAGACACATTTACAAATTTTACGCCCGCTTTACGTGCCTTAAATAGGCTACTTCGCTGAATATGGTTACCTGTTCCTCCCTGAGAAATCTGCCCATTCTTTAACGGAACACCTCCGAACGCAACGAATAATTCACAGTTTTTTTCAATCGAATCCCAGCTTGTAGATCTATCTAAATGCTCCCTAAAACTACCCAAGATATGTGGAACTACGACTTCTGCAGCGGCAAAACTATAGGTATTTACCGAACTAGTGTATCCGCCTACACAATTTAAAAATCTTTTCAACTGGCTTTGAGCGTGATGAAACCTACCAGCACTAGCCCAACCGTATGAACCTGCAAAGATCGCCTCATTACCAAAATTATGTTTCACTCGACTAATTTCGTTTGCGACTAAGTCACCAACTTCATCCCAAGAGACTTGAACAAATTTGTCCGACCCTCTTTTTGAAGTATTTGACCCAGGGCCATTTTCCAGCCAACTCTTTCTCACCATTGGCGCCATAATTCGCGAAGGTCCGTCCATCACATCTACAATACCAGGACCAATTGGTGACGAATCCTTATCTTCACTAAAAGCGTTTAAAGAAGTTACCCTCCCATTTGATACCTTGACTTCATATGTGCCCCAATGTGCACTCGTTAAAAGACTTCTTGATAATTTAGTCATTACTTTATCCAGTCATCTAAATACTTGTTCGTTTCTCAATTATTTTTGCATAAATCGAAGCACCAATTGGTAAAATATTTTCATCTAATATAAAGCCATCATTATGTAGGGGGACAGTTCCACCATGACCCAAATTGCAGTAAGCTCCTGGAACTTCCTTCAACATATCAGCAAAATCCTCAGAACCTGCTATTACATTGGGTCTAATTGCTACATTTTCGGTTCCCACAACTTCTGAGGCAATATTTAACATCTCGTGGCTTAAATCTTCATTATTTACGAGCACATCAAAGATTTCTTGGTTTTCAATATCTATTTCAACACCGTAAGATTTGGCCATACCGTCTGTCAGTTCTTTCATTCTTTGTCTAACCATGGATGCCATTTCTTTACTAAAATAACGCATTGTACCAGAAATTGTGCAATCTGATGGTATAACATTGTATGCTGTTCCTGCATGAATTTTAGTAACAGACAGTACAAGAGGTTCTATGGGTGGCACATTCCTGCTCACGATGGTTTGTAGCTGCGCAACTAAAGACGAAGCAATAACAATTGGGTCTTTTGAAATTTGAGGCATTGCCGCATGCGATCCATAAGCTCGCACATGTATATCAAAAAAATCTGCTCCAGCCATGGCAGTTCCAGGTTTAATAGAAACTTTACCAAGTTCACCTGTTGGCCAGTTATGCATTCCATAAATTTCATCACAGGGAAACCTTTTAAAAAGATCATCAGCAAGCATTGCTCTTGCTCCACCCAGACCTTCTTCAGCCGGTTGAAAGATGAATACAGCTGTTCCTGAAAAATCTTTCTTTTCAGCAAGATACCTTGCTGCTCCAAGTAACATTGTTGTATGAGCATCATGACCACAGGCATGCATTACTCCTGGATTTTTTGAAGAAAAAGGTAAATTGGTTCTCTCTTCCATCGGCAAAGCATCCATATCGGCTCTCAATCCTATTTGCCGGCCAGGTTTATTTCCTTTTAACACCCCCACAACACCAGTTTTTCCAATTCCAGTATGTGTTTCTATCCCCCATTCTCTTAACAGTTTAGCAACAATCCCGGCAGTCCTAAACTCTTCCATACCCAGCTCAGGGTTCTCATGGAGATCTCTTCTAATGGATGTTAAATCATCAGAAAACTCGGCAATGCGTGAAATTACTGTCATATTATCCTCTTGGTATGAATACATTGATTGGTTTAAATTAAACTCTTGTAACTCTTGTATATTCTTAAAATAATATAACTAAAATACTATTTTAACAGTAAGTCAAAAATCATTCAAAATTATCAAAATTAGATACAAACCTTGATATTGCATAAATCAAAAAAATTTGTGTTAATAAAATACAAAGAAAAGGCAAAACATGGAGCACAAAAATATTCAGGTTAATCAAAATGACGCATTAATAATCATTGACGTGCAAAATGATTTCTGCCCCGGTGGGGCACTTGCTGTTACTGGTGGCGATTCAATCATTGAACCAATAAATCAAATCATGAGTTTATTTAACAATATTATACTTAGTCAAGATTGGCACCCAGCTGAACATAAATCATTTGCCTCTAATCACATCGACATGAATCCTTTTGAAACCGTTGACTTACATTATGGCAATCAAATTCTCTGGCCTAATCACTGCATTTCTGGAACCGTTGGTGCAGATTTTCATTCGAATTTAAATTCAAAGAAGGCAAATGCAATCATTAGAAAAGGATATAATCCAGAAATTGACTCTTATTCTACCTTTTTTGAAAATGACCGCCAAAGCTCCACTGGATTAGCAGGTTACTTGGACCATTTAAAAATAAAAAGAATATTCTTAACTGGTTTAGTATTTGAATACTGTGTTGGTTTTTCAGCTATTGATGGTGTTAATCTTGGATACGAGGTAATTTTGATAAATGATGCAATTGGTTGTTTCAGGAATCAAGACCATGAACCCATGACTGCTAAATTAAACGAATTAAAGGTAAAGCAAACGTCATTTAAAAATTTATATAATTAAATTGGTTAAGACAATAATATAGAGAAAATGCTTTCATCAGAATAATTCAAAATAGGATACTTTAACTAAAACTATTCTGACATTGCCATGCAACAAGGGGTTAGAGCCAATTGATGAAACTTAATACAAAACTAAATTTAAAATCTGATCGGATCTTAATATCAGCGAAGGAAGCAAGGCTTACATTAAAAACAATTTTATCAAATGCTGGCTGTAATAAGAGAGAGATCATCTCTGTTTCAGATCATCTGGTGGACACCAGCCTTTGCGGTATGGAAAGTCATGGGTTAATGCGGATCCTCGAATATATCAGACAATACAATAATGGTTACATGCAAGTTAACCGCTCCGCTACGATTAAGAAAAACAAACATGGTGGTATCGAAATTAATGGTAATGGCGGTATAGGAATTCCAACCATGACATTAGCATATAAAAAAGGCATGTCTTTAGCCAATAAGCTTGGTATTTCTGCATTAAGCATTAGAGATGTTGGCCATACGGGCAGGCATGGATCTTTTGCAGATATTGCCGCTTCTCAGGGATTCTTGACTATCCTACTCGGTGGTGGAAATAGACAAAAATGGCGTCAAGTCGCTCCATTTGGTGGTTCAAAGGCCATTTTGCCCACTAATCCTTACTGTATAGGGATACCAGGTGGGAGCAGAGGGCCAGTTATTTTAGATTTTGCAACATCAAAAATCTCTGGTGGCTGGATTTATGCTGCTAAAAGTGCTGGGGCATTGCTACCTACTGATTGTATTATTGATAGCAAAGGAAAACCATCAAGAAATCCTGACGATTACTTTAATCAAGGGGCAATATTGCCAGCAGGAGAGCAAAAAGGTTATGCACTTGCAGTCATAGCAGAGCTAATTGGCGAAGCACTTTTAGGTCCAGCAACAACAGAATGTAATTGGTTGTTGATCACAGTAAAAGCAAATCAGTGGCGGTCAGAGTCAAGATTTAAAGTTGTTGCTGAAGAAATATTGAATGAATTGAGACAATCCCCAACCCTTCCAAATGTTGAAAAAGTAGAAATTCCTGGGGAGCGCGAAAGAGAACACAGACTGTTGTCCAAAAATAAAATTGCTATACCAATAAAAACTTGGACGGAAATAACAAAGTTACTTGAGCGTAATAAATCTTTTAAGGAGAGAAAATAGATTAATAAAATTTAAGTTTCATGAAACCATAATATATGTTCTAAAATCAAGTTTTGTTCTAAATAAACGCAAGTATATCACGAAAAGAGCTCACCAAACTCAATCCTTCATTTGTTAATGTCCAAAATAAGCTTCGGTTAATTGAGGATCGTTTTTTAATTCCTCGACAGAACCTTGAATTTTTATTGAACCAGATTCCAGTACATACAAACGCTCAGCTAAAGTCATAGCAAAATTTGCGTTTTGCTCTGTGATAACAATTGTAGTGTTAAACTCATCTCTCAAACGTTTTAAAACAGACGCTATTTCAATACAAATTTTGGGTGCAAGCCCTATCGTAGGCTCATCAACGATCAAGAGTCTTGGACTAGACATTAAAGCCCTACCCAGTGACACCATTTGCCGCTCACCACCAGATTGGGTATGAGTTTCTTGATTTCTTCGTTCTTTTAAACGTGGGAAAAGATTTTCAACAACTTTAATATTTTTTTCAATATCAGTCCTAGCGGTAAAAGCACCAACCAATAAATTATCATAAACACTCATATAAGGAAATAAATTGAATCTCTCTGGAGCATAACCTACTCCACTCTCAACAATTTGGGGTGTAGATCTTCCAATTAATGATTGTCCCTCCAATCTAATATCACCTTCAGTTTTTGTGAGTCCCATTATACTGTCAAGAAAAGTAGACTTTCCAGCACCATTAGCGCCAATAATTGCAATAATTTCTCCTTGTTTCACAGTGAGGCTTACTTCATGCAATGCTTTTGCTTTGCCGTAGAAAGCTGACAACTTATCTATTTCAAGAAAATCCATCATTAAGTTCCCAAATATGAGGTGCGAACCGCTTTATCAGAAATCACCGACGCAAAAGAACCCTGAGCAATAACTTTACCATAATTTATCGCTATTGCATCATCAACAAGAGGTTCAAGAGCCTTCAAATCATGACTGACAATCAAAAAGGTCATATTTTCTGAACGCATTTTTTGTATTAATTTTGCAATCTGGTCAATCTCTCCTACCGTAAGCCCAGCAAATACTTCATCAAGTAGCATGATCCTTGGATTTGTGGCCATTGTTCTAGCCATCTCCAACTTTCTTAAATCACCCATAGATAACTCATCAGGGGTACGGCGGAGATCACTTTCTGAAAATCCTACACTTAAAGCCAGTTCAATCTCTCTATCAACATTTGGACTTTCAGTAATCATTTTCCAAATACTATCTGGCATTAAGCCAACGCGAACATTTTCTAAAACAGTAAATTCAGCAAATGGACGTGGCACCTGATAAGTTCTGCTAACACCCAATCTTATTCGGGCGGGCGTCGACAATTTAGAGATCTCAGTACCATATAACTCAATGGTTCCAGATGTTTGGCGATACTCTCCCATAATTTGAGAAAAGATTGTTGTTTTACCAGCCCCGTTAGGACCAATAAGTCCAGTTGATTGCCCTTCGTTTAAATCAAAAGAAATATCATCAGTTGCAGTTAATCCACCAAAGTTTTTAACTAAATTTTTTATAGAGAGCGGTTTAGTCATCATCACCGCTCTTTTTAAAACGATCTAATTGACTCATAAAAATGTGATATAATCCTTTAGGCTGGTACATATATAAGAGAAGAGCAATAGCCCCATATATTAGGTACCTCTCTGCTCCAGGTAGAAATGGTCGCAAATATTCAAGTAAAAATGTCAAGAAAAAAGCACCAAACATGGGACCAACAATTGTTGACGCACCACCAATTAATGTTGCCACAATTATTGTAAAAACAAAGTTAATATCAAATAATGCACGTGGAGCTATTGAACCCAAATAGTGCACGTAAAATGCCCCTCCCAATCCAGCAACAAAAGCACTAGTCATAAATGCAAATAATTTAAGCTTGGTTGGACTGAGACCACTACCTTTTACTGACTCTTCATTCATCGCAATTGCACTAAGTGCAGTACCCAATCTAGTTCTCATTAGCAGCCACATGGATAAAGCGACAATTATCATTAGACTAAAAGATAAATAATACCCATTCGCTGCTCCCCGCGTCAAAGTGACTATTCCAGACATACCCCTCGTACCACCTGTTAAATCAGGCCGGATAACTTGTACTAATTGATATATTAGTTCCATAAATGCCAAAGACACTAAAGCAAAATAACTGCCTTTAATTCTCAAGGCTGGTAAAAACATTATGGTACCACCTACCATAGTCATCGCGATAGCTGCTGGAATTGCATATTCAACAGGGACGTCAAATCTTTTAGTTAAGATTGCTGTAGTGTATGCTCCAATACCAATTAAAAAAGGGTGTCCAAAACTTATATATCCTGTACGCCCGGACAACACATCCCAGCTAATTGCAAAAATGGCCAAGAAGTTCGCAAATATCATTGTTCTGAGCGTTCCTTTGCTTACAAACTCTGGCATCAACGCCATGACTAGAATAAAACCAGCCCAAAGAGCGAAATGATACCATCGCAAACCTAAGCCCATTTCAAAGTTCCTCTCGCCCAAAAAGGCCCTTAGGGCGGATAACTAATACTAAAATTATCAAAAGCATCGTAAAAACTCCCCGTAACTGAGGAGAAATTAATGCAACAGAAATAATTTCCATAAATCCAATTATATGAGCAACCACTAGAGTACCAATTATGGATCCAATTCCACCAACAATAACGATCGCAATTGCTATGATTAATGGCGCCACCCACATTGTCGGGGACAACTGTGTATAGCTTGCAAAAAATACACCAGCAATTGCTCCCAAAAATCCTGAAATACCCCAAGTAATCATGTTTATTTTGTCTATATCGACGCCAGATATTGATGCGCCTTTAGTATCCATTGATACAGCCATCATTGCGCGACCAACATGTGTTCTTTTTATAAACAAATAAAGACCAATTAGAATTAACCAACTGGCAATCGTAGCCACTAGAACATTATAAGTTACAGTCGCATTTCCGATGTGTATAACGCCAGGTATAATAGGCAGTAGTATTTTCGCACTATTTCCAAAACATAAGATGACTGCTGATTGTAAAACAACTGCTAAAATTAGAGTTGAAATCTCTACCGCAATATGATCCGCCTTTAATGGTTTGACAATTAAATTATATTTTAGAAGCCCCATACACGCACCAAGAATTCCAGCCAACAGCAAACCTGCGATTGGAGGCAAACCTAAAAGCTGGCTAAAATAAAAATAAATATAGCCCGCAACCATAATGTAAGCGCCATAAGCTAAATTAAGAACGCGCCCCACACTAAAAATCAATGTGAAGCCAACCGCTATCAATGCATACAGTCCACTTAGCAGAACGCCTTGTATTATAATCTCTAACATAAAAGGAAACCTAATATTAAAATTACTGGCAACAAATTATTACTTGCTGCCAGTAATTGCTACTTTATTTTTTTACCCAACTAGGCAAGGTAAATTTACCATTTGCATACTTGTCAGGATAAACAACGGCATTTGTGCCATCTTCATACCATTGAATCACCACCATTGAGGGCGCTCCATCGTCAAACGGCTCGGTAATATCAAATCTTAAATTGTGAGGATATTTTCGTCCTGTTCTAGGTTCAATTTCATCATTGCCCCACCAACCATAACGTAACCACAATTCACCATCCAACTCTAATATTAGATCTTGTTTTTCCATGGCTGTAACCCATGTGGTATTATTAAAACCACCTGCTTCTTCAGCAGCCGCCATTGCTTGTTTCAATCCATGATAAGCGTTGAAGCCATTGAAATGAGGAACTATTGGTCGCGAAGTATATTTTGCTTGATAAGTATCAACAAACGCTTGAGATGCAGGATCAAGTTTCATACCCACGGCTGGAATTGGTGTCAAAGTGGACATACCGCCACCCATACCACCAGTGTCAGCCCAGTAATCCTGACCCATAGGTGCAACATTAACGCCAGTCATTCCTAAAGGAACTTGCAATTTAACGTATTGAGATGACACTACTTGCGAGTTAACCGAACTTATCAAGTAAATAAAATCAGCACCTGAAGCAACAGCTCTACTGTATAGAGGCGCAAAATCAACAGTCGCTACATCATACACAATTGTCTCAACAACTTCGATGCCAGCCACTGGGGCCATCGCTTGACTTATCAAACCATGAATAGCTCCACCAAAGGCTGTGTCCTCTTGTAAAATTACCGTTGACTTCCAACCCATTTGATCAACTAACACATCTTTACCAAAATCTATATATAAAGTGGCTAAAGCTTCATCAGAAGCAATATTCATGAAATAAGGCTTCATGCTGTCATAATCTTCAACCAGCATGTCTATAATTCCAATATAAGATGTCCATGTATCCAATGTAGGAATTTGATATTCTTGCATACGAGGCAACCAACCTAATGATACATCATCAATCGATCCGGAAATTATAAAGTCAACCTCTTCCGTTTCAGCCAAATATTCGTAAGCCTTCACCCCTTCTGTTACATCTTGACGTGTATCAGCAGTGACTAGTTTTATTTGGTGCCCTAAAACACCACCACTTGCATTTAGTTCATCAATAGCAATCTCAGCGCCGCGTAAGGTACTAAGACCGGTGTCACTAGAGAGCGAACCAATAAAGCCAACCTTAATGTCAGCTGATGCTGTAGCAGCAAGCATAAACGATGCCATAGTCGCCACAACCTTTATAAAATTAAATTTCATTAAATCCTCCATTATTAAAATTAAGGCCATTACGGCTTCTTTGTATACTGTATACAGAGCATATGAAGTGGTGTGAGTCAATATTATTAAATTTACATATTACAATGTAAAAAGATCAGGCTAAAATATAGATCACCAAACTAAAATTTTTTCGTAATTGAACTCAAAAACTATTAAGATACCCTATTCATTTCTAAGAAATGAGTCTGGATCTTCTGGCAAAATTTGCCCACCATCGACCACTATAGCTTGACCAGTAACGAATTTAGCTTGGTCAGAAGCTAGGTAAACCATAGCATAACCGATATCGGCTGTATCACCTAGTTTCCCCGCGGGTACAATTTTAGCAATTTCTTTTGCACCATCTTCACCATATAATTTCATCATACTTTCAGTTACAATATTACCAGGACTCACAGCATTCACAGTTATTCCATCTTTTGCCAACTCCAATGATGCGGCTTTAATAAAGGCATTAATACCACCTTTGCTTGATGAATAGGCTGCAAGGCGTGCTTGAGCTACATTTGGGCCAGTTATCGAAGAAGTAAATAATATTCGCCCTGACTTTTGAGCGCGCATCACTTTAACACAAGGCTTGGTTAATAAAAAACATGACCTCAAGTTTGTATTTATTGTATCGTCCCATGTTTCGATCGACATATCTTCCATAAGTTCATCAGGGTATATGCCTGCATTATGGCACATAATATCCAGGCGACCATATTTTTCTACAACAGTGTTTATTAATCTTTTACAGTCAGCCTCCAAGCGGATGTCGGCTTGAATAAATATTGCAGATCCACCATTTTGATTTATTGATTTTACTACTCTATCTCCATCCACAGTTGATCTTGCAGCACAAATTACAGTGGCACCCTCAGTTGAAAACACCTTAGCAATGCCCTCTCCAATACCCCGACTAGCACCTGTAACAATTGCTATTTTTCCCTTGATATTAATGCTCATAACAAATCCCTCATTTTAGTATTTATTTGCCCATCTCGATATTTCCATCCCCATCATGAACTACCGCATCTACTGAAATTTCAACCATCATACCAGGAGTAGTCAAACCAGCTTCTACGCCGGCTGTAACTGGGTCAATATCTTTAAAAATCTCACCATGCGCTTTTACAAAATCAGCCCCTCCAAGAGCCATATCAGTCATATAAGCCGTTGTACGAACAACATGCTTCATTTCAGCACCAACAGCTTTTAAAGCTTCTTCAATTCTCTTAAATATATACATACTTTGCGCATAAGTATCATTAGGGGCATGTAATTTGCCACTTGGTTCGATCGCTGTTGTACCAGCGATATAAACGAATGGCCCTATTCTTTTCGCACGCGAATAACTTCCTATTCCCTCTAAACGCCCACCAGATTTAAATATTTTCACACTCATTTTAATCCTAAGCGCTCTTGGATTGCTTTAGCAGCGTTTTGTAATGCCTTAAGCTCTGAGGGTGATAATTTAATCTCTTCAACAGAAATTAAACCTTTTAAACCCAGAAACGCTGGCACTCCTAAAACAACATTATTTAAGCCAAACTCCCCTTCCAACATAACAGAAACTGGTATGGAACCATTCTTGGCACCTCTAATATGGTTAAGTATCTCAATTGATGCATGAGCTGGTGCAATTGTAGCAGATCCCATTTTTTTTAATGCGACAACCTGGCCACCCCCAGATATAGCATCCTTTGAACACGCTTCAATCTCCTCGGTAGATAAGAATCTTTCCAGCGAGCGCCCTTTTATCTTGGAGTGGGATATAATTGGCGCCATTTCATCTCCATGACTTCCAAGTGTAATAGCTTCAACATCTGCAGTTTTCACTCCAGCTGCCATTGCCAAAGATCTCCTGAACCTACTGCTATCAAGTGTTCCAGCCATACCTAATACACGCTCTCGAGGAAATCCTGTGGCTGTCAACATTTCCATGGTCATTTCATCTAATGGATTGGTTATGACTATCACAATAGCCGACGGCGATTGGTTTTTTATCACCTCAGCTGTAGATTGTATTACACGCTTATTAATATTGATCAAATCACTTCTTGTCATTCCGGGAGATCGTGCTCGACCTGCCGTTACAATAACAACGTCAGACCCAGAGATTAGATCTAAAGTTTCACTACCCACAATCTTAGTACTTGATCTTGTTATGCCACTGGCATGGTTTAGGTCCAGCGCAGTAGCAGCAGCCAATCCTGGAACAATATCAACTATTGCTATTTCATTAGACAAATCTAAATTTGCTGCCAAATGTGAAATGTTAGCCCCCACACCACCGGCACCCACAATTGAGATCTTTGAAAATCTTTTCGCCCTGCTTGAGATCCCCTTATCAGGAGCAATCCATTTTGGTGACCGCCGATACAAACTACGTCCCATGGACGTTTTACCATCTGTTCGCGCAAGTGTCGGTTTTTCAATTGGACCAGTAATTAATTCAATCCCCAGTCTATGGGCAGTTTCCCTTGCTAAACTAGTCACAATATCGCCAGGTAAAATTTCAAAAATCAAACGACCACGCTGCCGCGCGTCTTCTATATGCTCAGAACCGATGACACGATTTTCAGACATTAAATAACCTTACCATCAACTGACTCAATAGCCTCAATTGCAGCATTAATACCAGTTTGAACCGAATTTTCTGAACCAGAAATAAATAATCTGCCAAAACGACCAACAGCTCGCACCTCCACAATATCTATGTCAGCCGCTTTTTCCGCTTCATTAGCGGCTATAGAAATATAGGCCGCTGGTTCACACTCAATAATTCCTAAGGTTTGTCCCGGTACTAAAAGTGAACCTTTTCGCCATTTATTGAGTAATTGTGCTTGATATGGTTCAACAGAGGTTATGATCTGTGTTGTTGCAACCTTTGGCTTAACCCTATCGGTCATTGATGCGCCAAGCTCGGCTAATATTGAATCTCTAGCTGCACTTATTTCTGCATTCGATGGTGAACGGAGAATAAAAAACCCAAACTCTCTCTCAACCAATTGGCTTGTAGCCTCAACAGAGCTAGCTTTCAACGCTTTATCAATTAAAGTAAAAACACCATTTCCTGGGGCAAATTCTCCAATTAAAACTGTATCTCCAGATAGAGGGACTGAGCCTTGAACGGTCGCCCCATTGTAGGCGGCAAATTTGGGTTGTAAGTTATCAATCTGTATTAAAGCACGTATTGTTATACCACTCATCTTTATTCTCCATATTCTTCATAAATATCGCGCCATGGCCTACTTTCGTAAGCAACACGTTTAATATTGATCAAATGGAGCGCTGTAACATTATCTGACGTTATTGAACCAGACCAAGTTCCAGTACCAAGCATAAAGCTTGGCTCTAAATCAGTGGAATATCCCATACCCCCCAAGATCGCTGGCGTATTTACTAAAACTCGCCCAGTAGGAATACTGGCAAACTTCGCAACAATTTTAGGATCATCAGAGTGGACAACTGAAGAATGACCCCAACCTTCAAATTTCGCAATATTATTAGCCAATTCCAACGCGTGATTCTCATCATTTGCCACATAAAATGCTAAAACTGGATTCAACTTTTCTGCAGACAATGGCCTATGCCATCCAATCTCAGCTTCCTCTGAAATTAAAATCCTTGTTTTTGGAGGGATTGAAAATTGAGCCAACCCTGCTAGAACCTCTGGAGATTGGCCCACTCTGTCTGGATTCATTCGCTGTTTCCCTAAGAATATAACTTTTGCCAATCGATCAGACTCAGCAGGAGTACAAAAATAAGCACCTTTTAATTTTAATTCATTGCGTAATTCTCTTGCTATTTCCTTATCAACCACCACCGCTTGCTCAGACACACAGGCAGTTCCATAATCGAAGCTTTTTGAAACAATAATTTGCTCCGCCACTTCAGCAATATCGTTTGCTTTCGATTTATTTACATAACAAGGAACATTTCCCGCTCCCACGGCTAAAGTTGGTTTTCCGGATGAATATGCTGCTTTGACCATAGCAGGTCCACCTGTTGCCATTACTACTGACGTTCTTCTGTGCTTCATCAGCTCTGCAGTTCCTTGAATGGTAACATGCTCTAAACATTGAATTAAGCCTTTGGGCGCGCCCATCTGTTCAGCAACATTTGCCAAGAGCTTAGTAACTTCTAAGCCGCATCTCAAAGCTCTTGGGTGTGGCGCGCACACTATCGCATTACCAGCCTTAACAGCGGATAAAACTTTATATATAATCGTAGACGTCGGGTTAGTAACAGGAATTAAAGCCGCAACAAGCCCCATCGGTTCTCCAAAAGCTGCAACTTTTGTGGCATCATCCTTCCAAAGCATCCCTAAAGTTGTTACGTCACGCAAGTAATCTGCTACCGACACAGCATTAAACATATCTTTAATTCTTTTATCTTTTGCGTTGCCATAACCTGTTTCAGCAACTGCAAGTTCTACAATGCGATTGACCTCTGGCTCAATTGCAGCAGCCATTGCATCCACAATCGCATCGATTTTACTAGGCTCAGTACCTAAAAACTGTTGATAAGCTTCAAATGCAGTATCAGCACAACGCCGAGCGGCAGCAATTGATTTTAAGTCAGCGTCCATATTTTTCCCCTGTTGCAATTGCGTCCATTGCACGTCGAGCTGTGTCAATGTCTCCTGAATCTATTCCAATCGCTTCCAATCGCCTCCCAGCTGCAGAAACATCAGCACCTAAAATGCTGGAAGCTAATGTAATTATCGCACTTGTGACTGGAACCTTTAAATTAGCGATTTGTCCAGCTGACTTGAGAGGAACTAATGATCCAATAACCCCACATCGCAATAGTGACTTGGACATTTTTTGCGATGGTATTGGGCGACTATGATCACCTCTCAGACTGCCCCCATATGTACTAATCATTTCACTGGCAGAAGGTAAGTGACGCACACCAAATGCCTTTGCCACTTTGTGGCGTTCGTCAGTGAGCTTTGCAATTATTGTTTTTTGCGATGAGCCTATTAAAGAAGCAAAAGTTTGGTTTTCTTCTAAAAGCTTACCACCCATTGGTATCGGAATAGCCCCACCATGAAGTGCTGGGCCACCCATCATTAATGTTGGAACTTCAACTAAAGCCGAACCATCTGAAAACCCAGATGCCAACACACTATCAAATACCACCAAATTTGGTAAATATTTCTTTAGAGCGTTTAAGGTTTCTGATCTTCCACTTGGCAACGTAGCTGCAGCCATAGGAGCTGCTGAAGTTAAAGTCAGTACAGAACCCGCCTCATTATACCAGAAAGGTAAGCCTTGCGCTTCAACAATTGTAACATCAGCAGTGCATCCGCCAATCCTCAACAACCATGCGGTTTCAAGGGCTCCCAAAGATCTTCCTGGCGCAATAACCAAGACTTGACCATCACTTAGATGATCCGCAAGCACCATTGAATATGTCCGTTGTTTGTGCACTGGACCAGTCAAAAAAATCACTTCCGCATCTGCAACAGCCCCGTCTAACTCAGCCGTGGTTTGTATTGAGGGCCCATCATCTCTATCAACATGATAAGTACCTATCGGACCAGCGCCTCTAAGTGTTACTCCACTTGAAGACCTTAGTGCTGCCAATTCTTCTCCATATGCAGAAAACAATTTTGTATCAGCACCCTCGGACAAACATAAAGCTGCAATTAACTTCGCATCAGCACCACCACCTAAAATAGCTACTCTAGAAAACACTTTGCTTTCAATAACTGGTTTTTTAGTTGTGGATTGTGCTACCGCTTCGGTGAATTCGTCAAAACCAGAGCTCATTTTACAAACCTTTCAGACTAAACGGTTTTAAAAAAACAGTTTGCAAATCTTTATTCTGCACCACCGCTACCTAAAGCACCAATTAAGGCTTCCAGCTCATCATGTGGCCGGGCAATAACATGAACCGACACAACTTCACCGACTTTATTTGCTGAAGTAGCTCCAGCATCAGTCGCCGCTTTAACAGCACCTACTTCACCACGAACAAGTGTCGAAATTAGACCTCCGCCATTTTTTGTTTGACCTACTATTGTAACACTAGCAGCTTTAACCATTGCATCAGCGGCCTCAATAGAAGCTACTAATCCCCGGGTTTCAATCATACCAAGTGCCATCTGACTCTGAATTGATTTAGCCATTTTATTTTTCCTTCTTGTTGTTGTTAATTTGATTTGAGTTATAAATTTGTTCTACGATTGCGACGATTGAAGCATCTACCGGAGCGCCAGTGGTGGCCGCAGGTATTCTTGCGGCTGAACCGTCAGCAATCAAAACTGTGTCACCAACACCAGCACCACACGTATCAACTACAACCACTGATGGTGTTAGAACCACGCCGTCACTATCTACGATATCCGCTATTAGGGTTTTGAGACCAACTAATTTTGCATCCTTGGCAGTGGCATTTACATGCCCAGTAATTTTACCAATCTTCATTAGAAAACATCCCTGTATCGATTTAGTTCAAATGGAGTTACTTGTTGAGAAAATAATTCCAACTCCCGTTCAGATTGTTGCAATGCTATTTCATATAAATCATCACCGATGATATTCTTTAACCAGTCAGAGCCACGCGCTAGCTGTATCGCGTCTCTTAAATCTGTTGGTATTGGATCTGCNGNTTCAGATTCATACGCATTGCCAGTTGTCATTTCTGCTGGCTCAATNTTNTCNTNAATNCCATCAAGACCAGCNGCAATATCTGTAGCNATTAGCAANTAAGGATTGCAGTCGGCNCCTGCATCNCGTTTTTCAACCCTAGTAGACGTGNCNGAACCTTCAATNACTCTTATTCCCACCGTCCTGTTATCGATGCCCCAAGCATTATTCACAGGGCAAAATGTATATGGTTGACGACGTCTAAATCCATTTACTGTGGCACTTCCGCATATCGCAGCTTCAGCCATTCTTTTCTGTAGACCTCCAACGAAATACTTACCAGTTTGGCTAAGCTTACCACTTTCAGCAAAAATATTTTTGCCCCCTTTCCAGAGAGAGTAGTGACAGTGAAAACCACTACCAGACTGTTCAAAAAATGGCTTCGCCATAAAAGTTGCTTTATATCCATGCTTAAAAGCCATCTGTTTTACCAAATTGCGGAAAATAATGACCCGGTCTGCAGCTAAAAGCGCCTCATCATATCGAATATTTACTTCAACCTGACCTTCTGCATACTCTGGATTAGATTGTTCAACAGGTATACCAATTTCATTCAAGTTGTTTCTAATAGGTCCAAGAACATGCTCCAATTCTGCAGCTCGCTCGAGACTGTAAACACCGTTGCCTTTATCTTTTGGGAGACCAGTTTCGGGATCTAAAAGATAAAACTCCAACTCCGCTCCAACTTGGATGTCAATTCCCATCCCACGAGCGCGCTCAAGCTGACGAATCAACACTTGCCTCGGATCTATTGGTACAGTTTTGTGATCCATACCCTCTGCGCGAGCAAATACTAATGCAACACCTGGTTCCCAAGGTAAGCTTACAGGTTTACTTAAAGGAAACATGTGAAAATCTGGATAGCCGTTATCCATATTTACATAAGGGGTGTCCCAAACGTCACACACCATATCTAAAGCAAAAAGCGCAGCAGATAAGGCGTTTCCATTCCTACATATGTTTTCCCAATTGCTAGCGGGAATTCTTTTGCCACGCATGATACCGTTTAAATCACCTAAACCTAAAGCGACGGTATGTGTGCCTTCTGGTAGCGAAAAATCATCTTGAGACATGTGCTTTTCCTTGTAAGAAGTTTTTGTTGCTAGTTTTCTGTATTCTGTATACAGTATTCATAAGTACAACAGATAGCAAGGTTTTTTTAATGGTTATGAGTAATATTATTGTAGTAGGAGGTGGTATAGCTGGCACGATGACTGCTTTAGACCTGCAAAAACGTGGTAATAAAGTGACTCTCATCGATAGATGGGAACCTGGACACGCAAGAGCAGCCTCTTCTGATTACAATAGGGTGATACGAGCTATTTCAGGTAAGGACGAGTTTTATACTCGTTGGGCAAGAGAAAGCCGTCTTCGTTGGTTAGAGATGCAAGCAGAAACAGGGCAAAACTTAATGTATGAATGTGGAGCCCTCATTCTCGCAACTGAAGGGCATTCCCATTGGGAAGACGCTTCGGCAGCAACCTTTGATAAAGTTGGGGTACCCTATTATAAATTCGATAAAGCCGATATNANTGCAAGGTTTCCACAATTTCGNGTTCCTGAAATTAAATATGCCCTCTATGAGCCTGAGGCTGGCATGCTAATGGCNCATAGATGCGTAATTACCGGAATTGACTTATTTAAAAANGCAGGTGGGATTGTTAAGCGCGGACATATAACAACAGATATCACTGAAAAACCCCATTTAGACGGCAAACCCCTGGAGGCTGACGTTATAATAATCTCAACAGGGGCATGGATGTCTGATATGTTTCCCAAGACAATAAAACCAATTTCAGCAATACTTGGATTACCTGTTTTTTATACTTCAACTCCTAATGGAAGTGATTCATTTGATAAAGAAAAAATGCCNTGCTGGATTGATCATGGACAAAACTCTTTTGGTATCCCTTCTAGTGAGGGATCTGGAATTAAAGCAATGATAGCAATTCCTGAAAATATTGATTTAGATAACGATGAAAGATTAATCAGGCGAGAATCTCTCGCTAGAACACAAAGCTACATAAAACATAGATTTCCAGCGTTGGAAGGGGAAAAGGTTGTAGATTCTAAATTTAATCAAATAATTATGACGCCAGATACACATTTTGTTGTAGATTGGCACCCCGAACATGAAAATGTTCTTTTTGCAGGCGGTTGCTCAGGGCACTTGTTCAAACATGGTCCAATTTTTGGTGAATTCGTNGCTGGTGTGGCTATGGGTGATTATGGAACGGCGGATCGTTTCAAAGTGTCAGGACGAAAAAAACTNAGCCCAAAAGAGAGNCCATCTGGGCGGTAANTTAATAGATATAAAATGTATNAACAAAAATAACNTATCTNCTGGAGTTGTATTTTAAATGCAAAATNATTTGNANAAAAAAGTAGTGGTTGTCACAGGAGCAGCAAGTGGATTTGGAAAATTAGTGGCAAGTAAATGCCTANATTTAGGCGCAATGGTTACAAGATGTGATGTAAATAAAGTTGGTTTATCTAATACCAAAGATGATTTTCGGGAATATACTGCAAACNTACTCGATTTTACAGCTGATGTTACTAATTTGAAGCAAATGCAAAAATTAATGCAAAAAACAATAGAAAAGTTTGGCCGNATTGACGTNTTAATTAATAATGCAGGAACTATGCCTTTAGCTTTTTACTCAGACCACATGAAGGCAATGAANCCTTGGGATAACTGCATCGATATAAATATCAAGGGTGTTTTAAACGGTATCACATCTGCATATGATCAAATGATTTTGCAAGGGAGTGGGCATATTGTAAACATCTCATCGATATACGGTAATTATCCAGTGGCGGGTGCAGGAGTTTATGGNGCAACCAAAGCAGCGGTAAACTTTCTGTCAGAATCTCTGAGAGTAGAATCTCAGGGGAAAATTAAAGTCACGATAATCAAACCAACCGGTGTTCGTGGCACAGGATTAGGTGCAGGCATAATAAATGAAGATGCAATTATTGGTATCTTAGGTCAAAATGCGCAAAATTATATAAAAATGATGGATGATTACGATGCCGGACTTTTACCAGATAAAAACAGTGATGCTTCAGATATTGAATATTATGCCTTAAGTCCAGAATACCTTGCCGATCAAATTATTTATTCTATCAATCAACCATTAGGAGTAACGATAGCTGACGTTACAGTAAGAGCCTCTGGCGAAGGATACATTTTATAAACAGCGTATGATGTCGTACTCATAGCGACTATCGATATGATTGCTTTTAGGTTTCCTACCAGTCAAAGGCTCGATCAATACCAGCCATTTTTACTCCAGTGAAAGCGGACGCCTGAAAAGATAGAGCTCTCAAATCTTCGACCTCCAAATTATGTACAGACGACTTACCACAGGCTTTAGCCAAAGCGGTAATCTCCATAGTCATGGCAGTCAAATACCTAGCTACTCTTTCTGCTCCAGCATGTGGGTTCATTCTTTTTTCAAGAACTGAATCTTGGGTCGCAATACCAACTGGGCAAAGCCCTGTATGACAATGGTGACATGCCCCGGGAGAGGTCCCAAGTGCCGTATAATCTTCTTCGTATCTTGGGGAATTACAACCCATTGCAATCATAGCGCCATTACCAATCATTACAGCGTCAGCCCCTAATGCTAGGCATTTTGCGGCATCCACACCAGTCCTAATACCCCCAGCGGCAACTAAATCAACTTTTCCTGACATACCACATTCATCAAGCGCTTCTCTCGCAGCACGTATTGCGCTCATTGTGGGAATTCCAGTATGATTTAATAACATTTCAGGAGATGCTCCTGTCCCACCTTCAGCACCATCAACAACCACAACATCCGCTCCAGCCTTTGCAGCTACGGCGACATCGAAACGAGGTCTTGTCGCACCCATCTTAATAAAAATAGGTACTTGATAATTAGTGGCAATTCTCAGTTCTTCAATTTTCACTGACAAATCATCAGCGCCCATAAAATCAGGATGCCTGATGGTTGATCTTTGATCAACACCTTCAGGCAATGTTCTCATGTTGGAAACTCGGGGGCTTACTTTCATACCTAGTAATAAACCTCCAGTTCCTGGCTTTGCACCCTGACCAACAACAATTTCCAAAGCATTAGCTCTTCGTAAATGATCTAAATCTACACCATATCTCGCTGGAGACATTTGGTACAAAAGTCTTTGAGAGGCTTTACGCTCCTCCTCTAACATTCCACCTTCACCGGTACAGGTCATTGTCCCCACTTTAGAAGCTCCATAACCAAGAGAAGCTTTGGCACTCGCTGAAAGAGCTCCAAAAGACATCGATGCAATGTAGATAGGAATTTTTAATTCTAAGGGCTTTTCAACCAAGCCACGTCCAGCACCCAAAACTGTGGTTGAATCACAATTCTCACGATAACCCTCTAGTGGTAACCGAGTCATGGTTGCAGGTACGAATGTTAAATCATCAAACGTAGGTAATTGTTTGTTAAATGAATTGTACCCTCTAACTTGATAACGTCCAAGTTGTGCTAAAGCGTGAACTTCCGCGATCGCGTCTGGTGTCCATCTAGTTGAACCACCCTCATCATATGAAGATGGAACCCCAGCAGGTCGCCCTTCAATTGCGCCTTTTTGAAATTTTATTTCTTCTTCGGTAGCAACTTCAAAAGGATATTCATAAGGTTTATCTAAATCATGAGCCATGCATTTGCATCCCTACTTTCAAAATACCATAAACGCTGGCCTGAAACCATCTTGCGCCAATCTCTCGATGAGTCTTGTAACCCCAATGGTTTCAAAATTTCATCTACTTCTAAAACTTCTTCAGCTGTCGGTTCTATGACGTTTACATCAACGCCTAAACCGTCAATAGGACCAGCAACCCATACTTCTCCAGCCCAAAGAGCGTCTGCACAACTCTCTCCCGCACCACCCAATGCAATTATTTTTCCTGAATGCGCCATAAATCCAGATTGATAACCAATCTTACCCTCAACAATAATATTGCCACCTTTCATGGCAACTCCACAACGCGGACCTGAATCGCCTTTGACATGTATCGTACCACCTATCATAGCAGCGCCTACAGACATCCCAGCGTAACCACCAACGGTAATCATGCCATCGGACATTCCTTCACCTAAAGCCCAGCCAGCATTACGTTCAATTGTTAACTTTGCTCCCGTATTCAACCCACCACAAAAATAACCGACGCTACCTTCAAAATACAATTCACAATTGGGTGGTAATCCAATGCCAAGATTGTGTCGCGATAGTGAGTTTACAATCCTAATTTTACTATTTTTTTTACAAAGGTCTTGGATTTCTTCATTAATTTCGCGGATATGACGATCTCCAACTTCGACGATTATTTCACTCATGCAGCAAGGCTCCTATTTCCCATACCCCAAATACCAGTCAGGCTAGGCCCATCATGGTTTATGACATCATTTTCACCTTTGAAAATTCTTCGAACAGCTTGTTCCTCTGTCGCAGCTGCCAAATTACCATTTTCGTCTATCACAACTAAGGGCTTGAGTGCGAATTTATCTTTTGCAAATCCAATGCCATTTGGACTGGCAATCATATACGTAAAAATCCCATCAATAGAAGTTATTGATTTTTTCAAAGCTTGGTCCATCGAAAGCCCAGATTTCATTTGATCCGACACCCAAATGGCAATAAGTTCACTATCATTTTCAGTTAAAAACTGATAACCTTTTCTTATCAATTTTTCTTTCCAGGTAAAATAATCTGTTATTTGCCCGTTGTGAACAATTGCTACATCTGAAAATGGCCTTGCCCAAAAAGGATGGCTTGCATTAGGCAAAACTGAGCTCTCAGTCGCTAATCTTGCGTGACCAAGCCCATGAGTTCCAATCATATCCCTTACGTTGTGCTTGTCTGCGACTTCAGATGCTCCACCGATATCCTTGATAATTTCAAGAGAACGTCCACAAGACTGGACTTCTATCGTTTCGGCTAAGGTATCTGTATCATTAATCCAATTTGACAGGTCTTTTGGGTCTGAAATTTCTATTCTAAAACAATAATGTGTGCTTGTATCTGTTACGATTTCTGGATCTTTTAAAAAATCTGAACCGTTATCGCGCAAGATATTTGTAAAATTTGATAAGTCCGAATCTATATTATCGCGTGAAAACCCCATTCCTCTAAGGACATACCCTGTATCACGAGGCACACCATAAATAGCAAATCCAGTACTGTCTGCACCCCTGTGAGCCTGCGCATCCATCAGCTCAACAAGATCATTACCAACCAGCCCCGGAGCACCTAGAATTCTACCCGCAATTCCGCACATAAATCATTCCTTATAATTTGAGTAAAGATCAATTCAAATATTCATTTATGTATACAGTATACAGTATGCATTGTACAATGACAAGAATTAAGATATAAGTAACGTAGATATAATTCGGAAACTACTTAAATCAAATCCGAGATAAAAAAAGAGGTTTAATTTGGCACTTAAAAGTATCCAACCAACTCGGCGACGATTAGCAGACCAAGTTTATGATCAAATTATTAATGCTATCGTTAACAGAGATATAGTATCTGAAGACAGATTAATCCAAGAAAAACTAGCTGCAGAATTGCAGATAAGCAGAACACCAGTTCGAGAAGCACTAATGCGATTAGAACAAGAAGGTGTTTTAGAAGTAACTAACCGAGGTAGTTTTAAGATCTACCAAATGGATGACAAAGAAGTCCGAGAGCTATACCAATCCAGAGCTGCGATTGAGGGACAATGCGCCCGAATCCTTGCAAGCATCAATGACCCAACTCACATAGAAGAGCTACGAAAGACAATTATTAAGGAAGAAGATTTAAAAATTCATACGGCAAGAGCTTATTTTGAGGCCAACAGAAATATTCATTTCAAATTTGTTGAACTTGCAGACAATCGATTTCTTATTCAAATGTTCAATATGATATGGGGTAAAGCTAATATATTTCCAATATTTGCTGCTATAGAAAACGTGGACTTAAAAAAATCTCTTGGTGACCACATGCAATTAGTCGACGTTATAGAAACTGGTGACAAAACAAAGACTTTAGAAGTATTTACGAACCATATCCAAGAAGGTTTCGAGCTTCAACTTCAAGGCCTTCACCAAAAAAAATAACAAAATTTTACTATCATTTGATACAAATTATTATCTTATTGTTTTCTAATTTGAAAGTTAGATTCCTATGTTCTAGCTTTTCTCTGAAACAGAAGCTTCTTCGAATGTGGCCATACCACTATGACAAGCAAGTGCAGCCTTTATAATATTAATGGCCAAAGCTCCACCAGATGCTTCACCTAATCTCAAGCTCAAGTCTAGCAGTGGTTTTTTCTTTAATTCATCTAGAATCTTTAAATGCGCGCCCTCTGAAGAGAGATGACCTGCCAAACAATGGCTTAACAACCCTGATTTATGGTTCTCGAGCACTGCTGCCGAAACAGTGCAAATAAACCCATCTAATACCACTGGTATACGTAATGATCGTGCTCTCGAAATAGCACCAACCATGGCAACCATTTCTCTACCTCCAAGGCACCTCAAAACCTCCATGGGCGTTTCCAAAGCACTCTTATTTATTTTCAAACCTTCCCGAACGACCTTTGATTTAAGAATTAATCCTGCGTCATCAACACCTGTTCCACGCCCAACCCATTCCTCAGGATCTCCACCATATAAGCCACAAGCAACAGCAGCAGCCGAGGTTGTATTACCTATTCCCATTTCACCAACCACTAGTAAATCAGCTTCAATATCTACTGAATTCCATCCAACTAATATTGCTTTCTGAAATTCATCTGGAGAAAGTGCTGGTCCTTTTGAAAAGTCTTTAGTCGGTTTATCGAGCTCTAATGAATGAACATTTAAAGTTGCCCCTGAAACTTTGCATAGTTGATTTATTGCTGCTCCTTCCTGCTCAAAATTAATTACCATTTGAGCCGTCACTTCTGATGGAAAAGCCGATACACCGAGAGATGCTACCCCATGATTACCCGCAAAAACGATAACTTGGGGCTTTTTTACCAAAGCTTTGAAGTCTCCTCTCCATCCACAATACCAGATTGCTATATCTTCTAAACGCCCAAGAGCCCCTGGTGGCTTTGTTAACATAGCGTTTCTATCTGCTGCTTGCTTAGAGATTTCTTCATCCAAGCTTGGCATAGTACTAATTGCTTTTAAGAAATCATTTATATCATTAGAGTTATTCATTTCGTCAGTCATATAATAATTTCCAGATTACTTGATTGTTAAATTCATTACGTATTACATATACTGACAGAAATAATAAACTACATTTTGGACTGAGAGATGAATAAATACGACAATAATATTCTAGATTTTAGATTAGGTGACTTCTTAATAGCTCTTAGCTTACTAACCAGAATTCCAGTAAATATAGACCATCATGAAAGTGGAGAGAGAGCGAGTAAGGCGACATGGGCCTATCCTTTAGTAGGAGCATTGATCGGTGCAATTTCTGCTTCTATTGCTAATATTGCAATTTTTGTTGGCCTACCTTTTTCTATTGGTGCAATATTGTCACTTATAACAATGGCTGCTCTTACAGGTGGAATGCATGAAGATGGGCTCAGCGATTCTGCTGACGGCCTGTGGGGAGGAAAAGATAAAGGGCAGATACTCCAAATAATGAAAGACAGCCGAATAGGTAGCTTTGGCGCTATAGCATTAGTATTAATTATTGTTGGCCGCTATGCTTCAATAAAGGATCTGATTCAAATAGAATCACTATTCTGGCCGTTAATTGCTGCTGCCTCAATCAGTCGAGTCCCTATGGTTGCTGCAATGGTCTTTATGCAAAATGCCCGAGCAGATGGTCTATCTGCTTCTGTGGGAAAACCTTCCCAAATCTCTCTGATAGTGGCGGCTGTGATTGGAACTATAACATGTTTAATAAGTGCTGGTATTTTAGGTCTGCTGGTAGTTTTATGCGCGTGCCTTGGAGCTCTGCCCATTCTGTATGCATCTTATAAAAAAATAAATGGTCAAACTGGTGATATCTTAGGAGCATCTCAACAAACGGCAGAACTAATGGCATTAGCTTGCCTTGCGGGAATATTGATAATTCCTTAGAATTTAAGTTACGCAGCTGACCGCGAAGATAAAACTTCTTCTATTTTTGNTTGTGCGGCATCCTCATCCGCTCGATCTACAGCAGCAATTTCACGGGTTAGCCTTTCNAGTGCAGCCTCATAAAGTTGTCTTTCAGAGTAAGATTGTTCTCTCTGATCATCTTTACGGTGTANATCTCTAACAACTTCAGCAATTGATATAAGATCTCCTGAATTGATTTTCTGTTCGTATTCCTGTGCTCTGCGCGACCACATGGCACGCTTAACCCGAGCACGGCCTCNCAATGTAGACATTGCCTTTGAAACTAAATCTGGGCTGGCCAAACTACGCATACCAACTGAGGTAGCTTTNGCTGTTGGAACCCTTAAAGTCATTTTATCTTTTGCAAAATCAATTACGAACAACTCCATGGAGATACCCGCTATTTCCTGCTCCTCAATCGCCGTAATTTTTCCAACTCCATGCGAAGGATAAACGACAAATTGATCTACAACAAAATCATTACTACTCATATTCTTCATTCCTTAAAAACCACTAAGGCTTCATTATTACAATTTTTTCGAAATCTGGCACCAAAACTTTATTTTTTAATTTGTTTTCTCTATTTTTACATGCCCAAATTATTACTATTTGTTCGTCACATTAGCATAATANCTATCGGCATTAAACCCCACTTAAAAGTATGCAATATTCAAATCGATTGAAGCCAAATAAATTAACTATTCTGACCATTGCCAAGGCCTGATAAAGTTGCCTAAAGAATTANTAATGGTTTTATCATCAATGCTCGTGTTGGGTCTATTCAAAGAAGCGACCAGACCTCGTTTTTTATCCTCAATCACTTCTTCAACGGTCACATCCAAGCCATCTTTATTAAGTTTTGCGTCATATATCCGCTTGATTGCCATTTTTCTCAATTCAGGCTTGAATATTTTTCCAACAGCTGTTTTTGGCAATTCATCAATAATTTCTATATATTTAGGATGAGCTGCCCTTTCAGGCACATTTGATTTTGAAAATTCTAACAACTCTTCTGTCGTCGCAGTCGCACCAGCATTTAGCTCAACATAAGCACATGGCATTTCGCCCGTTTTTTCATCAGGTTGACCTATCGCCCCTGCCATCGCTATTGATGGGTGTCCCGCTAGCGCCTCTTCGATTAAAGCTGGGTCAATATTGTGTCCACTGCGAATAATCAAATCTTTTGCTCGTCCAGTGATCCAAAGATATCCATCTTCATCAATTCTCCCAAGATCACCAGTTCTAAAAAATATTTTATCAGCGTAAAGACCTTTATTTTTTGCCTTTTCAGTATATGTTTCACCAACGTTAATTCCAGCGTTGGAAATACAGATCTCACCGATTTCATTTACTTCCATTTCTCTAGTGATCTCACCACTTTCAAGACAATCCAAAATACGCACTTTTGTATAAGGAAGCGGTATACCAATTGATCCAACTTTGCGTAATCCATCCTTGGGATTGCAACTCACTAGGCATGTCGCTTCTGTTAAGCCATAACCTTCAATTATCTCGACGCCTGTCACTTCCTGAAAACGCTTGAATAACTCAACTGGCATTGGAGCAGAACCACAAAATGCAGCATTCAATGATGAAATATCTGCATTTACTGGCCTTTGTAATAATTGCGAAGCAGCAGTCGGAACTGTAACCATAAAAGTAGCTTTCCAACGCTCAATTAATTTCCAAAAGTCATCAAATACACCATCACCTCGATATCCAGCTGGCGTTGGAAGCACCATATGCGCTCCTGAAACCAAACACCCGGCCCAGATTGGATAGGCAGCAAAAACATGGAATAACGGTAAAGGACAAAGTAAAACATCCTCTTCCGTATATAGGATAGCATCACCTAGCCATCCATTATATAAAACACCAGAATGTCGGTGCTGAGCTATTTTAGGCATACCTGTTGTACCACCAGTATGAAAATATGCACAATAATGATCCTCTTGACCCTCCTCAAAGTCTAATTTATCAGAATTCATCTTTGATAATGCTGAATTGAATTCGATTACATTAGCATCATGACTGATAGGATTCTTTGGCCTAATTAGTGGAACAATCCAAGACAATGGTGGTGTCAAATGTGGCAGCAAATCAATTTCTACAACGGTTTTAACATTGGGCGCTTGCCTGACTGCCTCTGCTGCAAGTTGAGCAACATCTGTTTTTGGAAATGCTCTCATTGTTACTAAGACTTTAGCGCCAGTCTCCCGCAACAAGGCTGCTATCTGAGAGGGCTCGAGTGTTGGATTGATCGGAGCAACAATGCCCGCCGTCATTCCACCCATCAAAGTTATTAGGGTTTCATGGCTCGTAGGAAGTAGGTAAGCAACCACATCATTCTGTTTAATTCCCAAGGATCTAAAGAGATTTGCTGCTTGAGTTACTTTTTTGACCAATGTATCCCAATTTAATGTAGTCGCTTTATCTTTGATTCCAGATTTTAATTGAAAACTTACGGCTGGCCGGTCTGGAAATCTTTTTGAGGTTTTGCAAAGTTGCTCGTAAACTGTTTTTTCTTCCCAACGTTTCGAAACTTCCATTTCTGCTTCAATTTCAGCAGTGTCAGCAGTTGTGGCAAGAGTGTAAGTCATGGTTGTCTCCCAAATCATGTATGGTAACTAGTAGCTTACCAAATTAAACAAAAATAAATACGTAAATTGTTAGAAATCTATATATCTACTTAGAAAAAAAAGAAAATACCTGATTTAATATCTTTTAAAGAGATAAGGTGAACCCCTTAAACCATTTATTATCTTAGTTTAAACCTCAATCTTAAAAATGATTTGAATTTGAAATAGTTTCCTCGTAACTAGCAGCTAATTCTAGGTTTTAGGAGTGCGCAAAATTTCAATAAAATACATATCAAAAGGAGACGGTCCAGCTATTCTATGCTTACATGGCTTGGGATTAGATTATAATAGTTTCTTACCACAAATCAATTATTTATCNGATNAATATAAAGTTATCGCCTGGAAAATGCCAAGTTTTGAAACTGGGGAAATCAAAGAAATNAGTTTCAAAAATTTAGCCTCTGCAGGATTTGAATTATTAGATTCCCTAAATATAAAAAATTGCCATATTATTGGTCATTCGATGGGTGGCATGATTGCTATTGAGATGGCTTTACTCAAAAAACATCGAGTGAAGTCTTTATGCCTCTTAGGTGCCACTAGTGCTTTTGGAGGGAAAGATGACACTTTTAAAAACTCATTTCTCCAATCTAGGCTGAAACCACTTTCAGAAGGACGCTCAATGAGCGATATAGCAAAATTAAATGTGCCATTAATGTTTTCAAAAAATGCACGACAAACATATATTGATGCATCAATTAAAGCGATGGCAGAAACTAGCGAAAATAACTACCGTTTAGCTTTAGAATGCTTAACGACATTTGATAAACGAAAAGAAATTTCCCTAATTGAACAGCCCTGTTGTTTAATTGCAGCTTCTCTTGATCAAGCAGCCCCATCAAAAACGATCAAGAAAATGTCCACAAACATAAAAAGATCAATTTTTCATCTGATTGAGGATTGTGGGCATATGATGCAATTAGATAAAGTGGATCAAGTAAATCATATATTACGAACATTTATAAAATAGCTTCATTCCTAACAATTTGAGTTAGGCTTAAGAAACTGCTACTTGACCTTCAATTCTTGTTTAAATAAGACAATACTTCGATGCGGGCGTTGTGTAGTGGTAAGACCTTAGCCTTCCAAGCTAAAGACGCGGGTTCGATTCCCGCCGCCCGCTCCAATAACTCTTATGCTTTACGCTCTAGCAATTATTGAAAGGAAGTGCTTAAACTTCTTCAAGTAGCATTTTTAAACTCTGTTTTAGGACTACTCCAAAATGGGATTACTCATATTAATATATATNTTGATATATTTTGCTCCATTGATAGTGGGTTGGNCCTTTATGGGTATTCAAAAAAAAATTAAATTTGTCCACAGTGAATCNGGNATAAATAANAANGGTTTTATAGGCTANAGCTGGACTTACTTTTTCTTTGGTTTCTTTGTCCCAATTTTTAGAGGAGAAATTGGAATTGGGGTTCTTCATCTATTATTATCACTGGTCACTTTCGGTATTTTTCAACTTATAATGCCGTTTTTATATAATAAGCAGTATTCAACACGTTTACTTACGAACGGATGGAAATTAAACGATAATGAGATGTTAAATAACCTCGCAAAAACAAAATTAAATTTGAATTAAGTAAAAGGTAAAAAGTGTAAAAGATGTCAAAGGAAACAGAAAAACAGGGTGATGGCGCGTTCAGACTAGAAGATAACCGAGAATTAATACATGAATTTACCTACTCAGGAGCGCTAAGTTTTTGCCGAAGAAAGTACAGTCGAGATACAAAAAACGTTGAAGTAGTCGTTAGTGGAATACCGTACGATAATGCCGTAACTAATAGGCCAGGAACACGCTTTGGCCCTAGAGCAATAAGAGCAGCGTCGACACAGTTAGCAGAACTGCAACACTTTCCTTACGGATTTGAACCTTTTAAGCATTTATCAGTTATTGATTATGGAGATTGTGAACTAGATATTCATCAACCAACTACCATTTTTGATGATATTGAGAGCCACGCAACAAAAATTCTAAAATCGAACGCAAAAATGGTAAGTTTGGGTGGTGACCACTCAATTACTTATCCCCTTCTAAAAGCTCATGCAAAAAAATATGGCCCGATGACTTTAATCCAATTTGATGCTCACTGCGATACATGGACCGACGACGGAAAACGGTTTGACCATGGCACAATGTTTGCACGAGCCGCTAACGAAGGTATTATTGACGTAACTAAATCTACGCAAATTGGCCTCAGGACGTATAATGATACTGATTATGGCTTTGAAATACTCACAAGCCCGTGGGTTCATAGAAATGGCATACAGGCAGCTATTGAAATCGCATTAAAACGAGCAGAAGATACTCCGGTTTATTTGTCATTTGATATTGATGGCCTTGATCCTGCTTTTGCGCCAGGCACAGGAACTCCGGTGTGCGGAGGCTTAGCAAGTTGGCAAGGTTTAGAATTTGTCAGAGCTTTAGAACCATTAAACTTAATTGGGATGGACATTGTAGAAGTTTCGCCTGCATACGATACTGCTGAAATTACAGCTCTGGCCGCTGCAAATATAGCATATGACTGGATAGCTTTAATCGCCAAAAAGAACGGTGCACCGTGTAGCTTTGTTGGTAAAATCTAACTAAAAGCATCAAAAATACAAAGGAAAGGACGTCGATCGATGCAAAACAACGATACAAAGACCTCGGTTCAGTTTCAGAATTTGGTTTTTGCATCTGTATTTGCAACCTTAATTGGTTTCTTACTGGTTGTTGGCAAATCGCTTTTGCTCCCAATTTTTGTTGCGGTAATTTCGGTTTATGTTTTGACTGCAGCGAGCGATTGGCTTGGAAAACAACCAATCGTTGGCTTTCTGCCAGATTGGGCCCGCAGATTGCTAGTCCTTCTTGCATTCATCATTGCAATCGTAGCGCTGACGGGAGTGATAATCGCAACTGCAGGACAGTTGATTGAGGAAATTCCTAACTATCAAAAAAACTTAAGATTACTGGCA
The DNA here is from genome assembly GCA_002683355.1 of Paracoccaceae bacterium. Lineage (GTDB taxonomy): Bacteria > Pseudomonadota > Alphaproteobacteria > Rhodobacterales > Rhodobacteraceae. The sequence continues at coordinate 2,799 of NYTF01000039.1, read as the reverse complement.
ACGGCCATGCTTGAAGCTTTTGGTCGGCAAGCACCGGCTGATTGGAACGTTATTTGGCAAAATACCGTTGGAGAAATAAATCTTCAATCCCTTGCGACCTCAGCACTTGGTTCGCTGAGTGCTTTGAGTGGAGTTGTGTTTATGATTGTGATCTATTCGATGTTCTTGGTGGGGGAACGTGCAGGTTTTGCACAAAAAGTTGCAATCGCTTTACCAGGTAAAAGTGGCATCCAATTTCAAAGTATTATTGCAAGTATTAATAGTAGCATTGGTGACTATCTTGCGATTAAGACTCTAATCAATGTAATTTTAGCATCGATCTCATATGTGGTGATGTGGTTATTTGGCGTTGATTTTGCACTGTTTTGGGCAATCCTGATCGGATTGTTAAATTACATTCCATTTATTGGTTCCCTCTTAGGTGTTATTTTCCCAGTTCTTTTAACCGTAGCCCAGTTTGGCTCTGTTCAGACGACACTCTTGGTTCTGGCATTACTTGCAGCCGCGCAGCTCTTCGTAGGTAATGGGCTTGAGCCGCGCATGATTGGCAAAAAGGTGAACATGTCTCCCTTCGTGGTTCTCGTTTCACTTAGCCTTTGGACATTGCTTTGGGGAGTTGCTGGAAGCATACTCGCTATCCCATTAACCTCGATCCTAGTAATCGTCTTAAGCCATTTTAACGGAACTCGTCCTTTTGCTATATTGTTGTCGGATGATCCTGCTCAAACACTCAAGGCAGAATAAACTCATTTGCTATTAGATTATTCGAGGGACAGCATGCATCGTTTTACGACTGTGCTATCCTCAACCTTATCACCCTTAATGCGCCACAGATCGCCTGCATGTCCAAATTATATCAATTTGTAGAAGGCTGGGATTTGACCATTTTTGTTACCAGCACCGATACCACCCACAGAGTATTCGTGAATGCCAGACGCTTAGAAAACCATAAAACAAGAGCAAAACAGCAAAAAAAATTCGCATACCCTTTAGCTTTGTTGGTAAAATCTAACTAAAAGCTTCAAAAATTTATAAAATTGTAATATAATATTTCCATGATAGTACGCTTAATTGTGATGTTTTCTTTTTTATGGGTTTTATCAGGCTGTTTACCCGCGTTGGCAACCGAATGCGGCAAGCTTTGCAACAATACCCAGTGGGAAAATGTATAATAGAAGAACTAAAAATTGAATTAAAAATCATTGGAAATATCAATGATTTTAATTCTTAGGCTTGGTCACATTTGCACTGTGTGGCAAAAGAGGACAACTTTAAGCAAATCTCTTTAATTCTTAATACGAGTGCGAATATTAATGCTCAGTTCAAGAGTGGTAATAAGCCGTATATGATAACAACATAAAAAAGAGCTTGAAGATTTAAAAATTTCCCAAAAATAATTATGATTTTAATCAATTAGGGATAAAAAACATAATAAAATTTTATTCAGCAATATCTTCAGCCCATAGCTCAGGTTTTTCCTTTATGAATTTATCCATCAAATCAATACAATCTTGATCATTAGCAACAATCACCTCAACTCCCCTAGCACGTAGAAAATCTTCGTTACCCCCAAAATTTACTGCCTCGCCAATTACTACCCTTGGAATTCCAAATTGGACTATGGTTCCGCTACACATCATGCAAGGACTTAAAGATGTATATAAGGTTGTATCTCTATAGGTACTCTGCCGTCCTGCTTTCCTTAATGCATCCATTTCCCCATGCGCTATGGGATCCCCTTTTTGAACACGTTGATTTCGCCCCTGGGCGACGACTTTACCTGCTCGCTCAAGCACCGAACCTATTGGACAGCCTCCCTCGTCAAACCCTGCCTTTGCCTCTTCGTAGGCAATGCGCAACATTTTATTGTCTGTTTCGCTAAGCATTATTAACTCCTATATTTTGCACATCTTAATTATCTCAGTTATTATTTTATTGTCTAGAAAAAACAACTTCACCATCGCAAATTGTGACCAAGGCTTTGGTTCTGTTTACGCAGTCTCTATCAGCTTGTGTCAATTTTTCTGATAACACAACAACATCAGCCAGCAGTCCTTTTTTTAGCATTCCCTTTTTATTCTCAGCAAACTCAGCATAAGCACCTAATGTAGTGTAAGAAGCTAAAGTATTTTTTAAACTTTGCTTTTGATTGAGCCACCTATTATCGGGAATTTTTGGAAATACAGCCCCAGCAATTGTCTCCATTGGATTTAATCCAACAACAGGCCAATCTGTACTAAAAGCCAGAGGAACTCCCAAATCTCGAAATTTTTGCCACGGATATGCATTTTTTATCTGCTTTTTACTAAAGATACTTCCTTCGGGCATAGCAGGGAACAATCCTCCAATAGGCGAATGAAGCGGTTGCATTGAAGCAATGACACCCAGTTGCTTGAAACGCGGAAGGTCGACATCTGTTATCGTTTCAATGTGCTCTATCCGGTGACGACTATCTCGTTTACCATTTTCTTTTTGAGACAACTCGTAAGCATTTAATGTTCTTCGCACGGCACCATCTCCACAACAATGTACGCTGATTTGCAAACCCATTCTGTCTGCTGCAACGGCAACCCTATTGAATTCTTCTGGACTGAACACTGCGTCACCCGATGTTTCAGGGCGATCTGGGTAAGGCTCCACCATTAATGCAGTATAACTGTCAATTACGCCGTCCATAAACATCTTTACGCGCCTTGAATACAACTTTTCTGAGTTGTATAAATTTTGCATTTCCATAGCTTCGTCTAATTTTGATAATGGGTGCGTATTTCTAAAATGACATGGCACTTGGACTCGACA
>NYTF01000038.1 GCA_002683355.1 Paracoccaceae bacterium | reverse complement strand
GATTGAAATGCCCTTTGGCAATTGTTGATAAAAGAAGAGAAAAAGTTGGTGAAATAACTGAAATGACCGTAATTGGGAACGTCAAAGGCAAAAAATGTATTATTGTTGACGATATCTGTGATACCGCGGGTACATTGTGTAAAGCAGCTGAAGTACTGCTTGAGGGAGGGGCTACTGAAGTACATTCTTATATCTCCCATGGTGTTATGTCTGGGCCAGCTGTGAAACGGATCACAAAATCTGTGATGAAAAGTTTAGTGATAACTGATTCTATTCAACCAACAGAATCAGTTCTAAATGCCTCCAATATAAGAATTGTACCCACTGCGCCATTGTTTGCTCAGGCAATACTCAATATAGCACAAGGAACATCTGTCTCTTCATTATTTGATAGTGTCTCCCTAAACACTATCTATGAAGGCCCTTTAACAAAATTATTAGTCTAATAATTGGTTAAATATTTAAAAGCTCAATTAGTAATTTTGTGTCCGCTAATCTTTTATCAGCACTATCCTTAGCTTCTGTTCCCGCATTTTCCAAGAACTTCTCAGCATCTGCTATTAGGCTTTCAATTATATCTCTCGAAACCTTGCTTTTCTCAAAAGCTTGCTCAGCAAGTATTGATGCAGAATCTGAGTTTACTTCAACAAATCCACCCGAAACCACATACTCAAAACTACCTTCTGTCGAACTAGCTTTTATAACACCAGGTCTTAGCGTTGTTATAACTGGGGCATGATCTGGCATTGCGGTAAAATCGCCCTCACTACCTGGAATTTCAACAGACGAGACAGTCATTGAAGCTAACGCAGCCTCTGGAGACACAAGATCAAATTGCATTGAACTAGCCATCAAAGGTTCTCCTTACGCAGCTTCAGACGCTAAACGTTCTGCTTTTTCGATAACTTCATTAATCCCACCTACCATGTAAAAGGCAGCTTCTGGTAAATGATCAAATTCTCCAGCAATCACTCTTTTAAAACTATCAATGGTATCTTCTAAGGGAACCTGTTTTCCATCAGACCCTGTAAACACTTTGGCTACATCAAATGGNTGCGATAAAAATCTTTGAATTTTTCTGGCTCTTGAAACAGTTAACTTATCTTCTTCGGAAAGCTCATCCATACCCAAGATGGCAATAATGTCCTGTAAAGATTTATATCTTTGCAAAATTCCCTGTACCTGACGTGCCACATCATAATGTTCCTCGCCGATTACTGCAGGATCAAGTAATCTAGATGTAGAATCTAATGGATCAACTGCAGGATAAATTCCTAATTCAGAAATTGCTCTTGATAAAACCGTTGTGGCATCCAAGTGAGCAAAAGATGTTGCTGGCGCTGGGTCTGTCAAATCATCAGCTGGAACATAAACAGCCTGAACAGACGTAATCGAGCCAGCTTTAGTTGAAGTAATTCGTTCTTGCATTGCCCCCATGTCAGTTGCCAATGTTGGCTGATATCCAACCGCTGAAGGTATCCGCCCCAATAACGCTGAAACCTCAGAGCCAGCCTGAGTGAATCTAAATATGTTATCAACGAAAAATAGCACGTCTGCACCTGTTTCATCTCTGAACTGCTCAGCTAAAGTTAACCCAGATAGTGCAACTCTCATCCTAGCACCTGGAGGTTCATTCATTTGACCATAAACAAGGGCAATTTTTGAATCTTCCAATTTATCAGGCACTATCACACCGGATTCAATCATTTCATGATAAAGATCATTTCCCTCTCTTGTTCTCTCACCTACCCCAGCAAAAACTGAAACTCCTGAGTGAACTTTAGCAATATTATTAATTAGTTCCATGATCAAAACGGTTTTGCCAACACCTGCACCACCAAAAAGCCCAATCTTACCTCCCTTTGTATAAGGAGCTAAAAGATCAACTACCTTTATACCAGTAACTAATATCTCAGATTCAGTTGCTTGATCAGCAAAGTCTGGAGCAGGTTGATGAATCGATCGCGTTTCTTTAGATTTAACTGGTCCCTGCTCATCAACAGGCTCCCCAACAACATTAATAATTCTACCTAAAGTTGCATCGCCAACAGGAACCATAATAGGGCTACCAGTATCTTTCACAGCTTGACCTCGAATAAGTCCTTCTGAAGCATCCATGGCCACTGTCCTAACAGTGTTTTCACCAAGATGCTGTGCTACCTCTAAAATTAAACGATTACCGTTATTTTCTGTTTCCAAAGCATTTAATATTTCGGGCAAATCACCATCGAACTGAACGTCGACAACGGCTCCAATTACCTGAGTGACTTTACCTTTAGATACTTTTTCTTTTGCCATTATTTTTCTCCGGTTCATTAAAGCGCTTCTGCGCCTGAAATAATCTCAATGAGTTCATTCGTAATCACAGCTTGACGTGATCGGTTATATTCAATCGTTAATTTATCTATCATGTCACCCGCATTTCTCGTTGCGTTATCCATTGCTGACATCCGAGCACCTTGTTCTGAGGCGCCATTTTCAAGCAAGGCTGTAAATATTTGTGTCGCCATTGCCCGAGGAAGAAGCTCAGCAAGAATTTCCGACTCATCCGGTTCATACTCATAAAATAAGTTTTCGTTGTCTTCTGAAGAATCAAATACAGCGGGTATCAGTTGTAAAGCAGTGGGAATCTGACTAATCACTGATTTAAATTCATTATAAAAAATTGTGCATATATCAAACTCTTCGGAATTAAATCTGGCCAAAACAGCTTCAGAAATAGATTTAGCATTTCCATAGCCAAGTCGTTTAACTTCAGATAAATCAACATGATCAATCATAAGGTCAGAAAATTCTCGCTTAATTTGCTCTCTACCTTTTTTTCCAACTGTAATGATTTTTATCGATTTCCCAGCACTCTGTAATTCTATTATGTGATTTCGTGCTAGTCGCACTATAGAAGAATTAAACCCGCCACAAAGCCCTCGCTCTGCTGTGGCAATTATTAGTAAGTGGGTATCAGACTTTCCTGTACCTGAAAGCATTTTTGGAGCAGATTCAGTATCTCCTACTCCAGATGCTAAGTTACTCATTACAGCACCCATTTGATCTGCATAAGGCCTTGCACTTTCAGCAGATTCTTGAGCGCGACGTAATTTCGCAGCTGCCACCATCTGCATTGCTTTTGTTATCTTCCTAGTGGAAGTAACACTATCAATTCTATTCTTAAGATCTTTTAAACTGGGCATTTATCGAGCTTGGTCCTATTATTGATAACTTCAAACGAAGTCTTTTGAAAATGCATCTAAAGCGGCTTTTATTGAATCTTCTAATTCGCCCTTAACTTTTCTATCATTATTCGTGATATCACTTAGTAAGTCTGAATTATTAGATCGTAAGTGTGCAACTAAACCTGTTTCATAACGACCAACGTCAGCCACTTTTATGTTGTCCAAATATCCTTTAGTTCCAGCATAAATTGTACAAACAACTTCCGCATTTGATAAAGGAGAGTATTGAGCTTGCTTCATCAGTTCTGTCAGCCTTGCCCCACGGTTCAATAATTGTTGGGTTGATGCATCAAGATCAGATCCAAATTGTGCAAAAGCAGCCATTTCCCGATATTGTGCAAGTTCTAACTTCACGGGTCCAGCTACCGATTTCATTGCGTCAGTTTGAGCGGATGATCCTACCCGAGATACTGACAAACCAGTATTTACTGCCGGCCTAATACCTGCATTGAATAATTCTGTTTCGAGGAAAATTTGCCCGTCGGTAATTGATATAACATTGGTTGGAATGAATGCCGAAACATCACCACCTTGAGTTTCAATAACTGGTAAAGCAGTAAGTGAGCCAGATCCGTTATCTTCATTCAATTTGGATGATCTTTCCAGCAATCTAGAATGTAAGTAAAAAACATCGCCAGGATAAGCTTCTCTACCTGGAGGACGACGAAGCAGTAGAGACATCTGCCTATACGCAACAGCCTGCTTAGATAAATCGTCATATATTATGAGAGCATGTCTTCCCTTGTCACGAAAATGCTCTGCCATAGAAGTCGCCGAATAGGGAGCTAAGAATTGCATTGGAGCAGGATCAGAAGCAGTAGCAGCAACAATAATAGTGTAAGCCATTGCACCTGTCTCTTCCAATTTTTTTACCAGCTGCGCCACTGTTGATCTTTTCTGACCAACCGCCACATAGATACAATAAAGTTTCTTGCCTTCATCATCACCAGCAGCATCATTATAGGACTTCTGATTAAGAATTGTATCCAGCGCAATTGCAGTTTTTCCAGTCTGTCGATCCCCTATAATTAATTCTCGCTGCCCGCGCCCGATTGGAATCATTGCATCAACAGATTTTAAACCTGTAGCCATTGGCTCATGAACTGATTTACGAGGTATAATACCTGGTGCCTTAACGTCTGCAACTGACCTTTCTTTAGTCTTTATAGGGCCTTTGCCATCAATTGGATTTCCCAATCCATCTACTACCCTACCAAGCAGCTCGTCGCCAATTGGCACATCAACAATTGCGTTAGTTCGCTTGACTGTATCACCCTCTTTAATGTCGCGATCAGAGCCAAATATTACGATACCAACATTATCAACCTCGAGATTAAGAGCCATCCCCCTAATTCCTCCAGGAAACTCAACCATCTCTCCAGCCTGGATATTATCTAAGCCGTGAACCCGCGCTATACCATCTCCTACACTTAGGACGCGCCCCACTTCTGTAACCTCTACTTCTTGACCAAAATTTTTAATTTGGTCTTTTAAAATCTCTGAAATCTCTGCGGCTTGGATGCTCATTAACGGACCTCTTTCATAATATTCTGTAGGTTTTCTAATTTTGAACGGATTGAACTATCAATCATTTTTGAACCCACCTTTACAATAAGACCACCAATCAAATTTCGATCAATAGTCGCTTTTATTTTTATTTCTTTTCCGATCGTATTCTTCAACGTTTTTACTAAATTTCTGTTCTGGTCTTCTGATAGTTCTCTTGCAGACGTGACACTAACAGTGATCTCTCCCTTATCCTCTGCGATGTAAGCACTTATTTCATCAATTAGCTGTGGCAAAATATACAATCTACGTTTGGAACAGACTAAGCATAGTGCATTTCTCATCATATCAGAGATTCTTATTTTCTTAGAAATCTCAAGTATTGCTGCTTCTTGCTGTGCCCGACTATACATTGGAGAAGAAATTAAAGTCCTAAAATCTTCACTAACCTCTAAAATGTTTTCTAGAGATTGGAGATCTGTCTCTAACAGGCTCATGCCTCCCTCATCTTTGGCTAATCCAAAAATAGCTTTCGCATACCTAGTAGCTACTGCAGAGGACATCGACGTTGGTTCAGACACTGACATTCTTCCATTGTTACCTANCTCTCACCATTTTAAATGGAGTAGTAGGAGTTTTCTTGTTTCTTTCNNTNAAAGAAAGAGATGTAAANAATCGACGTATTAACAAAGGCTGTAAGCGGTGGCAACCACCCAAATCAACTAAANTAAGAATTTTTTTTATTGCTTTTCAATGAGTTAAAAAAATTACTAATATAGAACAATCTGAAANAAATGAATCAGTAAACTTTTGCTATAAAAANCCCAATTANTCTTTCAAATATNGTGTNGCNGCATGTTTACCAGGAGGTTTTGTCAAGCCATCCAAAACNACTANAGGCTTTCTAACNAATTCACNCAAGCNAGGCTTAGTTGGAGCAGGTATTTGCTTATANACCTCNAGCATAAGNACACCTCCAGCAAACCGTCCTGATAATTTAGATCCCAGTGCCTCCCAGCTGGATGATAATTTTTGCCAAAACTTTCTTTCACTTGGTGGAAAAAATAAAGCTGCTTTATGCATTTTTGGTAGGAGGCCGCAAGCTCGACTTTGTCGCTCTAATTGACCCAATGAATAAGGGCTTCCAAAAGCAAATGGATTACTGTCGCGCCTAGCCCAAAGACCAAGCCTGTTTGGCACGATAAATAATGCTCTGCCCCCAGGCCCTAAAACGCGATATATTTCTAAGAGAAGATCCCTTGGGTTTTCACAAGTTTCAAGACCGTGTAGTACGACAAGCCTATCAATGAAACCCGTTGAAATGGGCCATTGAGTTTCTTCACAAAGAACACTTATATTTCGATTTATGCTGGGCCAAACCATGACCCCTTGTTTACTTGGCATCAAAATCAAACCTCGCCTTGAGGTCTCAATTAGAGGGGCCATCACAGGAACAGCAAAACCATACCCTGCCACTGTTAGTCCATTAGTATTTCCCCAAAAGTCCAAAACTTTATCACTTAAGTATTTTCGTGCTAATTCACCTAATTTAGTACCACTGTAAAATTGATTTAACTCTCTTACATTTTGATACATAACTTTTCTTTCAAATAATGTTTACTAAATCTAATAAATATTTCCGGCAAAAACTAGCTAATTGGGTAAATTGAGAAAAAAAAGATCAGTTTTGCAAAAAAAACACTTTTAGGGGTTGAAGCTATGATAATAAACCCGATGTTATTCTTAAGATGAAACAAAATAATTATTAAGGAAGTTAAAAGTGCCCTCATTTTCTACTACTTTAGAAACAGCAATTCATAAATCTCTTGCTTTAGCAGCCGCTCGAAAGCATGAACTTGCAACTTTAGAACACCTTTTGGTCGCATTGATTGACGAGCCTGAAGCAGCAAATGTTATGAAAGCGTGTAGCGTTGATTTAAAAGTTTTGAAGAAAAATTTATCACAATATTTAGATGAAGAACTTACTTCTTTAGTTTCCGAAACAAAAGAATTTGATTCCACCCCAACAACAGCATTTCAAAGAGTAATTCAAAGAGCAGCGATCCATGTACAGAGTAGTGGTAGATCAGAGGTAACTGGCGCCAATGTATTAGTTGCTATATTTGCTGAACGAGAAAGCAATGCTGCTTATTTCTTGCAGGAACAAGAGATGACCCGATACGATGCGGTTAACTACATTGCTCACGGAGTAGCCAAGGATCCTTCGTATAGCGAAAAAAGAGCTGTTACAGGTGCAAACGAACCTGAAGGACAAATTGAAGATCAAGAAAATAATGGAGAAACTACTGAAAGTGCTTTGAGCAAATATTGCATTGATTTGAATTCAAAGGCAGTAGATGGTAATATTGATCCATTAATTGGTAGAGATCTTGAAGTAGAACGATGTATTCAGGTTTTATGCCGACGAAGGAAGAATAATCCTCTGTTAGTTGGAGATCCAGGAGTAGGTAAAACTGCAATTGCTGAGGGTTTAGCTTTCAAAATAGTTAGTAAAAAAACTCCAATAATCCTTTCAGATACCACAATTTATTCGTTAGATATGGGAGCATTATTAGCTGGAACAAGATACAGAGGAGACTTTGAAGAACGTCTAAAAGCAGTGATGAATGAGTTAGAAGATCATCCAGACGCTATCCTATTTATTGATGAGATCCATACAGTCATTGGTGCTGGCGCAACTAGTGGAGGGGCAATGGACGCATCAAATCTTTTAAAACCTTCTTTGCAAGGTGGTAAACTCCGTTGTATGGGTTCCACAACATACAAAGAATTCAGACAACACTTTGAAAAAGATCGTGCATTAGCGCGTCGTTTTCAAAAAATCGATATAGTTGAACCAACAATAGATGACTCANTAAAAATATTAAAAGGATTAAAACCTTATTTTGAGGATCATCATAATGTTAAATATACTTCAGATGCTATAAGAACAGCGGTAGAATTAGCATCAAGGTATATTAACGATCGAAAGCTTCCAGACAAAGCAATTGACGTGATAGATGAAGCAGGAGCAGCCCAACATTTATTATCGGAAAGTAAGAGACGGCGAAATATAGGCCAAAAAGAAATTGAGGCAGTAGTGGCCAAGATAGCGCGCATTCCGCCTAAGAATGTCTCAAAAGATGATGCAGAGGTTTTACGGGATCTAGAAAATAAATTAAAAACAGTTGTGTTTGGGCAAGACAAAGCGATATCAGCTTTGGCTTCAGCCATTAAACTAAGCAGAGCGGGACTAAGAGAGCCAGAAAAGCCCATTGGAAACTATTTATTCGCGGGTCCAACTGGTGTAGGGAAAACTGAGGTCGCTCGCCAACTAGCAGATACTCTGGGAATAGAGCTTTTAAGATTTGATATGTCAGAATATATGGAAAAACATGCTGTATCACGTCTGATAGGAGCGCCACCAGGATACGTTGGCTTCGATCAAGGCGGAATGCTCACAGATGGTATTGACCAAAACCCACACTGTGTTCTTTTGCTCGACGAGATCGAAAAAGCGCATCCAGATGTCTTCAACATACTTCTGCAAGTAATGGATTACGGCAAATTAACTGACCACAATGGCAGATCAGTGGATTTTAGAAATGTTATTGTCATAATGACATCAAATGCGGGTGCAGCTGAGCAAGCAAAAGCCGCGATAGGTTTTGGGAAATCCTTAAGAGAAGATGAAGATACCATTGCAATTGAAAGACTATTTTCTCCTGAGTTCAGAAACCGGCTAGATTCAATCATAAGTTTTTCAGCTCTTTCAAAAGAAATAATCGTTCAAGTTGTAGACAAATTTGTAGTGCAGTTGGAAGCCCAGTTAATGGATAGAAATGTGGCTATTGAATTAAGCAAAACAGCTGCAGAGTGGCTTGGGGATAAAGGTTATGATAACCGAATGGGTGCAAGACCCTTGGCACGAGTGATCCAAGAAGAGATTAAAAAACCTTTAGCAGAAGAGCTTCTGTTTGGGAAATTATCGAAAGGCGGTTTGGTAAAGGTTGGAATAAAAAATGGCAAAATTGAATTAAAAATAATAGAGCGTGAGGCTACACTAATTAGCAGAAAAAAAGTACCCCTGTTATCAGCAAAGTAATATTTATCGTTCAGTCAATTTAATCTCAATCCGCCTATTCAGTTTTCGGGCAGTATCAGAGTCGGCTCTATCAATGGGTTGATACTCCCCAAATCCAGTCGCTGCTAACCTGTAAGCAGGGATATTTAAGAATTTCTGCATATATATTACAACTGACAAGGCTCTAGCCTGAGATAATTCCCAATTACTTTCATACTTTCCACCTCGAATTGGTTTATCATCCGTATGACCATCAACACGTAAAATCCAATCAATATTTGAGGGTATCTTGTCGGAAATTGACAAAATTAAATCTGCTATTTTAGAAATTTGTCCCTTTCCCTCTAGTGAGAGATTTGCCTCACCTGAAGCAAATAAAATTTCAGATGAGAAAACAAATCTATCTCCAGANACCCTCACTCCCTCTTGTGTTTCTAATAACTTTCTAATTTCACCAAAGAATTCAGATTTAAAATTCTCTAGTTTATTATTTTTCTCCATCAATAATTTTGCCTTTTCAGCTTGAAGCGAGGCCCGTTCAATTTCTAAGGAAGCTTTATCCTTTTCAACTTTTGCTTTTGCCTTTTGCTCAGCAGCTAACCTGGCTAACGCAATATTTAAATTAGCACCAAAAGTTTGTAATTGTACTTTGTTTGAGCTATCCTCTTTAGCAGCAATATCCAACAAATCTTGCAATGAACTCAATTGTTTTTGCAGAGATGCTACTTGTTGAATCAAAACTTCAGATTGACGCTCAGCATCAGACGATCTTTGTTGTTCTTTTGATAACAAGTCTCTTGCAGAATTTAATAAAATAGCCTTTGCTTGAGATTCTGATAGTTTCAGAGCGTTAGTTTCTTTTAATCTTAGTTGTTCTGCTAATGCGATAGCTAAGCGCTCTTCCAAGGTTTCCTTCAGTAAAGATGAATTTTGTTTTAGTTTTCCTAAATTATTTTCACTTTGCTCTAGCGCTAAAGAAATTTTTTCTAATTCCTCTCTATAAACTTCTGAGTTTAATAATACTTCTGAAAGTGTTTTCGTTAAATCATCCTCAACTGTTCTGGCTGCTGCTAATAACGATAATGTATTTTCTGCTTCTTTTCGCTTCTCTTCCAATGCTAAAGACATTGCGGTCAGCTCGGCAGTACTGTTTTGCAGTTTTTTTCTCAAACTAGCCACAAGAGCAATTTCTGTTAATCGCTTGCGTTCTTCAATAGATAGTTTTTCAGTAACTTCTGTTAACTCTGACTGCAGTGCCTCCTTGGCCGCTATTTCAACCAACCGTCTCTTATCCACTTCCTCTATCTCTGACGTCAATTTATTTACTGATGCTGTCAATTCTGAAACTTCTAACTCCGAGGAAGAAATTAGTGCTAACGCACTCTGAAGACTTAAATCAATTTTGGAAACCTCCAGTCGCTCCTGATCCAATAGCAACTCAAATGCATCTGCTTCANCAGCAGCNAAGCGGGCTTTTTCAGCTTCNAAGCTTATTTCATCTCTTGCCTGAGCCAAGGCGATTTGCAACGCATCTTTTTTCGAAATTTCAACTTTCTTCTCAGAAATTACCGTTTCTAAGCGAGATGCTAAATTGTTTTTTTCAGATAGTAGTGCTGCTACCTGTGCTTCAAAGTTATCAATATTTTTTGATTGCTCATTTGTTTGCTGAGTTAAAGTTGAAATTAAAACAGACTGTATTTCAGACTTGGAAATTGATTCATTTAAACTTGAGTTTANTCCTGAAACTGTGNTTTCCAAACTGAAGGACTTCTGTTGTTCCAAACCTAAAGCTTCAGCCAAACTAGCCACTTGCTGACTCAAAGAGTTAAGTTCTGAATCTTGACTGTTAATGGTATCTCGCAACATAAATTGAACAATCATGAAAATGGACATGAGAAAGAACAACATTAATAATAGTGCCGTCATTGCATCAACAAAACCTGGCCATATTGTTGTTGGTAGATTATTTTTGCTTCGGCGAGATAGGCTCACGGCCTAATCCTTTCTTGATTGGCTCGAAGCCTCTGTATCTGACTTTGATCGATCAATTAGCTCTATTGCTTCAACAATTTTTCCAAGNTCATTCTTTAGACCATCTGTTGCTTCTCGGTAATTTAAGGGAAGTTCCTCCAAAGCTCTTAATAAGTTAGTATCTATGTTTCGAAGGTTCATTCTCATCTCAGAATTATCACTTTCAATAAGCAATCTTTCTAATAATTTCTCCTGACCACCAATTAAAATCGTTAATGCTTCTAATTCTTTTGAAGGACCGATAGTTGGGTCTTCTTCAGAATCAACAGAATTATCAGCAATTTCACGTAGAGTTACTATTAGGTCATCAATTTTTTTATCAGAATTAGAGCGTTTTTCATCAGCTTTATTTAATGAAACCTCTAATGCCTGAAGCGCGGCAGCTAACTGAGTTAAAGCATCACTAATTTGACCTCCCATCTGATCTAAAACTTCATCCAACATTCCATTATTAGAAGTTTGTGATCCACTTTCATTCTCAATATTTGCCAAATTAACTCGAGTTATTGAAGACAACCAATCCTCTAACTGCCGGTAAAATCTATTTTGACCATGACTTGCAAACAGCTCCAAAACTCCAACGACAAGAGATCCTGCCAAGCCTAATAAAGACGAGGCAAATGCAGTNCCCATCCCTCCAAGTTGATTTTCAAGGCCTGCCATTAAGCGGCTAAAAACCTCAACACTCCCCTCATTTTCCGAAGGGTTTAGACTTCTAATAGTTTCTACAACTGCAGGAACTGTAGTTGCCAATCCATAAAAAGTACCCAAAAGTCCTAAAAATATTAAAAGGTTATTTATATATCGGGTTATTTCACGAGCTTCATCAATTCTTGACGCTACCGATTCCATTATCGAATGTGACGCAGCAGAACCTATTTTCATTTTGGATTGTCTGACTCTCATTAAGGAAACTAATGATGTAAGTAACCTTGGTGGGTTTCCAGCAAAACTGCCATCTCCNTTGGTNAATCTCTTTAACCAGCTGATGGAGGAAATTAGTGCTAAAACCTGCATAAAACAGGCCAATACTCCAATTCCAAATACACCTATAATAAAACCATTTAAATATATATTTGCTTGGTATAATGACAATAATAAATCGCTAGCTAGATAACCACCAAGCCCTATCAACCCAGAGATAGCCAACATAATCACAATTTGTCTGATTGGTTGCGTAAATTGGCGTGTAGTTTCAACTTCTATCGAGGTCATTTAACTTCCCTAATGTACATAAATAATACCACAACTATCATTCTTATTTTTTATTAATATTCTTTGATATTCAAACCTACATAACATTTTATTCAATATAATTAAAACTGCCATTAACAATCAAACAATCTGAAAAGATTAAATTGGTTTTATTTTTGGAATTACGCTCCTAAAAATTGGTACTGTCTTACCCATAATATAGATCCTTGAAACCTTTTTTGATTTTACCTTAGTAGCATCTTCTTCAGGTAATTTTGGCGCACTTACTAACTTGCCATTGTCTTGTTTTCGATAAATTGGACGAATTGATTTTGTTAAAAAATTATCATTTTTACCGTCTGCAACCTTAATCTGTTTAATATTTATTTCTACAATATCAAAAGCTCGCATAGATGGAACAATCGAATTTAGCACAGTTTTTCCGTTAGTCATGCCAACAGCAATAAACAAAATAAAAAATGCACTTAAATACACTTTCAAGAATGTAGAAAATATCTTCATTTTTTATCTTCAATTTCTGTCAAATTTCTACGTCCAAAATCAGGCGAATCTGTATCTTGACCAGCCTCAACAATACCACGTCGTATTTTTCTTGTACGTGAAAAATACTCATGTAGAAAATTCCCATCTCCTTTGCGGATTGCACGTTGCAGTGAAAATAATTCCTCTGTAAATCTACCCAAAATTTCCAAAGTAGCTTCTTTATTATGCAGAAAAACATCACGCCACATCGTTGGATCAGAAGCTGCGATTCGAGTAAAATCACGAAAGCCAGCAGCAGAGTAGTTGACAACCTCTGAATTGGTGACACGCCTTAAATCGTCTGCCACACCCACCATTGTATAAGCAATTAGATGCGGAGAATGTGAAGTGACTGCCAAAACTAAATCATGATGTTTTGCATCCATTGTATCAACGCGCGCACCCAAATTTTCCCACATCTCAATCAACTTGGATAATGCAAATTGATCTGTATTGGGAACTGGTGTCAAAAGACACCACCGATCATAAAACAATTCAGCAAAACCTGATTCTGGTCCAGACCGCTCTGTTCCAGCTACAGGATGCCCAGGAATAAAATGTACTGAACTTGGCAGATGAGGTTCAATAAGTGAAATTACGTCTTCTTTTACAGAACCAACATCAGTTAAAGTTGCCCCTTTTTTTAAAGCTGGTGCGATTTCTTTTGCAACATCACCCATAACACCTATCGGAGTAGAAATTATGATTAAATCTGCGTCAATAACTGCCTCTTTAGCTGTTTCACAAATTTTGTCCACAATATTTAATTCTATAGCTTTTTTTCGTGTTTTGCTAGTTTTTGCGTAACCACTTATTGTTTTGCAAAGGCCATTTTTTTTTAACCCATGTCCTATTGAACTAGCAATTAATCCTAGGCCAATTAATGCAACGTTATTGTATAAAATAGTCATAATTAAGTATTCTTTTCACTTTGATATAAGTATAAAAACAAAAATAATTTTAAAATAAGCGTCTCCACTAAGCTATTTATCATAAAACTACCATATTGTTATTAAAAAAATGTTTGGGGATCTATATCGACAGTCAGCCGAACATTTCCTGGTAGCTTGATTTGATCAATCCACATTGTCAAAGCTTTCTGAAAATCTTTTACTTTTGCTGCTTTCACTAATAAACGAATTCGATGCCGACCCCTTATTCGCGAAATTGGAGCATCCGCCGGACCATAAACTAAAGCATTAATTTTTTTCAATGGTTCACATTTAATAGCTAGCTGTGTTGCTATTGTATTTACTTGGCTTAGATCTGCTCCAGAAACGACTATGCCAGCCATTCTACCAAATGGCGGCACACCCGCTAATTTACGCTGTGTTGCTTCTGAACTCCAAAACTTTTCTTCATCTCCCGTTAATATCGCTGTCATTACTGGATGATCTGGTTGATAGGTTTGTAATAGTGCCAATCCCTTTTTATTTGCTCTTCCTGCTCTTCCAGAAACTTGCTTTATAAGCTGAAATGTTCTTTCTGCAGCTCTCAGATCACCTCCTTGCAAACCCAAATCAGCATCTATAACTCCTACCAGTGATAAGAGAGGAAAATTATGGCCTTTAGCCACTAATTGTGTGCCAACTATAATGTCGACACTACCATTGATAATGTTATCTATTAATTTTTTAACCGATTTTGACGTATTAACTAAATCAGAAGATAATATAGCTAGCCTTGCTTTTGGGAAAATTGCTGATGTCTCCTCCGCAAGTCTTTCAATACCAGGCCCAATAGCATCAAAGGAGTCTGATGCTTCACATTTTGGGCAAAGTTTAACAAGATCTTTACTCTCTCCACACTGGTGACACATCAATTTATTTTTAAAATTGTGAAGAACCATTCTGGCATCACACTTCTCGCACCCAACTTGAAAACCACAGACTTTACACATTGTTACGGGTGCATAACCTCTTCTATTAATAAATAGTAATGATTGCTCACCCTTATCTAAATTTAAATTCATAGCATCAATTAGCTTTTGTGATATCCATTTGTTTGAAGGCAGAGCATCTTCTCTCATATCTATAAATGAAATTTTAGGTAATTCGGATGCACCATATCGATGAGTTAGATCTAATCTATTATATTTACCATCATTAGCATTAACCCAGGTCTCCAAAGATGGTGTTGCTGACGCCAGAATGACTGAAGCCGAATTTAAAGAAGCTCTAAGCACAGCCATATCCCGAGCATTGTATAAGATTCCATCTTCTTGCTTGTAGGATGAGTCATGCTCCTCATCTACGACTATCAATTTTAAATTTTTAAACGGTAAATAAAGTGCAGATCGTGCCCCCACGACTAACTTTGCATTCCCAGATGCTACCATTTTCCAGCACCGGTTTTTTTCTGTTTTTGAGATCCCAGAATGCCATTCTGCGGGTCTACTATCAAAACGCTCTTCAACTCTATCGATAAACGTAGATGTAAGTGCAATTTCTGGCAATAATACTAAAACTTGATCACCGTTATTTAGACATTCTGCTACTGCCTCGAGGTAAACTTCTGTCTTCCCAGATCCAGTAACGCCCTTTAATAAAGTGGTCGTATATATTTTGTTTTTTACAGTTAGTTTTAACTTTTTAGCTATCAATAACTGTTCTGCTGAAAGTTTTTTACGTGTTGGGCCTATGGTAAACTTTGGAAAAGACAAATCCACAAAAATAGTTTTTTCTACAAGAACTTGATTATCGATCAAACCTTTTATTACTGAACGTGACACCCCAGTGAATAAAATCAATTCCTTTAATGAAAAACTTTTCCCTAACTGCTGTTTTAAATAGTTTACAACCTGTAATCTTAAAACTGTTTTTCTAACAAATTTTAATTTATAATCTTTACTTAAAAAATGAACCTTTCGTGTTGCAGGCTTATATAGCAAGCTATTGCCTCGGAGAGCTAGTCTTAACATTCCAGATAAAGGTGAGAGAGTATAATTCGATACACGGCATAAAAAACTTCGCATCTCTTGTTTCATTGGTGTAATATCTAAAACTCGGTTTATTTGTTTGATTTTTGCACTATCGTATTCACCGCTTCCTTTTGACCAGACACATCCAATGACTTTCCGTGGCCCAAGATTAACCTCAACAAAATCACCAACCGATACTCCACCAATGGGTGCGTAATAATCTAAGAAACGGTTTATAGGTTCTGTAGTTAGAACCCCAACCAATTCACCTTCAATAAAAAAAATATTTTTTTCCATTTAACTCACAGTTATAAAGGGTATGCTATCTCTAACATTTATTATATAAAAGGCCATATAAATCATTTGGCTAACAGATTAAAAAATAGGAATAGAAATGAAATTTTTTGTAGATACCGCGGATATAAAAGCAATTTCGGAACTAAACGAAATGGGGATGGTCGATGGCGTAACTACAAACCCGTCTCTTATAATGAAATCTGGTCGAGATATTATAGAAGTGACCAAGGAGATTTGCTCCATTGTTAAAGGGCCTGTTAGTGCAGAAGTTGTAGGAACTGAAGCAGAGACAATGATAGCTGAGGGAAAAAAATTAGCTAAAATTGCACCAAATATAGCAGTAAAAGTTCCCCTCACCTGGGCTGGCTTAAAGACATGCAAAACGCTAACTGAAGAAGGCCATATGGTGAACGTTACTCTATGCTTTAGTGCAAATCAGGCATTACTAGCAGCAAAAGCTGGTGCTACTTTTATCTCACCATTCATAGGCAGGTTAGATGATGTAAATATTGATGGTATGGATTTGATATCAGAAATTAGAACGATCTATGATAATTTTAATTTTGAAACAGAAATTTTAGGAGCCTCAATTCGGACTGTAAATCACGTAACTCAGTGCGCTTTAATTGGCGCTGATGTTATAACTGCCCCTCCGAATGTCTTAAAGATGTTAGCTGAGCACCCTCTAACCACAAAAGGTCTTGAACTCTTTATGCAAGACTGGGCAAAAACAGGTCAAAAAATAATATAACTCAAGAGCAATAGATGAATAATACTGAAAAACACTCCAATGAATTAAAAGAAAAAATATTAACCGATCCAAATATCATTTTGGAGGATTCTGATTTGATGGATGCTCTCATAAACGCTCAGAATAGGTTATATGGTGACAATATTGTTGATCTTCGTGGTGCTGCCATGAGCCAGTTGGAAAAAAGATTAGAAAAAGTTGAAAGCAA
>NYTF01000037.1 GCA_002683355.1 Paracoccaceae bacterium | reverse complement strand
CTTATGTAGAAAAGTATTGCCAAAAAAGAGGAATTGCAAAGATAGATAATTGGAATTTTTATTTGGTATTTTCATTTTTTAGACTTGCAGCAATTTTAGAAGGTGTGGTTATGCGGGCCCGGGAAGGAAATGCTTCAAATCCTGAGCGAGCGCGTAAAATGGCGGTCGCTATACCAATTCTGGCAAATATGGCGGAACAAATTATAAAGGATTAAAGCTAATGCGGTTTAAAGATAAAGTAGTGATTGTAACAGGCGCCACTGGCGGAATTGGCTCCAAGGCAGTTGAGGCTTTCTTAAAGGAAGGTGCTTCGGTAGTTGCTTCTGATTTGGACGCAGAGAAATTAAATGATTTAGATAGAGAATTAAGATGTTCGGACCGAATGATTACATTAGCCGGCGATATTACTAAGGGTGCTACTCATAACGCGATCGTCGATTTGGCTGTTGAATCATTTGGTGGGTTGGATGTGGCATTAAATAATGCTGGAATTTCTCATAATGTCGTCCGGCTCCCATTAATTGAGGATGAGCTTGCGAGACGAGTTATTGATGTGGATTTGATGGCTGTTTTTTTAGCTATGAAAGCTCAACTCCCAGTGATGGCAAAACAATATAAAGAAGCTGAGCGAACTGGTTCTATCATAAATGTTGCATCTGCAGCAGGATTGGTGGCGGCGCCATTAATGTCAGTCTATTCGGCAGCTAAGCATGGAGTAATTGGATTGACAAAATCAGCAGCCGCTGAATATGCCAAACATGGAATTCGTATAAATTCTATTTGTCCAGCATTTACAAAGACAGCGATGGTGGAAAGTTTTTTTGAAACCTCTGATAATAACAGAGAGCAAGCAACAAAAAGTTTGACCAAGGGTATGCCAATGGGTCGAATGGGGGAAATTTCTGAAATCATCTCAGGCATTTTATTTGCTGCTGATCCATCAAATAGTTTTATGACTGGGCATTCTATTGCGATTGATGGAGGTTTGACCGCTATTTGATGATACTCGTTGTGAGACGATTTTCAGTTCNGCTTATTTTACAATNAGGATANACNCATTTTTAAAGACCCACTTTTTTGTANTCTTAACAGAAATTTGTGGATACATGGGAAGCTTTCAAAGTTAATCACGACAACAAAAGTTGAATTTTCAAATTACAAAAAAATTTGTTTTTTTATNATATTTATATTGCGTTTTTGTTAATTCGCTGCGTAAATTGCATTCGTATGCAAATGTATTTCGATTCGATCGTGTCGAAGTCATTTAGAAATTAGTAAATTAATCAAAGCAGTAAGATTGCGCTGCTTTTTCCACGGGGGAATATAAATGTTTCAATTTAAATCAATAGTTGNATCTGCTGCTTTAATAATTGGCAGTACAACTATCGCCAATGCTGGATGTGGTCTTGCAGGTGGGCATGTAAGCGTCCTAGCAAATGACTTTCCAGCTTTACGTGCAGTGGTTTCTTCTGCNGAAGAATGNGCGGGTGGTGGTGTGACAATGTCAAAAAACCATTCGAAAGAGCATAACAGCCTTCAGGTTCCTGGTTTAACTGCTAACCCTGCAGAATACTCAGTTGTACTTCTAGCAAACAGCTCTCTTGTTCCTTTAATGGGAGAAGGTCTGGTTAGACCACTTGATGATCTAGTTGCTAAGCACGGCGCATCTTTACAAAAACACCAGCTAGTAACAGTAGATGGTAAAATCATGGCAATTGCATTTATGGCAAATGCTCAACATTTATTTTATCGTACAGATATTCTTGCAAAAGTTGGGCTTGATGCACCAACTTCATATGAAGAAGTGTTAGCAGCAGCCAAGGCTATAAAAGGTGCTGGATTGATGGAGCACCCGTTTGCTTTCAACACGGCTCCAGGTTGGAATTTAGGAGAAGAATTCGTTAATATGTACATGGGTACTGGCGCGGACTTCTTTAAGCCTGGAACTGCTGAAGTAAGTATTAATAACGAGCATGGGATTGCCACATTGAATATGATGAAGGCATTAACAGAATACTCTAACCCAGACTTTTTAACATTTAACTCTGATGCTACTCAGGCCTTATGGGAGGCTGGAGATTTGGCGTTAGCAAATTTCTGGGGAACTCGTGCCGGACCTATAATGGACGATGAAGGATCTACTGAAGCAATTACTTCTACCACTGCAGTGGCTTCTGCGCCATTCTTAGGTAATGGTCCAAGACCAAGTTCTACTTTATGGTGGGATGGTTTTTCAATAGCAACTAATGTGTCTGATGTAGATGCTGAGGCTTCTTTTGTAGCTATGATGAATGGCATTTCGAAGGAAATGGTCATGGCAAACAATGATTTGGCTGTTTGGTTAATTGATGGCTACAAACCTAGCGCAGCTTCTGCGGGAGTAACTGCAACTGCGGCAAACGGTACAGGGCCATATCCAATGCTTCCATTTATGGGTACTTTACATGGCGCAGCTGGAGCTGAACTTGCTGAATTCTTGCAGGGAAGTGAAAGTGCAGAGCAAGCTTTATCCGATATTGAAGCGGCATATACAGCCGCAGCAATTGAAAAAGGCTTTTTAGACTAATCATAAATAAAGGGAGAGGTGTTTAATCCTCTCCCTTTAACTTCGTTATTTTTTTAAAAGCAGNACAGTACTTTAAGCGGGTATTATTTATGAAACATCGCACCTTNATGTGGTTTATTCTACCCTCGTTAGCTGCAATGGTACTATTTATTGCTCTGCCAATAATCTCAGTTTTTACTCAATCATTATTTATCAAACATGACAAAGTGTTAATTGAAGCAGAGGTTTGTGGCCCCTTTGGNTGTAAAATAGAAGTTTCAGTTGACGCGGAGGCAACCGAGCAAATTCGAAAAGATAAACCGCTTGGAAAATTTAATGGTTTCAATACTTATACAAACCGAAACCATCTCGCTTTTGAAGAGGTAAGAATTGCTTGGGATAGCTCTCCAAATATCTCAAGTTTCTTTAAGAAATTGCTTAACTTGCCTTTTTATAAGGCCCTGTTATTTACAATAACTTATACTTTTTGTGTGACTCCTTTCGTTATTGTGATTGGTTTATTTATTGCTCTAGGCGTCAATTCACTTCCGCAAATATTAAAAGGCCCCACCATCTTCATGTCTTTATTGCCTATGATAGTAACACCTTTGATAGGTGCCTTAATCTTGTTTTGGATGACTGATGCTGAGGGTATCATTGGCTCAACTCTGCAAAGAATTTTCAATGATAGTTCCTTATCATTAAAAGCCTCAAAACCTTTGACTTGGTTGATGTTAATGGTTTATGGGATTTGGGGTTCAATACCATTTTCGTTCATTGTTTTCTATGCGGGCCTTCAAACAGTGCCAGAAGATACTATTGAGGCTGCAATGATTGATGGTGCTAATCGTTGGCAACGTATCTGGTACGTCGTTATTCCATATATAATGCCATTAGTAGTATTCATTACTCTGATCTTGTTGATGGATAATTTTAGGGTATTTGAACCAATTATTGGATTTTCGGCTCAAGCTAATGCAACGTCCTTATCTTGGATAATTTATAATGATTTAAGAGGTGGAGAAATACAATATTTTGGCTCTGCTTCAGCTACCTCAATGCTGACAATAATAGGTGTTGGGGTACTGCTCGTACCTATATTAATTAGGACATGGCGAGATTTTAACTCGAAAACTGTTTAAGGGCTAGCTTATGAATGTNAAATCTCAAAAACGGCCAACAATTTTAACATTGGTGTTAGTTGTTTTTGTCCTTCTTTGGTTGACTGTAGCAGTATTTCCATTTCTTTGGACTTTCTGGGGGAGCTTCAAGGTNGAAGCGGACTTTTTTTCTAAAGTAGATTGGAAATATGCGATTTTTGGCATCAAGACTTTGGCTGAAACTGGAAGTACATTTACTGGCACCGGTTATGAAGGGGCATGGATTGAACAAGAATTTTGGCGCTCAGTTATAAATACTTCGATTGTTGTCGTATCTGTTGTGATAATTTCATTAACTTTAGGTACTTTAGGTGGGTATGCTTTAGCTAGGTCAGGATATCGGTATGCGTTTTGGTTACTAATGTTAGCCTTAATCTTTCGAGCTATGCCGCACATAACTTTAGTTTCTGGATACCTTCTTCCATTTTTTCAGTGGAATTTATGGGGTCATCTACCAACAACCATCATCGTCATGGTGGCTATAAATCAGCCATTTACATTGTGGATGTTACATTCTTTCTTTTTNAATATTCCAAAAGAGATGGACGAAAGTGCCATGGTTGATGGGTGTACCAGATTTCAAGCATTTCGACATGTAATCATCCCAGTAATGTGGCCAGGAGTGATAACTACTGGATTGTTTTCTTTTCTTTTAGCGTACAATGATTTCACCGTAACAGCGTTATTNTTGTCACAGGAAAACCAGACAATGATTCCAAAAATTAATAGTTTCTTAGGATCTACTCAAGTCAAAGGAAATATTATGTTTGCTGTTGCTGCTGTTGTGTCGGCTACATTACCTTTATTTATTTTAGTAATGTTTTTTCAACGGCAAATTGTAAGTGGTTTAACTGCTGGTGCGGTAAAAGGATAAATTTTTTTTATTATTATAGATATTTTACGATAGTATTAACTAGGTGAAAAATGAGTGATTATCAAAATCAAAAAGAATTAATTCTTAAATACTACAGTGAATTAGATGTGGCAGTTGGACCTGAACATTCACAAGTTATTCATAAATATGTGGATGAAGATTATTTGTGGCGAGGGTTCCATCCATTTCATGAAATGCATTCAGGCGATGAAGTGATCCATAAGTTTTGGATTCCATTTAAGCAGGCAATAACACGTAGCCAACGCCGAATGGATATTTTTATGGCAGGTGATAACTCGCTTGAAATGGGTGGAGTTTGGGTTGTTTCGATGGGGCACATAATGGGCTTGTTTGATAGTCATTGGTTGGGGATTCCACCTACAGGAAAAATGGTCTTCCTCAGATATTGCGAATTTAACAGAGTTGAAAATAATAAAATTTGTGAAACTGCGATGTACTTTGATATACCCCATCTCATGATGCAGGTTGGAATAAACCCGTTTAAGTCTCAAACCGCAGCACACCTTGTTCAACCAGGCCCGTTGCACCATGATGGTTTGATGTTTGAAATCCAAGATGAGCGGGAATCAAAAAAGACTTTAGAAGCTATTGATTTTATGGTTCAGGATATAAAAAGTTGGAGCGGCGGAAAAGAGGAGCCATTAGTGACGGAATTAGCGCGCTCTTGGAATGATGATATGATATGGTGGGGACCAGCAGGTATTGGAGCTACTTATACAATTGAAAGGTATGCAAAACAGCATTCGGGTCCTTTTAGAGAAGGTTTAACTGATAAACATTTTAATGGCCATATTTGTAGAATGTCTGAAGGAAANTTTGGAGGCTTCTTTGGTTGGCCAAATTTAACGTTAAGGCCAGCTGGTGGGTTTATGGGTATGCCCGCATCGGACAAAGCTGCTGATATGAGAGTGATTGACATCTACCGGCGTCACGAAGACAAGTTAACGGAAAACTGGATATTTATAGACCTATTGCATTTTTGGAACCAGTTGGGCGTAGACCTGCTGAAAAGAGCTGTTTCAAATTCTAATTCTTCATCCTTATAAATCCTAATTAATCGAGTAAAAATGTTTGGCAGTCAGTCCAAATACTTTTGCTTGATCTTCGGCAGTATAGTTTTCGAAAATTTCTTCATAGGCTGAAATAAGTTCGTTGTAGCTTGACGTTATTGAGTCTACAGGAAAATTAGAGCCAAACATCACTCTTTCTGCTCCAAATTGGTTTAAGACGGTTTGTACAATTGGTGAAATAGTATTTTTTGTCCAGTTATGGTCAAACATACCCAATCCGGATAACTTGCAAAATATATTACTTTGATTAGACAAGTCTTTAAGGCGGTCACTCCAATCTTCTAAGCCCATTTTTGTTCGATTATAGGGTGATCCAGCGTGACAAAGCACAATATCCAAGTTTGGTACCTTTTTTAATATTGGCGAAATTAATTCCATAAGTTCAGGTATCAATTGCAGATCAAATGTTAGGTTACGTTCACAAATTATATTTAATCCCTTTAGAAACTTAGGATTACTTAATAACTTATTTATATTGGACAAAGAATTTTCCTCTGGGGCTCTGCCNATTATCTGCCTAATGCCTTTAACTGTTTTTAACTTTAAAAGTTCATCCAGATAATGTTCTAAATCTTTATCAGCTAAGTCAGCAAATGCTACCTGAGCTATTGGCCAACATTTTGTTTGGCTATTAATAGTGTCTACCCATTTTGCTTCCTCGAGTGGGTCATTGGCCCCAACTTGAATATGTACAGATCCTTGAAACCCATGGNTCATTGCATCATTTGAAAACTCACGCCAGAGATAATTTCTTTGTATTTTGGANGGGTCTCCAAAAAACCTTCTTTCACCCTTGGCCATTAGCCACGGATAGTTTACTTTTTCTAAATCCCACAGATGGTGATGAGCATCAATTTTCATTATTTACTCCAGTTTTGCATACGAATGCAAAATTATCTTGCCGACTCATATATCAATTGTCTAGTGTGATTTAGATTAAACAGGATTAAAACTTATGGCTGAAATTAAATTAAAAAATTTAACCAAGCGTTGGGGCGATTTTATTGGTGTTGATAACTTTGATTTAACGATAAAAGATAAAGAATTTCTTGTACTATTGGGTCCTTCTGGATGTGGTAAAACNACAACAATGAGAATGATAGCGGGATTAGAGGATGGCACTGAAGGTGAAATTTGGATTGATAATAAGTTAGTCAACGAATTGGATCCTAAAGATCGTGACGTGGCAATGGTGTTTCAATCTTATGCTTTATATCCAAATATGACAGTTTTTGAAAATATTCGGTTTCCCTTAAAAGTTAGAAAAATTGATGAAAAAAATCAAAAAGAGCGAGTATTAAAAGCGGCCTCAATGGTTGAATTATCAGACTTTCTCGACCGAAAGCCTTCAGAACTGTCAGGTGGGCAACGTCAAAGGGTGGCTTTAGCAAGAGCAATTGTTCGTGAACCTAGAGTATTTTTAATGGATGAGCCACTTTCAAATTTAGATGCTAAATTAAGAATTTCCACTCGTGCTCAGATCAAAAACCTACAGCACGAGTTGTCTACCACCACCATTTATGTAACTCATGATCAAATTGAAGCGATGACCTTGGCAGATCGGGTCGTGGTTATGAATCAAGGTAAGATTCAACAGGTTGGGAGTCCCTCAGAAATATATGAAAACCCATCAAATACTTTTGTGGCTGGCTTTATCGGATCACCAGCTATGAATTTAATAAAAGGTAATTTGAATAACGGTACTTTCAATACAGATGGAATATCGATTAAGGGATTATCAAAGGATAAAAATGAAGATGTGATATTAGGTTTTAGAGCTGAAGATGCTAAAGTTGTTTTGGAAAAATCAGAATTAAGTGCAAAGGTCTATTCTTTTGAGTTNTTAGGAGATGCTACAATGGTAACTGTCAAAACTAACAATCAATTGATTTCTATCAAAGCGAATAAAGATTACCGTGTGCAAATAGGTGATATAGTCGATGTNAGTATACCTTTAAATAAATGCCATCTTTTTGACATCAATTCTGGTGTCACTTTTCAAAAAGAGGTTGGTTGAATGAAAGGTTCTCGTCCTGATCAAGCCGTCCTTACGAAAAATACTGATATGTCAAAGACAAACGAAACTCGTAGAGTAGTAGAAAGCATGGTGGACGGATTAAATGACCATCGTATTGCTGACATAGGGGATTTTTTTGATAAGAGTTTTAACTGGATGGGGAACACAGGTTGTGGCACCAAAAATGGATTGAGAGAATTCCAAGATAATTGGCAAAAACCTTTTCAGGCTGCTTTTTCTGATAAAATCTGTACTGACGAAGCTAGGTTATTTATGGGAGAGTGGGCTGCGGCGTTTGGCCAACAAGAAGCTATTCATTCTGGAGAATTTATGGGAATCCCAGCAACTGGTAAAAAAGTNCATATAAAGTATATGGATTTTTGGAAAGTTGAAGATGGTAAAATTACTGATAATTGGGTGATGGTTGATTTTCCATATNTATTGAAACAACTGGGTACAGATTGTTTTAATGGCGAAGGCTGGGAAAAATATGATGAGAATTTATGTCAGGCACCAAGCTCTGATTTAGAAGGATAACTTATGGCAAAGTATTTAAAATCTGGAAAATCAATAANAGAAAAAGAAAATGAAGATCAAAAGACCAAAGANATTGTTGAGAATGTTTTAAAGCANATTGAAAATGGCGGCGACAAGGCAGTTAGAATGCTAAGTGAAAAATTTGATGATTATAGCCCAACTTCGTTTAAATTATCTGATGAACAAATTGATGCTCTTTTATGCACTTTGACAGAAAGAGAGTTGAGTGACATCAAATTTGCTCAAGAGCAAGTTCGAAAGTTTGCNGAGATCCAACGTGCGTCAATGACAGATGTTGAGGTGGAAACTCTGCCTGGCGTAATTTTAGGGCACAANAATATTCCTGTTCAATCGGTAGGCTGTTATGTGCCAGCTGGAAAATTTCCAATGGTTGCTTCTGCTCATATGTCGGTTGCCACTGCGTCCGTTGCAAAGGTTCCCAGAATTGTTGCATGCACACCACCATTTAATGGGCAACCGAATGCGGCTGTTGTAGCGGCAATGCATCTTGGTGGAGCTCATGAAATTTATGTGATTGGTGGTATTCAAGCTATTGGGGCGATGGCTATTGGGACAGAAAGTATCGAGCCAGTACATATGCTTGTTGGTCCAGGAAATGCGTTCGTGGCGGAAGCAAAGCGTCAATTATTTGGTAGAGTTGGAATTGATCTTTTTGCAGGTCCTACGGAAACAATGATTATAGCGGATAATACTGTAGATGGAGAACTTTGCGCAACCGATTTACTTGGACAAGCGGAGCATGGTTACAACTCACCGGCAGTTCTTGTGACTAATTC
Source organism: Paracoccaceae bacterium (assembly GCA_002683355.1). GTDB lineage: Bacteria > Pseudomonadota > Alphaproteobacteria > Rhodobacterales > Rhodobacteraceae. The sequence continues at coordinate 3,142 of NYTF01000037.1, read as the reverse complement.
GAAAAAATTGGCAGAGGAGACTCTCACTGAGATAGAACGTATTTTGCGTATTTTACCAACTGCTGATACTGCTGGGGTAAGTTGGAGAGACTATGGCGAAGTAATTCTATGTGACTCCTATGATGAGATGTTAAGTGTAGCGGATGAGATAGCTTCAGAACATGTTCAGGTCATGACAAATCGTGACAATTGGTTTCTAGACAATATGACTAGCTATGGAGCACTATTTCTTGGAGCAAGAACAAATGTATCTAATGGGGATAAAGTTATTGGAACTAACCATACTTTACCAACAAAAAAAGCGGGAAGGTATACTGGCGGATTGTGGGTGGGTAAATTCTTAAAAACACATTCTTACCAGAGGATNTTGACCGACGAAGCCGCAGTAATGATCGGGGAGTATGGTTCTCGTCTCTGTATTTTAGAAGGCTTTATAGGACATGCAGAACAATGCAATCTGAGAGTACGTAGATATGGTGGAAAAAATATTGGATATGGTGAGGCAGCTGAATGATATTTNTNNATAAAACTCAAATTTATTTATGTGAGTTTCAAACACCAACAGCGCACAATTTTTTTCAGATAAACAAATTTCTATTATCTCTCATGAGAAAAATTGGCTTTGAAAGGTATTGACGTGATTGTTCTCCCAGAAACGCCATCTTTCAATTTAACTGGAAAAAAAGCATTAGTGGTAGGTGCTTCATCAGGAATAGGCATGGCATGTGCTTGTGCTTTGGCTTCTAAAGGAGCGTTTGTTACGATAGCTTCTCGGAGGTTAGAAACTTTAATCCANGTTTCAGATGAAATGAGCTTGAAAGGATGGAAAACAAAATGTCTTGAAATGAATATTTCAGACGTGGAAAATACTAAAAATTTAGTCGAGGAAAACGGACCTTTTGACATCCTTGTTAACAGCGCAGGTTTGGCACGTCACACAAAGATGATTGACACTAGTTTGGAAGATTTTGATGAAGTGATGAATGTTAATTTACGTGGAGCATACTTTCTTACTCAATCGGTAGCAAAGCAATTGCTGCATTTGGGTAAACCAGGTTCGTTGATAAATATTTCTAGTCAAATGGCACATGTTGGAGGTTTGGAACGGGCTGTATATTGTGCATCTAAATTTGCTGTTGAAGGCTTTACAAAAGCAATGGCCATAGAACTAGGTTCTTCAAAAATTAGGGTGAACACTATTTGTCCTACCTTTATAAAAACAGCCCTGACCGAGAGTACTTTAGATGACCCAATTAAAAAAGAGTGGGTGCTAAGTAAAATTAAATTAAATCGTGTTGGTGAGATTGATGATATTATGGGGGCAGTTATTTATCTGGCATCAGATGCTTCGGCCTTGGTTACGGGATCATCTATGATGATCGATGGAGGTTGGACGGCAGGATAAATGACCTTAGAAAAAGTGACCTCTTTGCAAGTGGCAAAAAAAGCTGGTGTAAGTCAGTCAGCAGTCAGTCGAGTTTTTACTCCTGGCGCTTCCGCTTCTAAGCGTACAAGTGATCGAGTGCGTGAAGCAGCNAAAGATCTTGGTTATCGACCAAATGTTTTAGCTCGAGCAATGGTGTCAGGTAAAAGTCGAATGATCGGTCTAGTTGTGGCTTACTTAGATAATCTTTTTTATCCTGACGCATTAGAGAGATTGTCCAATCAATTAAAAGAGAAGGGTTACCATGTCTTGATATTTATGGCTTCTCAAACCTCAGGAAATATTGATAAAGTTTTACATGAAATATTAGATTATCAAGTAGATGGTATTGTTTTAGCGTCTGTAGCGATGTCATCTGATTTGGCCAGTGAATGCCAGAAAGCAGATGTTCCAGTCGTTTTATTTAATCGTAGCCAAGATGATGATAGATTATCTGCAGTTGGCTCGAATAACGTGAGTGGTGGTCGAAAGATAGCAGAGTTTTTAGTTGATGGTGGACATAAAAAAATAGCGCATATTGCGGGTTGGGAAGGGGCTTCAACACAACGTGATCGNGAAACAGGGTTTATTAGTGGATTAAATTCAGCTGGTCTAAAACTGTTTTCAAGAGAGGTTGGAAATTTTGAAATTGAGCAAGCACGTGAAGCAGCTCGTCGAATGTTCAATAGAAATAATTTCCCTGATGCAGTCTTCGTGGCAAATGATCATATGGCTATCGGAGTTATGGATGTCTTAAGAATAGAGTTAGGTCTGAACGTGCCAGAAGATGTTTCATTAGTTGGTTATGATGACGTTTCTGCCGCTNGCTGGGCGGCATACTCGTTAACAACAGTTCGACAGCCAGCAACTCAAATGGTTGAGGAGACAGTCTCAATTCTAATTGATCAAATTGAAAATAAAGTAAAAAACCCAAGACGCATTGCAATAGATGGGCCATTGATAGTTAGGAACTCAGCTAGAATTCCAGAAGGGTGGAAAAATGAAAGGTTTTAACAAAAAATTTACAGATTTACCTGATTTTATCATCGGTATTACAAAGGAAATTTGGGAAGACAGAGGAATAGAAACTTTAAACCATTATTANTCTAAAGATATCCCTGTGAGGTCACCTGGTTCAATCGTTTTTGGGAATGAGGGAGTTATAGCAGCAACAATGTCAACGTTGGCTGAATTTCCTGATCGGAGACTTTTGGGCGAGGACGTTATTTGGTCTGGGTCTCCGGAAGAGGGGATGCTTTCTTCGCATAGAATTTTAACCACTGCAACACATCTTGGTGATGGTGTGTATGGAAAAGCTTCAGGTAAGAAATTACGATATAGAGTGATTGCAGATTGCCATGCAATAAATAACCAAATTAATGATGAATGGTTGATCAGAGATCAAGGCGCTGTCGTGCGCCAATTGGATTGGGATCCAAAAGAGTATGCTATAGATCTTATCGAGAGAGAGGGTGGTTCTGAAAAATGTATACAGCCTTTCCATCCATCTATCGATAAACCTGGCCCGTATACTGGTCGTGGAAATGATAATGAGTGGGGTGAAAAGTATTCAGATATATTAAATAAAATTATGTCTGCTGATTTGACTGTAATTCCTTTAGAATATGATCGAGCTGTGACGGGCTTTTATCCAGGTGGTAGTGAATTATATTCATCGGATGGTGTTGATGGTTTTTGGACTAAATTACGAGCAGCATT
>NYTF01000036.1 GCA_002683355.1 Paracoccaceae bacterium | reverse complement strand
TAGAGCCAGCCGCATAATTTCGAACAACAACCTCTAGAGGAATAATCTCTACAGATTTAACCAGTTGTTCCCGCATATTTAATCTTTTTATAAAATGTGTTGGTATGCCTATGTTGTTCAGACCGGCCATAAAAAATTCAGATAAACGATTATTCAAAACCCCTTTTCCAGATATTATTGCATGTTTTTTCGCATTATAAGCGGTAGCATCGTCTTTGAAGTATTGAATAAGAGTTCCGGGTATAGTGCCTTGATACAAAGTTTTTGCTTTTCCCTCGTATATTTTTTTACCACGTGCCATGTTTCAGCCAATCTTTATTAATGCTACTATTTATTAGTATCTTATGGTCGATGTATGGGCAACTAAATTGACGACAATGTGTGTATTTGAATCGTGTTATTAAAAAAATTGATAGAGCCTTTAGGTAAATATTCGTTTAAAAATAGTATCTACATGTTTTGTATGGTAATTCATATCGAATTTATCTCTAATTTGATCTTCTGTTAGATAATTTAATACCTCTTTATCATTTAATAACTCTGTCATAAAATCCTTATTACTTTCCCAAACCTTCATCGCATTTTTTTGAACAATCTTGTAACTTTCCTCGCGAGAGACACCTGATTGCGTTAGTGCAAGAAGGACGCGTTGACTCATAACTAGCCCTTTAAATTGATTCAAATTTTTCAACATTTGCTCTGGGTATATTATTAAATTCTCAACCACCATTGATAGCCTATTAATCGCGAAATCTAACGTTATTGTTGTATCAGGCCCTATATTTCTTTCAACAGAAGAATGAGAAATATCTCTTTCATGCCATGTGATTACATTTTCTAAGGCGGGGATTACTGACATCCTCACAAGACGAGCCAAGCCAGTTAAATTTTCTGATAAGACTGGATTGCGCTTATGAGGCATTGCGCTTGATCCTTTTTGCCCTTTTGCAAAGAACTCTTCGGCCTCTAACACTTCAGTTCTTTGCATGTGTCTAATTTCAGTCGCAATATTTTCGATTGAGGACGCTATAACACCTAGAGTTGAAAAGTATGATGCATGCCGGTCACGCGGAATAATTTGTGTGCTAATATCCTCGATATCTAATCCAAGTTTTTGGCAAACATACTCTTCCACATACGGATCAATATTTGCAAACGTTCCAACGGCTCCAGAGATTGCTCCAGTTGATATTTCATTTTTAGCATTAGTTAATCTGGTTTTATTGCGCTTCATCTCAGCGTAGAACCTGGCGAAAGTTAAACCCATTGTCGTTGGCTCAGCATGAATACCGTGACTTCTTCCAATTTTTAATGTATCTTTATGTTCGTATGCTCGTTTTTTCAGCGTATTTAAAAGCTTATCTAATCCATCCATAAGAAGATCACTGGACTTAACTAATTGGATATTAAAGCAGGTATCTAAAACATCTGATGACGTCATTCCTTGATGAACAAACCGAGCATTTTCTGCACCAACTATTTCTGATAAGTGAGTTAGAAAGGCAATTACATCATGTTTTGTTACTGCCTCTATTGCGTCAATTTTTTTAACATCAAAAGTGACATTTTTAGCCTTCCAGATAGCATCAGCATTTTTTTTTGGAATTATCCCCAATGAAGCCATGGCATCACATGCATGAGCTTCTATTTCATACCAAATTTTAAATTTACTTTCTTGTGACCAGATTTTAACCATTTCAGGCCTAGAATAACGAGTGATCATTCAGTGCACCTTTATTATTTGTTAAAGAATACTTTTAACAATAGTTGCTCAATGCAGTCGTAACAAGAACTTGTTTGCAAAATTCATCTTTATCTTCTTCGCCTTCCCTCACGTCTTCCTCTAGCCCCTTGATTTGCCCCTTCGATCTTATTTGATTTGATCCACTTAGCACCATTTGGATCATTATTCATAAGAAAGTTTGCACCATTGATTGCTTCCATTTCTTTGCTTGGTGAACTCACGGTGGAGCCCATACCAGTTATCTTTGCTAACAAGTTATCATCGAAGTTATCTGGAACAATAATACCCGCCTCACGTAAATTTAACTTTTTTTGTTCAAGTTGCTTTTTTGAAACTGCTAAAGTAACTGGATTCATGATAGCTGAGGTCATTCCAGCAGCAATTGCCATAGGCAAAAAGGCATTATTGATCCCATGCCTATTTGGAAGTCCAAATGAAATGTTTGACGCACCACAAGTAGTGTTTACTCCCAATTCATTTCTTAATTTTCGCACTAGTTCAAAGACCTGAAGACCAGCGGTTCCCATTGCTCCGATTGGCATTACCAATGGATCAACCACTATGTCATGGGCGGGAATGCCAAAATCTGATGCACGTTCTACAATTTTTTTTGCAACTGCAAATCGTACATTTGGATCTTCTGAAATTCCAGTATCATCATTAGAAATAGCTACAACAGGAACATTGTATTTTTTTACCAAAGGTAGAATTGCTTCTAGTCTTTCTTCTTCTCCTGTTACAGAATTTAGTAATGGACGTCCTTCGGCAACAGCCAAGCCCGCTTCTAGAGCCGCCGGTACAGAGCTATCAATGCAAAGAGGTATATCAACTAATTCTTGTACCAATGACAGCATCTTTACCATCAGAGGTGGTTCTGTTTCGTTAGGATTAGGATTTGAATTATATACCACACCAGCATTCACATCCAGCATAGTTGCCCCAGCTTTAACCTGCTCAAGTGTATCTTTTTCAACGGTAGAAAAATCCCCATTTTCTAGCTCTGCGGCTAATTTTTTCCTACCAGTTGGATTTATTCTTTCACCGATAACACAAAATGGTTGATCAAATCCAATAATAGCTGTTTTAGATTTGCTTTCTACAATTGTTCTAGTCATTGAGAGTCTCTTAAATATAAAGTTAAAATTTAATTTCTAGCATTTTTGATCCAATTAGCGGTACTTTTGATTCCGCCAAGTGGAAAAAAGTGAATATTTGTAATATTAAATGATGGGTTATNTTTTTTGTGTAATGCTAGTTCTTCAAGAAAAATATCAGGTTCAAAAGGTAGTAGTAATTTCGTTACATCCTTTGCTCTTTTTTGAAGTACCTTTAATGAAGGTCCAACGCCACATGCAATAGAAAATTTAATTAAAGTTTGTAGTTTTGCAGGCCCAGCAACTCCAATATGAATCGGTATATCTACACCGTTTTTCTTTAACTCATTTGCCCATCTTATTACAGGATTTGCTTCAAAACAAAATTGAGTTGTTAGAGCTAATTTTATATCTGTTCTCTCATTATAGTTTTGTTTCCATAAAACNGCATCGTNGACGTTTCTTGAGGATCCGTCAGGGTCAATATCTTTGTTCCCTTCAGGGTGTCCAGCAAAATATAAATTTTTAAATTTATATTTATTAAATAATTCTGTTTCAACCAATTGCATTGAATTTTCAAAAGCGCCATATGGTTTANTTATTCCACCTGCTAGAAGCAAAGCTTGATTAACATTTGCTTCACTTTGNTATTTTGAGATCCAATCCTCTAGCATTAGTTTATCTTTAATTATTCTTGCTGGAAAATGTGGGATAACTTCAAAACCTTCATTTTTCAGTCTTTTTGCTGTATGCAGCATTTCGTTAAACTTCACTCCTTCAAGATGCGCAACATAAACTCTAGCGCCGCTTGGTAGTAAGTCTTCAAAACTATCTATTTTTGCCGCTGTACGTGGCATGACTTCAACTGAAAAATCATCAAGAAACGATTTTAAATCGTTGNTCGTGTCTTTTATTTCTTGTTTTGAGTTAAATATATTTAATAAAGACATTAGGTATCCAGTCCATTTTTCCAGCCATCGTTTTTAATTAATTCTTTTAAGGTATTGTTATCATAAAGCTCTTCCAGTCGATTAGCTTCAGTCTCAGCAATTTCCTCTTGGCTGCCATCCATTGCTTGCGGTTCTCCTTTTCGCCACTCAGCAAGATAACTGTCTGTATCTTTTGCATCAATTTTCATGGCGCATCTGTCTATAGCTTGCTCAAAACGTTCTGATAATTGAATTTTAGTACCTTTTCGACCTTTACCCACAATTACTTGCGCGGGAATGTCTCTCCAATACACTATTATTAGATTTGGCATTTTCTAACCTTATTTTTCTTGATTTGCTTTTATGCACTATACTTGATTTTTTCGGCTTATTTTCGACACTCAAGTTTCAATTAACGACGCCTGAAATCTTTATTTTTAAATTAAATGCTCATGGCTTGCGCGATTTGATATCTATAGATAGAATCTAGATATAAATTAATCGTAATTTAATAATAATTTGTGTAAATGAATTGATCAATATGTCATCAGCACCTTCAATAAAAACCCCAACGGAACAGNCTCATGCTTATGCGGCTTTAGATCTTGGGACTAATAGTTGTAGAATGTTGATTGCTCGNCCTAATAATAATAATTTTCGAATTATTGATAGTTTTTCAAAATCAGTAAATCTTGGTTCTGGATTAGAAGAATCGCGAAAATTATCTAATGGAGCAATGAAAAGAGCAATCTCCGCATTAAAAATATGCCAAAGAAAACTTGAATACCATCAAGTAAAAAAAATGCGCTTAATTGCAACTGAAGCGTGCAGACGCGCNGAAAATTCGAATTATTTTATAGAACAGGTAAAAAAAACGACTGGNTTGGCTCTTGAAATTATTCCAACTAGTGAGGAGGCTAGGCTAGCTGTTATAAGTTGTTCACCACTAATTGATGAAGAGGCAGATCAAATTCTTGTCATAGATATTGGCGGTGGATCAACTGAGTTAATTTGGATTAATTTAACGAAGGTCAAGCCAAGCTTGAGACGGAAAGCGCTCTCGGCGATTAAGCCTAATCTTAAGGGCGTGCACGATGAATTTGGGGCTGAGGTGATTGACTGGATATCTGTCCCATTGGGTGTTGCTACCTTAAAGGATCAATTCAAAGATGTCGAAGGTGATTTGGCACAATTTGCTTTAATGGCATGTCATTTTGAAGAAAATTTATATAGCTTTTTACCTTACCAGAATTTATTAGACCAACCCACTCAGAAGTTCCAAATGATCGGAACTTCTGGTACAATAACAACGATTGCATCTTCATTTTTGAAATTAAAAAAATATGATAGAAATAAAGTTGATGGTCTTGAGCTATCTGCAAGTCAAATTGAAGATGTAATACAAAGTTATCTGTCATTAGGGCCTGAAGGAAGGTTAAAGGACGTATCAATAGGAAAAGATAGGCAGGAGTTGATTATGTCTGGAGCAGCTATTTTGCAAACGCTTTTGAGGCTTTGGCCCACTAATAAGCTATCTATTGCGGATCGAGGCTTAAGAGAAGGGGTTCTTTTTTCTTTAATGCCCAAAGAAAACAAAAGTTAGTTAAAAAAATGAAAAAAATAAAATCAAGTTCTGGTCGTGGACAAAGAGAATTATTAGTTAAAGTTAAAACTGCAAAAGGCCGGCGGATTAGTTCGACGAGATGGCTTCAAAGGCAATTGAACGATCCATATGTCCAAAGGGCGAAGAAAGATGGCTTTCGGGGTAGGGCTGCTTACAAGATACTAGAAATTAATGAAAAATTTCAATTTCTAATACCTGGGAAAACTGTAGTTGATCTCGGATGCGCTCCAGGTGGCTGGCTTCAAGTGGCCGTGCCTAAAATTAATTCAAATAATGAAAGGCTTAACAAAGCCACAGGTAGGATTATTGGTGTGGATTTACAAGAGATTGAACCAATTTTAGGAGCTGAAAGTTATGTTTTGGATTTTTTAGCTGTTGATGCCGATCTGAAAATAAAAAAAATAGTTAATGGAAAGGTGGATGTAGTTATGTCTGACATGGCTGCGTCTAGCACTGGACATAAACAAACTGACCATTTGAAGATAATTACTATGTGTGAAGCTGCAGCCTACTTGGCTTTTGATATTTTGGATGATGGTGGAACTTTTGTTGCTAAGGTGTTGGCTGGTGGTGCAGAAGGAAATTTGCAAGCCATGCTAAAGAAGGCCTTTAAAAAAGTTTCTCATTTCAAGCCCAATGCAAGTCGTGCTGATAGCTCAGAAAAATTTGTAATTGCGACAGGTTTTCGAGGTTTGGATATTGTATAATAATCTCAGTTATTTACCTATTAAAAAATATAAATCCAATGAAGTTCATTAGTAGCTGGGCTGCAAGAATTGATGTAGATCCACTTTGATCATAATCGGGAGCTACTTCTACCAAATCTACACCAATAACCTCATGTTTTTTACTTATTTCTTGAAGCATTTCTAAAACTTCGTAATATAAAAAACCTCCATGACTGGGAGTGCCAGTTCCGGGGGCAATTGAAGGACAGAATGCATCAATATCAATCGTCACATAAACCCTTTTACTACCTTTTATACGTTTAATTGTTTTTAAAACACCTAATTTGCGTTGTTGCCTGACCGAAATAATGTCTGAACCTTTTGATTGAGCATCTTCATAACCTTCTTTGGCTGTTGATGACACATTTCGAATTCCAATCTGTGTTAAGCCTGTTATGTATGGCTTTTCACTTGCTCGTTTCATTGGGTTGCCATGGCCGAATTTAACACCATGGCGTTCATCTACAAAGTCTAAATGCGCATCTATTTGGATTAAATGGAAAGGTTTCTGATCTTTGTATGCATTTATAATAGGTATATTTATCGAATGGTCACCACCAATAATGACTGGTAAAGCACCAGCGCTTAGTATTTTTTTCACTCCCGCTTCAATATTTTTGTGTGACTGTTCAGTATTAGTATGGATAATGTCCACATCTCCTAAATCAACGATTCTTATATTCTCATCTAGATAGGTGGCATCATCTTCGAAATCGTATGCTCCCCCATGTCCAAACGAAAATAAGGTTGAGGCTTCCCTAATTCCCCTTGGTCCAAAACGAGCACCGGCCCTAAATTGTGTTCCAAAATCAAATGGCGCGCCAAGGATGGCGACTTCCGCTTCGATATTGTCCCAGTCTTCCTGATATTTTTTTTTGGCAAATGTTGAAATACCAACAAATGGTAAGTTTAAGCGGCCAGAATCATAATTATTGATTGACATGTAAGTACCCTCTTATAGTTAAAGTTACATTCTAAGAATTATAATAATTGTTGGTAGGTTCACAGCTTAATTAGCTATAGCTTATCTTCAAGTTAATTGAAGTTTTTTTTATATTTTATTTTAACCCTTTATTTTTTCTAAAATTAGTGGAAAAGGGTTAAGCATTAGAAAGAGGTCTCAAATGGATATACGAGATGCGCTAACATTCGATGATGTGCTTTTAGTTCCCAGTAAATCAGAAGTAATGCCTAAAGATGTAGACACATCAACTAATTTAACGAATAAAATTAAATTAAATATCCCACTTCTTTCATCTGCGATGGATACTGTTACGGAGTCACGTATGGCAATCGCGATGGCTCAGCTAGGAGGTATGGGGGTAATACATAGAAATCTTTCTATATCAGAGCAGTGTGAGCAGGTAAAAAAAGTAAAGCGTTTTGTTTCTGCTATCGTTCACAAACCTATTACACTGTTGCCTACTCAAACGTTAAAAGACGCGAAAAAACTTCAGAATGATTATTCTGTATCTGGATTTCCAGTTGTCGATAAAAAAAATCAAGTTTTAGGTATTTTAACAAATCGTGATATGAGATTTGAAAGTGATGAAAAAACGTTTGTTTCTGAGATGATGACAGCAGATAATTTGGCAATAATTGACGATCCATCGGATTTGATTAAAGCAAAGTTGATGATGCGTCAGCGTCGTATTGAAAAGTTATTGATTGTTGGGCCAGGTAATATTTTAGTGGGATTGTTAACAATTAAGGATTTAGAACAGGCAGTATTAAACCCAATAGCTTGCAAAGATAAGTTAGGTAGGTTGCGAGTTGCTGCAGCCTCGACTGTTGGAAACAACGGTTTCAATCGATCTAAAGCTTTAATAAATGCTGGTGTGGATGCATTAGTTATTGATACTGCGCATGGTCATTCTGCAATGGTAATCAAAGCAGTTGAAAAAATTAAAGACACGTGGCCTGATGTAGACGTTATAGCTGGTAATGTTGCCACTGGAGCGGCAGTAAGATCTTTGATTAATGCAGGGGCAAGTGCGATTAAAGTTGGTATTGGTCCAGGTTCGATATGCACTACAAGAGTTGTGGCTGGTGTTGGGGTTCCGCAACTTTCTGCGATAAATGATTGTTATGAGGTAGCAAAAGGTAAGAATATTCCTATCATTGCTGATGGAGGCATTAAATCTTCTGGTGATTTTGCAAAGGCAATTGCCGCTGGGGCATCTTTATCAATGGTTGGTTCTATGATTGCAGGCACTGATGAAAGTCCAGGAGAAATAATATTGTATAAAGGTAGATCATTCAAAAGTTATCGTGGAATGGGTTCTTTAGGTGCGATGGCTAGAGGGTCCGCTGATAGATATTTCCAAGAGGAGGTTAGCTCAGATAAGTTGGTTCCAGAAGGTATTGAGGGACGAGTTCCTTATACTGGGCCAGTTTCAACAATTGTTCATCAGTTAATGGGGGGATTAAGGGCAGCAATGGGCTATACTGGTTGTCAGTCAATTTTTGATATGAATTCGAAATGTAAATTTGTGAAAATATCTAATGCGGGTTTGGCTGAAAGTCATGTACATGACGTTGAGATTTCACAAGACTCCCCAAATTACAAAAAAACCTAACTTCTAACGGTGAAACCTAATTCCATATATCAGTCAGTTATCGAAATTTTGGACTTGTACTCTTTTGAGGTAAAAATTGAAATTATTTTGAAAAGATGGGCAGTAAAAAATCGCTTTGCAGGTTCATCTGATAGGCGAAAAATAAGAGATCTTATTTTTGATATCTTACGACAAAAAAAATCATGTGAGTATGCTGGTGGAGGATCAAGTGGCCGAAATCTATTAATTGGATATTTGAAACTTAATAATGTTGATTTGAAAGGTGCGTTGGATGGCTCACCTCACGGACCAGGCAAGTTAACTAGTATTGAAAGAGATTTTAATGTGGATCTCTCAGACTCGGATTTCATTTATAAATTAGATATCCCAGGATGGCTTGTGCCAATTATAAAAAGATCAACCGGCGATGACTTTAGTGAAATTGCAAAAATTTTAAGAACTAGGTCGGTAACGCAGCTACGTGTTAATCTGAAGAAAATTTCACGTGAGAAAGCTATTGTGCTCTTATTAAAAGACAAGATTTTGGCAGAATTGAATTTGTTGTGTTCTTCTGCGTTAGATATTCTGGGTGGTGCTCCTAATATAATGCGATCATCGGCTTATATTAATGGTTTTGTTGAGCTGCAGGATGCAGGAAGTCAACTGATGTCACAATTAATTACTACTAATAACAATGATAAAATATTGGATTTATGTGCTGGCGCTGGTGGTAAAAGTCTTGCAATAGCATGTAACACAAACGTTTTGGCTCACTTTTATGCTGCAGATGTAAATTATGAGAGGATGAAAGATATCCAAACAAGGTCTAAAAGAGCAGGTGTAAAGATCAGACTACTCGATGACGTATCATTAACGGCCCCATATGATAAAATTATTATTGATGCACCTTGTTCTGGCTCAGGTTCATGGAGAAGAGACCCAGAGGGAAAATGGCTGTTAGATAAAGATAAGCTTTCTAACTATATGAAAACTCAAAGAAAATTAATATTACAAGGAATTGGTTTGCTGAGAGATGGCGGCCATATTGTCTATATAACATGCTCAATTCTTGATATTGAAAATGAAAAATTAATAAATGATTTAATGATTTCCTCCAAGTCATTCAAAATTATAAATAAAAAGTCATTAATACCTTCTTTAGATAGTGATGGATTTTTTGGAGCTGTTTTAAAAAAAATATAGGTCATTTTCAATATATATTACAATTATAAAATAAGTGCTTGCTTTGTTCTTCTTTTGTACCCATAAGTAATTAGAACATTTCAAGAACAAACCTTCGATTGAAGCTATTTAAGTGATATGAAATAAGGAGATAAATTATGAGTGACATTTTAGATCTATCAGAAAGACGAAATATGGATAAGCAAAAAGCATTAGACGCAGCATTAGCTCAAATTGAGAGATCATTTGGTAAAGGTTCTATTATGAAGCTTGGCCAGGATAACGCAGTAATGGATATCGAAGCCACTTCAACAGGATCAATAGGGTTAGATATTGCATTGGGGATTGGTGGTTTACCAAAGGGACGAATAATCGAAATATATGGTCCAGAATCGTCCGGCAAAACCACTTTGACTTTACATGCAGTTGCAGANGANCAAAAAACAGGTGGAGTGTGCGCATTTGTTGATGCGGAACACGCTTTAGATCCAACCTATGCAAAGAAACTTGGTGTTGATCTGGATGAGCTTCTAATTTCGCAGCCTGACACTGGTGAGCAGGCATTAGAGATTACTGACACTTTGGTTAGATCTGGAGCGGTATCAATGGTTGTGGTGGATTCTGTAGCTGCACTCACGCCCAGAGCTGAGCTTGAAGGAGACATGGGCGATCATCAAGTTGGATCTCAAGCAAGATTAATGAGTCAAGCAATGAGAAAGTTAACAGGCTCAATCAGCAAATCGAAATGTATGGTTATNTTTATAAATCAAATTAGAATGAAGATTGGTGTTATGTTTGGTTCACCTGAAACAACAACGGGGGGGAATGCATTAAAATTTTATTCCTCCGTTCGGTTAGATATAAGACGAATTGGTGCCTTAAAGGACAGAGATGAGGTTGTTGGTAATGCTACCAGGGTCAAGGTGGTAAAAAACAAAGTAGCACCNCCATTTAAACAAGTTGAATTCGATATTATGTATGGCGAAGGGATTTCTAAAGCCGGTGAGTTAATCGATTTGGGGGTAAAGGCTGGAATTGTNGAAAAGGCTGGGTCTTGGTTCTCTTATGGTGACGAAAGAATTGGTCAGGGGCGTGAAAATGTAAAAAATTATCTAAAAGAATTTCCAAAAATTGCATTGGAAATAGAAGATAAAATAAGAGCGGCAAATGGTTTGGACTTTGAGATGGATCAGGCCGAAAAGGAATCTGATGATGTATTAGAAGGATAAGGAATAAATCATTAATTGGTGGGCTTTGCAGTGACTTGATATTCATNTTCCTGTCATTGCATTCCCACTATTGTTTGTCGGTTTTAAAGAAGAGATGACTAATAGTAATCCCACTCATTATAAGAAATACGTTTAAAATTACCTGTTTTTTATTCCCATGATTCCAACAATATTTTATTTGATTTGTGGTTCTTCAACTAAGCTAAAAAGACGAATTGAAAATATTAATTTTTTATCGTATCAGGCTAGGCAATGCATATTCATTTATCGTGGGTGAAACTATTATGTCTTCTGAATTACAACCNGATATTATTTATACAATCGTGGATGAAGCTCCGGAACTAGCTAGTGCTTCACTTCTACCAGTTATAAAAGCGTTCAGTAAGGCTGCTGGAGTGAAGCTGGGCTCCAAAGACATTTCCCTCGCNGGTAGAATATTGGCTGNATTTCCAGATTTTTTAGATGCAACGCAACAAAGAAGTAATGATTTAGAGCTACTTGGTAAGGTTGTTTTGGAGTCCAGCGCCAATATTATAAAGTTACCAAATATCTCAGCATCCGTGCCACAACTTATTTCAGCGATTAAAGAGCTTCAAAAACAAGGTTTTCGATTGCCGGATTATCCAGNGTCTCCAAAAAGTCAGAAGGAGAGTGATGTAAAATTACGATATGATAATCTGAAAGGGTCTGCTGTTAATCCAGTGTTAAGAGAGGGAAACTCTGATCGAAGAGCGGCAAAGTCGGTTAAGAAATATGCGATGAATAACCCCCATTCNATGGGTGTGTGGAGTTCTAATTCAAAGACACGAGTTTCGTCTATGGGGAATGGAGACTTTTACTCTAATGAGAAGTCAACAACCATATCGTTAGGTCAAGTTGGAAAATCTAAGATTGTTTTTTATGATTCATGTGGGAATCAAACTATTTTAAAAGATGAGNTTATCTTTAATGAAGGAGATGTGGTTGATTCAACTTTTATGGAGATAGATAAACTTCGGAAGTTTATACAGGAACAAATTNCTTTAAGTAATGATCTTAATATATTGTTTTCAGTGCATTTAAAATCTACTATGATGAAGNTNTCTGACCCNATTATCTTTGGTCANTTTGTTTCAGTTTTTTTTGATGCTGTTTTTAAAAAATATTCGAAAGAATTTAGTGACTTAGGAATAAATGCAAATTCTGGGCTTGGTGAAATCTTCAAATGCATATCTGATGATGCTGAAATAGTTGAGAGTTTCAAGGATGTGATGCAATCNCGTCCTGAACTCTATATGGTGGACAGCGATCACGGCATTACTAATCTGCATGTGCCTTCTGATGTTATCATCGATGCTTCAATGCCAGCAATTATTAGGGCAGGAGGAAAGGGCTGGGGGCCTGATGGAAAAGAAAAAGATACCAATTGCATTATTCCGGATGGTTGCTATGCGCCTATTTATGACGAGACAATAAAATATTTTATTGAAACAGGGGCTCTAGATCCTCGTTCTTCTGGTTCAGTTGATAATGTTGGATTAATGGCTCAGAAAGCAGAGGAATACGGCTCACATCCAACTACATTTGAAATGGCGAACGCGGGTGTGATTAAGATTATTTTAGAATCGGGTGAAATTTTGCATGAGCACTTGGTCAACGAGGGTGATATATGGCGTTGCTCAACTTCTAAGAAGGNACCAATCTTAGACTGGATAAAGTTGGGAATTGAACGGCAAAAGATTACGGGTTCATTGGCAATATTCTGGTTAGATAAAAATAGAGCGCATGATAATGAATTAATCAGATATGTAGATAACTTTATGAATTTAAATAACTTTTCAGAAAATTTTAAAATACTGTCTCCTCGTGATGCAACTCGATTAACATTGGAAACAATAAGGAAAGGTGAGGATGTTATTGCTATTACAGGAAATGTATTAAGGGACTATCTGACTGACTTATTTCCAATTTTGGAGCTGGGNACTTCAGCTAAGATGCTTTCTATTGTTAAANTAATGAATGGCGGTGGTTTATTTGAGACTGGAGCAGGGGGGTCTGCACCTAAACANGTGCAACAGCTTGCTAAAGAAAATCACCTACGTTGGGATTCACTTGGGGAGTTTTGTGCTCTAGCGGAGTCGTTCAGGTTTTTGTCAAAGTCAACTGGTAATAAGCGCGCTTTGTGCTTGAGTGAAGCGGTCGAAATTGCAACACAAAAGATTCTTGATCTCAATAGATCACCCAAGAGAAAGGTTGGACAACAAGATAATAGAACTAGTCATTTTTACTTTGCATTGTATTGGTCGGAAGCTATTGCTAATCAGGCTTTAGACGTTGATTTGGCCTCAAGTTTTAAGCATGTTTCCAAAGCTTTAAAAGACAATGAAAGCTTAATTTTAGAAGAATTTAAATCAGGACAAGGGACAACGGTTGATTTGGGTGGCTATTATCTCCCTAATGCTGAAAAAGTTGAATCTATTATGCGTCCAAGTAAGACATTTAACCAGATAATCGCTTCGGTATTGGAATTGTAAACTGATATACTTGCTGTAGCAACAATTTGAGCTTATATGAAATTCATGAAAGAAAAAGAGAAAAAGAATATTCGTCATCCTGAAAAAGCTAATAAGCCAGACAATCCAGTAATGCGTAAACCCTCATGGATCAGAGTTAAGGCACCTATCTCAGAGGGTTATAAAACCACTAAATCAATCATGCGGGATAATGACTTGGTTACGGTATGTGAGGANGCAAACTGCCCAAACGTTGGCGAGTGTTGGTCGCAGGGCCATGCCACAATGATGATAATGGGTGAAATCTGCACACGAGGATGCTCCTTTTGTAATATCGCAACNGGCAAACCAAATGATCTTGATATTTTTGAACCTGGAAGAGTAGCTTTGGCTGTTTCAAAGCTGAAATTGAANCATGTTGTAATCACTTCGGTGGATAGAGATGATTTAAGTGATGGAGGCTCTGAACATTTTGTCAAAACAATTAGAGCAATTAAAAAACGCTCTCCTGATACAACAATAGAAATATTAACNCCTGANTTCTTGCGCTGTGAGGATAATGCACTCGAGGCTATTGTAGCAGCTAAGCCAGATGTTTTTAATCATAATATNGAGACAGTNCCTAGTTTATACCCATCAGTAAGGCCTGGAGCTCGCTATTTTCATTCCTTGCGACTTTTACAAAGGGTTAAAGAGATTGATGCTAAAATGTTTACCAAGTCAGGTTTTATGGTTGGCTTAGGCGAAACCAATCAAGAGGTTNCTCAAATGATGGATGATATGCGCTCGGCTGATATAGACTTCTTAACAATTGGTCAGTACCTTCAGCCAACTGTTAAGCATCACGCTGTTAAGAGGTTCGTTACACCTGAGGAATTTAAAAGCTTGTATACANCAGCAATTGGCAAAGGATTTTTAATAGTATCCTCAAGTCCTTTAACTAGATCAAGCTATCATGCTGGTGATGATTTTAAGCGGCTTCAAACTGCAAGAATTGCTAAACTTTTGGCGTGAGCTATTCAGTAAATTTAACTTTACCAATGTACGGTAAGTTTCTGTTTCTTTGAGCATAATCTATTCCATAGCCGACGACAAATTCATCTGGTATTTCAAATCCTGTCCACGTACCCTTTACATCCACTTCGCGACGACTTGGCTTGTCTAATAATGCACAAACCTCTATCCTTTTAGGGCTCCTGGTTCTTAGTAGTTGTAATACATGATTAATTGTATGTCCTGTATCAACTATATCTTCTACAACTAATACATCTCGATTTTTAATTTCNCCACGTAGATCTTTTAGGATTCGGACCTCTTTGGAGCTTTCTGTGGAGTTTCCGTAACTAGATGCTTCAAGAAAATCTACCTCAACTGGTAAGTCTAATTCTCTTACCAAATCTGCGATAAAGACAAATGATCCTCGGAGCAGACCCACNACAACCAATTTGTCTGTTCCNTCAAACGCNTGAGAGATTTCGGTGGCCAAGNCNTCTACTCTTGCAGCTATAGACTTTGCNGAAATCATTTGCTCGATTACATAATTAGAATGATTCATATTACCCCCTTGCATTCNGTCTCTACTTTATGAAAAACGAGTGTAAATGTCACAATAAAAATTAAAAAATAAATATTAAAANATTATCAATGCCAAAACACTCTGAAAATAAAAAAATGCCTTACAAAGCTTATCAAATGTTTGATTTGGTATCAGACATAGAAAATTATTCGAATTTTCTTCCTTGGTGCTCTGGAGCAAGGATTANGAATGAAATTAATGTGAATAATNATACCATAATCACTGCTGATTTAATAATATCATTTAAGGCCTTTCGTGAGAAATTTACTTCAGAAGTTACGCTTATTAGTGAAAATAATGAGGTAAAAGTTAAATATTTAGATGGTCCGTTTAAATATCTAGTCAACCAATGGCAATTTACTGATTTAGCAGAAGGTGGCTGTAATGCTAGTTTTATGGTAGATTTCGAATTTAAATCCAAAATTCTCCAAGCATTGATTGGAGTTGTATTTAATGATGCAATGCTAAAGATTGTTCAGGCTTTTGAGGAGCAAGCGGCAAAATTATATGATGATTAGGTACTTTTCAGAAATCTGTGGAAACACCTCCTTGCTCTTTTCTTTTTAAAACAAATTCCAATAATTCATCTTTTGTGTCAGTATTCATGGGTGGTGGAGTAAACTCTGCTAGTATGTCTTTATAAATCTTATGTGCTCTTTGAGCTGTCCAGGTAGCGCCATTTAAATCCCATGCTTCATAATTGCTCCAGTCGCTTGCTATTGGGCTGTAAAATGCTGTCTCATACCGCTCCTGAGTATGCTTTACCCCGAAATAATGTCCATTTGGGCCAACAGTTTTTATCGCCTCAATAGCTATATCTTCATCTTTTGTTTTTATGAGGTCTTCATCACAATACCTCTGTATCATTTGTATTATTTCGCAATCCATTACTAATTTTTCAGGAGATGCGATGAGTCCTCCTTCTAACCATCCTGCGGCATGATATACTAAATTTGTTCCTGAATGCACTGCTGACCATAAAGAATTAGAAGTCTCCCACATTGCTTGACCGTCTGGTACATTGGATGTGCATACTCCAGATGACCTCATCGGTATTTTATAATAGCGGGCCATTTGTCCTGTCATTTGTGTGGCACGCATATACTCAGGTGTTCCAAATGCTGGGGCACCAGTTTTCATATCAACATTTGAAGTAAAGGTTCCTATCATAACTGGGCAGCCTGGATTAACAACCTGCAACAAAACTAATGCAGCCAGGCCCTCAGCTATAGAGAGTGTAACAGCTCCACTCATTGTGACTGGTGCCATTGCACCAGCCAGCGTGAACGGAGTTACTACTACTGCTTGATTTCTACGAGCATGGATCATTGCCCCTTCTAGCATTGGAAAGTCATGTTTTAATGGTGATACCGAGTTAATATTAGTGTACATGTGTGCTTTGGAATTAAATTCTGCCTCTGAGAGATTACCTGCTATTCTGACCATTTCCATCACGTCTTCGACGCGATCTTTTCCGAGAGAATAGGCGTGTACGACTTTATCAGTTAGGGTTAATTTCTCAAAAAGGCAGTCTAAGTGCCTCACTGATGGATGTATATCTATAGGTTCAACAGGATAGCCTGCACAACCATGAATACAGTTAAAGTACTGGGTTAGTTTTACAAGCTCTTTAAAACTTTCAAAGTCACCTGGCCGCTTTCCATTTTCGAGATCCCAGATATTAGGAGGCGAGCTTACATTTAGAAAGGCAATATTTTTTCCACCTAGTGGTACTTTGTGTTCGTGGTTTCTTGGTGTTATTTCAAAGGTTTCTGGAGCAAAACTTATCATTTCCATAACAAATTCTCGGTCCATTTTTACGTTTTGCTCAGAAATCTTACACCCTGCACGTTTCATTATTTTTAAAGCTTCTGGATTTAAAAATTCTATACCAATTTCTTCAAGTATGCGCATTGCTCCGTTGTGAATATCTAAGACGCCCTCGTCTGTTAAGGGCTCAATAGGAGGGTCGATCATTTTTGGAATTTTCCAAGGCATTTGGTCTATTGTTTTAGTACTCGATCTACGGGTGTTGCCACTTCTTCCACCAGCTCTCTGTCTTCTTTCCATTACGTCAAAATCCTATTTTTGTTTGTTATACACACGTTAATATTTTTTTTAACCTATAAAGGAAAAATACCGACTTTTAATGTCGCATATGAGGATTAATTATGTTTTGATTTACTTTTGGTTTCAGAAGTTAATAAACAATGATCTATATTAATTGAAATTTTTATTATGTAATAAATTTGGAATTTCACCAATATTGTTGAGTATGATATCTGCGTAGTTAGTTAGTTCATCCGCAGTTGCAATGCCAGTCAGAACGCCAATAGAGATCATATTTGCTGCATTACCTGCGACTAAGTCGTGAACACTATCTCCGATCATTAATACTGTCTCTGGGCTTAAGTTAAAGCGACTACAAAATTCTATTTGCATTCCTGAGCCTGGTTTAGCTCCATATCCACTATCTGATCCAACTACGAAATCAAAAAAATTTAAAATCTCTGCTGACTTTAAATGTGCACGAGCCGGGGAGATTCCATCATTTGTTGCCACACCAAGTTTTATATTTTGAGACTTTAATTCTTTTAAAAGTGGCTTTAAAGGGACTGCTGCCATTATCTCTGCAGACTCTGCAATTTCATTCATATATTGAGTTAGCTTTTTCAAATTGTGTGTTGGTAAATGTTCTAAAATTTTTTTTGCGATATCATCAGGTGTGCCTGCTATTACGATACTATCACTTTCAAACTCTTCCATAGTGTAGTCATAACCAATATGCTTTCCCAATTTTATTGCATTTTTCTCACTCCCATTACTAATTTCATCAAGAAATATTTTTGCCCATTTCCCCCAAGTTTTTTGAAAATCAAATAGAGTTCCATCTTTGTCGAATAATATCCCAGAGACTTTCATAGTAGTTCTGCTTTTTCATTATTAACTTTAAATGTTACGGTTTCGAGCAGTAGGTCTAACGCGTATTTAACAGATTTAGTTCTTACATTTTCTCGACCTATTGCACCAAATTCAATAGTCTTTGCTATCGATGTTCTATTATATTTTAGACCAAAGCAAACCCTACCTTCAGGTTTGTTTTCTGACCCACCTGGGCCGGCAATTCCGGTAATACTGATAGAAACAGTAGAGTTTGCTATTTTTTGACAATTTAAAGCCATTTCTCGAGCGACCTCTTCTGAAACAGCACCAAAGTTTTGTATTGTTTTTTGTAGTACACCTAAATTTTTTATTTTTGCTTCATTTGAATAAACAACAAAACCTTCCATAAACATATGAGAGGCTCCTGGTCGGGAAGTCAGTATTTGAGCCAAGGCTCCACCAGTGCAACTTTCCGCAGTACTTAAGGTTATAGAATTAGCCAAGCAAAGCCTTTGAAGTTTATTAATTTTTCTTAAATGCATAACTTAGGTTACTAACAAATATAAAAATAAAATTATTGCGGATAATATTCCGGCAAAGAGATCATCGAGCATAACTCCAAGTCCAGAAGTAAGATTGTCGGCCCACTTCACTGGTCCGATTTTGATAATATCGAAAATCCTAAATAGTATTAAAGCTAAAAATAATTCAAAAATGGGAATATTAGTACTTTCAAAGTTTTTTTCCGCAAACCAAAATACGGGTAACAGAGTTATCCATTGTCCGACCAGCTCATCGACTATAATCTCCGATGGATCTTTATTTTTAGTTTTCAAAGTAATTTTATTGCAAACCCACCATCCAATAAAAAATATACAAAAGATACAAATACAAAAATAAATTATACCAATTAATTTGAAAAGAATTATACCAATAATTATTGCTAAAATACTTCCAACAGTACCTGGCGCGAAAGGAAAAAGACCAAAATAAAAGAGTGTTCCAATTAACCTAATCATTTTTCTGCACTGTTATAATTGCTTGTACTGCAATTCCTTCCTCGCGGCCTGTAAAACCTAACTTTTCAGTCGTAGTTGCCTTAATACTAATTTGGTCTTTAGTAATTTGAAGAATATTTTCCATATTAATTCTCATTTTTTGTGTGTAGGGCTGTATTTTTGGTTCTTCACAAATAATCGTGCAATCAAGGTTTGATATTAAATAACCTTTTTTAGTGAGTAGAGAATTGGCGTGCTTTAAGAAAACTTCAGAATTACTATTTTTCCACTTTATGTCATTTGGTGGAAACCAGGTGCCAATGTCACCTTCGGCTATAGCACCGTAAATCGCATCGGTTATAGCATGCATAACTACATCAGCGTCAGAATGACCTTTTAATGATTTGTTAAATGGTATTTTTAAACCACATAATATCAGTTCATTCCCATCTTCAAAGGCATGCACATCATATCCTATTCCTGTTCTTATTTTTAAAAA
>NYTF01000035.1 GCA_002683355.1 Paracoccaceae bacterium | reverse complement strand
AAGCGAATGAGGATTTTTGTTAGTAAATCATAAAAAGTACGCAAAAATACAAAAGTAATAGAACCAATTAAATTTGAAATTCCACCTTGGGTCGAAAAACCAAAAAGAAAAACTGATCAAACTCTAAAAAAAATTACGCCATCACAACTAACAGGTTCTAGACATTTAATAGGATCAACAAGAGATAATGAAAATAATACCAAAGCTCTTGGCTCTCAAATTCATATGCTAATCGAGTGTTTGCCTCAATTCACACCTCAATCTTGGGAAGAAATTGGTCATAATATTTTAAAAAATAGTGGTTATGAAAATTTCGAAAGCAGGAAAAATGCTATCAATACCTCTATCAAAATTCTTACTGATGACAATCTAAAATTTATCTTTAATTCCAATTCGGTTGCAGAGGTTCCGTTCCAAATAAAAATTCCAGAAGTAAGCAACACCGTATTCTCAGGTGTAATTGATCGTATAATTAATTATGAAGAAAGTGTATTAGCAATTGATTTTAAATCAAATTTTCTAGTGCCCAAATTGGTTTCAGAAGTTCCTGATGGTATCCTTCAACAAATGGCAGTTTATTTTAGATCTTTAGAAATACTTTACCCCGAAAAAAAGGTCGACATTGCCATTTTGTGGACTGAGACATCAAATCTTATGTTTCTGGATAATGCAACCTTAAGGAATTCTTTACAATCAGTCCTTAACACTTGACGTTTTTGTTCTCGATTCTTAGTTATATAGAAAAGGAAAAGGATTTTTGAAATGGCCACCATATCAGTTACAGACGAAACATTTGAGTCAGAGGTAAAACAATCTGTGACTCCTGTCATAGTAGATTTTTGGGCTGAATGGTGCGGACCTTGCAAAATGATTGGCCCATCTTTGGAAGAACTATCAGAAGAGTATGGAGAGAAAGTAAAAATTGTTAAAGTAAACGTTGATGAAAATCCAAACTCTCCATCACAATTAGGGGTTCGAGGCATCCCAGCATTATTTTTGTTCAAGGATGGTGCAGTAGTGTCAAATAAAACAGGTGCTGCTCCAAAGGCAGCTCTCAAAGACTGGATAGATAGTTCAATTTAAAGCTTTTTTACGCATTATCTTGGAGTATTTTACCAGCTAAAAACAGCGAACCACAAATAATAATCCTACTATTTGGATGGGCTTTAATTATTTGTAGGATNGCATCTGAAACTTTTTGAGTCTTAAATGCTGAAAAACCAATTTCCCTAGCTTGATTAACAATAGTTTCTGCTGAATTAGAGTTTTCTTCACCCTGGATTCTTATCCCATAAAGAAATTTTGCACTGTTAAATAGAGGGTTTAAAAATGCTTTTAAGTCTTTTGTCTTTAACATTCCACATATTAAAATATTAGTGCGGCCCTTAGGCAACTGTTCAAGTGCATTCGAAATCGCAATACCAGCTGCTTGATTATGACCACCATCTAGCCAAATCTCTGACTCATTGGCCATTTTCACTAAAGGCCCACTTTCTAGCCTTTGCATACGAGCAGGCCAGTAAACATTTTTCATACTTTCTTTACAGGCCTCATCTGGAATAGAGAGTTCTCTCATCGCCGCGATTGCAGTTCCAGCATTTTCAATCTGATGCTGGCCAATTAATTTAGGTAATGGCAATTCTAGAAAGCCCATTGCATCCTTAAAAATTAACTTATCACTTTTAGCATAAACTTGCCAATGTTCCCCATAGATTTTAAGTTNGCTCTTTAGCTCAATTGCTCTTTTTTTTATNACATCAATAGCATCTTTACTTTGATGCCCTACAATGCAGGNTATACCTTCTTTNATTATACCAGCTTTTTCATTTGCTATCTGCTCGATAGTACTTCCCAAAAATTGCACNTGGTCCATAGATATTGGNGTTATAATNGTTAATTTAGGCTTCTTTAATATATTTGTAGCATCTAANCGACCACCCAAACCAACNTCCAATAAAGTATAATCTGCTTTAATTCTTGAAAATATTAAAAATGCTGCACATGTTGTAATTTCAAAATACGTAATTGGTTTTCCATTATTCGCAAGTTCACACTCATTCAAAATATCTGCCAACACATTTTCCGAAATTAAANTNCCTGCAACACGAATTCTTTCATGAAATCTTGTTAAATGCGGGGAAGTGTAAACATGAGCAGATTCTCCTGAAGATTCTATTGCAGCCCTTAAAAAAGCTTGCGTTGAGCCTTTACCATTTGTCCCAGCAATATGAACAACTTGAGAGATTTTATCCTCTGGATTATTAAGCTTCTTAAGTAATCTCGTTACTCGATCAAGGGTCAGATCAATAATCTTTGGATGTAAAGATAATAGTCTATCCAGTACAA
The DNA here is from genome assembly GCA_002683355.1 of Paracoccaceae bacterium. Lineage (GTDB taxonomy): Bacteria > Pseudomonadota > Alphaproteobacteria > Rhodobacterales > Rhodobacteraceae. The sequence continues at coordinate 8,960 of NYTF01000035.1, read as the reverse complement.
CATCACTCTTTGATAAATGCATATGACTTCTTTTTAAGAATTGAATTATTTTAATAAAATATCACTTGCTGCCTTGCTCTAGTTCATCTGGCTTTGGCAAGTCGCCTTTAATAGCTGGGGGTAAACCCATAAGCATTCTTGTTAAACTAATAAGTTCATCTTTCATATGGCCTCGATGGATTACTCGATCTAGCATACCATGGTCTAATAAGTACTCAGCCCTCTGAAAACCTTCTGGCAATTTTTCTCTTATTGTTTGCTCAATTACACGCGGCCCAGCAAAACAAATTAATGCATTTGGTTCAGCNATTTGCACATCACCAAGCATCGCATATGAAGCAGTTACNCCCCCTGTAGTTGGATGGGTTAAAACTACTATGAACGGAAGTTTGGCTTCTTTAAGAAGCTGAATTGCGACCGTTGTTCGCGGCATCTGCATCAACGATAAAATACCCTCTTGCATTCTAGCTCCACCCGCAGCTGAAAATAGTATTAAGGGACATTTTTTTTCNACGGCTAATTTACATGCTTCAATTATNGCATTGCCAACATACATACCCATCGANCCACCCATAAAACCGAAGTCTTGAACAGCAGTGANAACCCTTGCTCTTCCCATATAACCTTCCGCTACNACCATAGCCTCTTCTGACTCAGTTTTTTTCTGCGCNGATTTCATACGCTCAGGATATTTTTTTTGGTCTTTGAAAGACAAAGGATCATTAATAGGTTTTGGAACATCCAATTCAATGAACTTTCCATCATCAAATAAATTCTTAAGGCGATCACGTGGGGAGATATTCATATGATGATCACAATTAGGACAAACATTTATATTTTGTGATAATTCTCGATGAAACAACATTGTTCCNCACTCTGTACATTTGGTCCAAAGGTTCTCTGGAACATCTCGGCGNGAAAAAAGCGAATTTATCCGCGGGCGAACATAATTCGAAATCCAATTCATATTAAAGTGTTCCCTTAGTTATNAGTGGCCATTTAAAAATCAAAGNGGACTTTTGTAAGTCTTTATCCAATAAAATAATATTAAGAAAGTAATTAAATGGAATAGTGTTTGTGAAATTATTATATAAGTCATATAAATGCCAGTCTTATCAACATAATAGTTTATTAATGCCAGCCCAGAAAAATTATCACCCATTCCAAAAAATAAAACACCTATAATATTATTAAAAAAATGCATTCCAAGTGCATACGTTAAATTTTTTGATTTCACTGTTAAAATNCTTGTAANCATTCCAAAAATTGCTGCATTAACCATATAAAAATACGTGTTTTGGCCAAAAGATTGATAGTCAAAATGTCCCAAGCCAAATANAACAGAAGGAAAGAAAGCCCAAACCCAGAAAGATTTAAATCTAGAGATCAATTGCTGCAAAAGATATCCCCTAAATAACATTTCNTCTGCAGAAATTTGAATAAAAACTACTATACAGGCGGGNAAAACCCAAGGCAGCCACTCCCAAAAACTAATCATTATTCTTTCTGGAAGATTTTCCTTTTCAAAAACCAAAATTTCCAACGGTACAAGAAAAAAAGAAATTAAAAATACAATAAAAGTGGCAAANATAGCAATTAAAAACTGCCACCAATTAATCTTGCCGAAAGGGCCCAAAAGTGAAAAATATGATCGCTTATGTATCAAATTAACAACGCAGAATAGTGATAAATGCCAGAACAAAAACGATGAAAACAGTAAAATTATTGAGATTTTCAAGTGTTCGTGAAACTTAAAATACTCAAAATTTGAAATTATTATTAAACTAAACCAATATAATGAGCACAANATTGATAAAAATAAACCCAAGCCAATAANTGATCGCCANATTTCTGTTTTTTTTATACTANNGTGACTATATAAATCATAACTCTTCACGTTCTGTACCCTNACNCTTAGANCTGCTTCTTTTNACANCTTTAAATTCTTGCTCTTCCATCTTTGGTCAATTAATTACANCAAANAGCAACTAGAAATTTATTAAGACATGAAAAAAAAATCAAACTTAATATTAATGATCCCACTAATACTCTGTGGTTTTATAATGAGCAGCTGTAACACAACTAACATTCTTAATAGTCAGCTTCAAAATAAGGTACCACCAACTTCACGAGCTATTATATTTTCCAAGAAAGTTGTGATCCAAGCGCCTTCGGGGTTTTGCATCGATGAAACTGTTTCAAAAATAACGTCTAAACCTGCATTTATTTTGTTTGGTAACTGTGCAGCAATTGCACAATCCAATTCGACCTACCAATCAAAAGTATCAGCAGTGTTAACGGCAACAGTAAGTAAAATAAAATCTGATGAAAGTTCATTTAAAAGCAAGCATCTAGATACTTATCTTAGATCAAAGTCCGGTAGGGGGTTGCTTAGTATGAGCGGAGACTCCAATAATATAACGGTTTTAGATAGTTTTAAAATGGATAGCTCTTACTTTGTTCTTGTCAAAAATACAGGTGAAAAAGCCTCTAAAGGCATATCTGACTATTCCTGGCGCGCTTATTTGCAAATAACAGGTCATCTAATTGTAGTTTCAATCATTGGTTTTACTAATAATCCAATGACACACGATCAAAGTTTGAAAATTATACGGCATTTTGTCAATGACATTAGAATTAATAACGGTTTAAGCCCAACGCTTGTCCCAATCGATTACATTAAAAAAATATAATTAGTAAAACTTTAAATACTTAAAGCTCTTTTTTATTAGCTAAGCTATCCATTATTTTCACCAATTGATGCGCAATTGGCTCTTCTGACAAAGCATGTCCAGCAGTTGGTAAAATATCAAGATTACAAGTAGGCCAACTTTCCATTAGTTTGTATGCTGCTATCGGAGGGCAAATCATATCATATCTACCATGAACAATATATCCTTTAATATGTAATATTTTATGCATATCTCGTAAAATTTGATTGTTCTCACGTAAAAACCCATCATTTATAAAGTAATGGTTTTCTATTCTTGAAAACGCTAAGGAATATCTTCCTGGAGGTATCGCATTAGTTCGATCTCCCGCCATTGCGGCCATTCTATTTTCCCAAGCCGCCCATAATTGGGCAAAATGCGTTTGACTATTTACATCACCTGAAAACAATCTCTTNTTGTATGCTAAAATTAAATCTTGTCGTTCCGATTTTGGAATCTCTTTTATAAAGTCATTCCATTCCTTTGGCCAAAAACGTCCAGCGCCCCCACCATAAAACCAATTAAGCTCCTCTTTGGTGTGTAAAAAAATTCCTCGCAAAACTAAGGAAGTAACTCGATCTGGATGTGATTGCGAATATAGCAATCCTAAAGTTGAGCCCCAAGAACCCCCAAAAACAATCCATTTATTTATGTCTAATTTTGACCTAATCATTTCAATATCAGCGATTAGATTCCATGTTGTATTATTCTCAACGCTAGCATGAGGTATAGAACGGCCACATCCTCTCTGGTCAAATAGAACTATCCTATAAATTTCTGGATTAAAAAATCTTCTCATAAATGGACTACAGCCACCGCCAGGCCCACCATGCAAAACTATAACTGGAACCCCACTTGGTGAGCCACATTGTTCGACATACAAAACATGACCCTCACCAACATCCAATTCAAAACTATCAAACGGTTCAATTGACGGATATAAATGTNTTAACGCACTCATTTTTTACAATACCTTTTATTTTTATTTTATGACCTTATTTAATATATATGTCGAAATAAAAAAAGAAAATTCAATGCCATCAACGCAAAGCATAGACGCAAGTGAAATTGAAAAATTTGAGGCCATGGCTGCAGAGTGGTGGGATCCTAATGGAAAGTTCAAACCACTTCACCATATGAATCCCTGCCGGTTAGATTACATAATCAGTCAAATNGAAATAGAATTTAACAGATCAACTAAAAACCAAAAACCATTCGATGGATTAGATCTACTAGATATAGGTTGTGGTGGAGGCCTGTTGTCAGAACCAATGGCTAGACTTGGTGCAGCTGTAACCGGAATAGATGCTGCACCCAAAAATATTCCAGTTGCGCAGACACATGCAGAGCAATCAGGACTAGACATAAACTACAAATTCATCACCGCTGAAGAATTAGTTAAAACCAAGAAACAGTATGATGTTATTTTGAATATGGAAGTTATTGAACATGTAAACAATCCAAATGATTATTTAAAAACTTGTCAAAAATTATTAAAACCAAATGGCTTGATGGTTTGTTCGACAATAAACAGAACTTCAAAAAGCTTCCTATTTGCTATTCTCGGCGCAGAATATATTTTGCGCTGGCTACCTAAAGGCACTCACAATTGGGCAAAGTTTATAAAGCCAGACGAACTTTCTAATTTAATTTCTGAAGCTGGTTTAGAGTTAGTCGATAAAAAAGGTTTTATTTTAAATCCTATAGCTTGGGAATGGCAAACATCTGATCGAGACTTGGCTGTTAATTATGTTACCACTTCAATAAAAAATAATAAATTTTAATTCTTCAAGGTGTTTCTAAGGTCTCTTATTATCGGCAAAACATCACGTAACTTTTCTACCCCGACTACTTCAACCATTTCTTCAATTAAAGGATTTATTTTCTTTAATCCCTCGTCTCTTACTTTTCTCCCACTCGAACTTATTACAACACATTTTCTGCGNGCATCGTCCCAGTCAGGCCGCATATGTATATAGCCGGCTGCTTCAAGTTTACCAAGTGTGTTTGTCATAGCTCCTCTTGTCAGTTGAAATAATTTAGCCAACTGTGACGGTCTACGCTCCTCACTGATGGTTGCTAGATAATTTAAAAGCATAAATTGACTTAATTCCATTCCATTTGGAAGTGCGCGATTAATTTTATGCCGCATTAGCTGATCAACCATTGAAATTTCACTAAAAAATAAGCTTGCTAAATTATCCATTTTATAACCACCAACTCAATTAACCATTAATGTAATTAAAGGATACTTATTTATAAAGTTATTGTAAAATTACACCAATCTTATTTTCACTTATGANGGTTTATATTTTAACACTATAACATTTGTGGTTATTGATTTTTAAAAATTGTAACAAAGGGATTGTAAAAAAGCTCACACTCGCTAATTCACATAGTATGCAAAAACAGAATAAAATAACTGATCGAAATGCACTGAAAAAAAACCGTGCCAGAGCAATGAGTGCAAAAAATAGTTATTTTTATTTACATGAAACTGCGGTCGAGGAGATTGTGGAACGCTTAAGAGGAATTAATAGAGAGTTTAATAAAATAGCAATTGTCACTGGATATCCAGAAATTTGGAGGGCCAAATTTCCTAAAGCAGATATTTTAAGTGATAGTGACATACTTAAATTTAATGGAGACGAGTATGAGTTAATTATTCATGGTATGACTTTGCATTGGTCCGATGATCCAGTGGGACAACTAATACAGTGCAAAAATAAATTAATTGCAGATGGTCTTTTTCTGTGTGTTCTTTTTGGTGGAAAAACCCTCCATGAGTTAAAATACTCGTTATCAAAAGCAGAAATTGAAATATCTGGGGGTATATCTCCAAGATTTATGCCCATGGGTGAAATTCGTGACCTAGGTGATCTTTTGCAAAGAACAGGCTTTGCATTACCAGTAGCTGACAGTATCTTAAAAAATTTTTCATACAAAAAAATTCACGGACTTATTTATGATATTAGAAAAATGGGTGAAACAAATGTTTTGTTATCCCGAAAAAAAACCTTCACACGTTCAAAAATTATGGATGATATGGTTAAAATATACTCTAATAAATTTAAAGAAAAAGATGGTACCTTTACCGCTACATTTGAACTCATCTTCTTGACTGGTTGGGCCCCAAGCGAGAATCAGCAAAAACCTTTAAAGCCCGGCTCAGCTCAAGTAAGCCTAGCCAAATTACTTGACGATTTTCCAAAATGAACTATTCCTCATTGAAATAACAAGTAGGAAAAAAAGTGGCTTCCAAGCAAAGATATCAGTCAGAAGAAGATCATCCTAAAGTAAGTTTTGGAAAAACTGGTATTCTAATATCAAACCTAGGAACGCCAGACGGGACTGATTACTGGTCTATGCGAAAATACCTAAGTGAGTTTTTATCTGACCGCAGGGTAATTGATTATTCACCTTGGATTTGGCAACCTTTACTTCAATTAATCATATTGTCTAAGCGACCATTTTCATCAGGAGCTGCTTATAGAACTATATGGAATAACGAGGATGACGAAAGTCCCTTATTAACTATAACTAAAAAACAAGCATTTAAACTCAACAAAGTAATGAAAACTCAATTTGGGGATAATGTGGAATTAGATTTTTGTATGCGATACGGAAATCCATCAACAGAAACTAAATTAAAAGAGCTATTGGGCAAAGGTTGTAGTAAAATTATTTTTCTACCACTTTACCCACATTATGCTGGTGCCACTTCCGCAACTGCAAACGATTCATTGTTTCGAAGCTTAATGAAGATTACTTGGCAACCATCAGTAAGAACAATAGAACCCTATTTTCAGCATCCAAGTTACATTAACGTTTTAGCAGAATCTGTTAATTCTGCTTACCGGCAATTAAATGAAAAACCAGATGTCTTAGTGACTTCTTATCACGGTGTCCCAAAAAGATATCTTATGCAAGGTGATCCGTATCATTGCCAATGCCAAAAAACTACTCGCCTTCTAAAAGAAAAGTTAGGATGGAAGGATGAGGAAATTATGACGACATTTCAGTCAAAATTTGGGCCTGAAGAGTGGCTTCAGCCCTACACCGTCAAGAAAGTCGCAGAATTAGCCAAAAATGGTATTAGAAACATTGCTGTGATCGCTCCTGCATTTGCCTCTGACTGTATAGAAACACTTGAGGAAATAAACGAGGAAATTAGAGAAAGCTTTGAAAATTCTGGTGGTGAGAAGTTTACTTATATCCCATGTTTGAATGACTCTGATATCCACATAGACTTTTTGAAAGACCTAATAATAGAAAATGGATCAGGCTGGCTTTCTTAAAGTATTAAATTATTAAAATAAATTATTGGCTTATTAATGAACGCCTGTTTTTATTCGCGATGGATGTAATTTCAGTACTTATATTCAGAAAGCAAGCCTGGTCGCACCCCAAGTCCCATCGATGCATCAATTATTGAGCCATGTAGTACACTTGAAAGAGGGCAAGATAAAAAATGCACAATTGCAGCAATCTCTTGTGGTTCAATTAATCGCTTCTTTGGTAAGTTTGACAAAAATTTTTCGCGCTCATCAAAAGTTAGTTTGGACAAGGTGCTAGCTTCGAACATTGCAGTATTAGTTGCACCGGGACAGATCGCAAAAACGTCTACGTCCAGATGTACCGTTTCAGCGGCTAACTGGCGAGTTAAAAAAGCTACTGCTGCCTTACTCATACCATCAGAATGACGGAATTTTGGAAAAGCAGAAATACCTCCACCAACTGAACTTATGTTGATTAATTTCTTATTTTTTTTATCTGGTAATGCCAAAAAATTCTGACACATTTTTAGAGTTCCATCTGCATTTATATCAAACATGATTCTATCTTGATTTTCAGGATTACTTTCCCAATCAGCTATCGTGGCAGAGCCAACACCTGCATTGTTTACCAATACATCGATATGACCATATTCTTTAATTATGCTCTGAAAACAGCCTTTTATAGACTCCAAATTACACAAATTTAAAGGGTATAAGTTTAAAAACTTTATATCACTAAATTTCTCCTTAATAATTTTAGGATCTTCAACATTTTCTACATAAGTTAATGCTACTTTAGCACCATAGTTTGCCAATCTCTCCACACACGCTCTACCGATACCACCAGTGCCACCGGTTATTAGAACAATAGTTCCATCAAGATAATATGGTGAAATTAAATCTAAATGAGTCATTTAATTTTTTTGCCTCTTGTAGTTAATATAAAAGATAAGTTTCTATACCAAACCTAAAGAACTAATTTGATTTACAGTATATCTCTTATTGCCGAAATCAGTGGAATATCCGCCGGTGGCATTGAATGGTTTTTTAAGTTGTTTTTGTCTACCCACTTTAATACTTGCCCCTCCATAGGTGTTGGCGTTCCCTCCCATTTTCGACAAACAAAAAGTGGCATCAGTAAATGAAAATCATTGTAGGTATAGCTTGCAAAACTAAGAGGAGCTAAACAACTTCTCCATGTATTAATTCCCAACTCCTCATTAAGCTCTCTAACCAATGCATTTTCAGGTTTTTCACCTTCGTTTATTTTTCCACCAGGGAATTCCCACAATCCAGCCATTGATTTATTGGATGGCCTCTGAGCGATCAACACCCTACCATCAGTATCAATCAATGCCGCAGCAACAACTAAAACAGTTTTCATGATCTATAATCTGCATTTATTGATATATACTGATGCGTAAGATCACATGTCCAAAAAGTAGACTTATGATTTCCTAAACCTAAATCCACATGTATTTTAATTTCGTCTCCCTGCATATATGTTGCGCCCATTTCCTCTGAATAATGGGGGCAAACCCAGCCATCTTCAGCAACTAAGATGTCACCAAATTTAATTTTTAATAGATCTCTTTTCACATCTGCTCCCGATTTTCCAATCGCCATAACAATTCTCCCCCAATTTGGATCTTCCCCAGCTACAGCTGTTTTTACGAGCGGTGAATTCGCAATCGATTTTGCAACTTTTCTAGATGATGCGTAAGAAGAACCCCCTATAACTTCCACTTCGATAAATTTTGTGGCTCCCTCACCATCCTTAACAACTTGATGCGCCAAGTCTCTCATCACTTTCTTTAACTCTTCTTTGAAAACCATCAGCTCAGTTGAGTTTTTATTAATAATCAATGGGCCACTCTTGCAAGTTGCTACTACCATTAAACTATCAGAAGTTGATGTGTCCCCATCGACGGTAATTGAATTAAACGTTTCTTCATTTAATTCTGAAACCACT
>NYTF01000034.1 GCA_002683355.1 Paracoccaceae bacterium | reverse complement strand
AAATTAAAATATGAAGATTTTTAGTTATGATTTCAGTCATTGCATTATATTTATTGTCATTAACTACTAATTTCTTTCACACTATCTGGTCTTACAGGATCCCCAGCAACTCCACAGGATACCANAATTGTGAATAAAATAANAAATATAATTCTAAAACCNGTCATTTTNANATCTTCTTTTTCCACATAGCTATNTGCTTTCTTACTTCTTTAGGTGATGTGCCACCATAGCTATCACGNGAATTTACAGAATTTTNAATGCTTAATACCGTGTANATATCANTATTAATTTCATTACAAACCCTTTGCATTTCTTTTAACTTGAGGTCTTTTAATTCACACCNTNGTGTTTCTGCAATCTTTACTATTTCACCAGTAATTTTATGAGCTTTACGAAATGGTANATTAACGTTCTTAACCAACCAATCAGCCAGGTCTGTTGCTGTCGAAAATCCTTTAGAGGTAGCTTTCTCAAGCACATCCTTNTTGGGCGTTAATTCACGTACCATTCCACTCATCGCAGCNAACGATAACAAAAGAGTATCAGCAGNATCAAAAACTTGCTCTTTATCTTCCTGCATATCTTTTGAATAGGTTAGTGGTAAGCCTTTCATCATTGTNAAAAATGCTACTAAAGATCCATTTATGCGGGAGGACTTCGCTCTTATAAGCTCCGCTGCGTCTGGGTTTTTCTTTTGTGGCATTATTGATGATCCACTAGAAAATTTTTCTGAAATATTAACAAAATTAAATTGTGAAGAGGACCAAATTACCAATTCTTCAGAAAACCTACTNAAATGCATCGCACAAATTGCTGAGCNNGANAGAAACTCNAAAGCAAAATCTCTATCAGAAGTACTNTCCANTGAGTTNGCNGTCGGGCGATCAAACCCTAATTTTTTCGATGTATAATCACGATCAATCGGAAAAGAGGTTCCTGCTAGCGCCGCACCCCCCAAAGGACATTCATTCATTCTNAGGCGAGCATCTTTAAATCGATCCAANTCTCGACCAAACATTTCAACATAGGCCATCATATGATGTGACCANGTCACTGGNTGAGCANTTTGCATATGCGTAAATCCTGGCATAAGNAAACCATCATATAGCTCAGCCTGATTTAAAAAAATCTCTATAAGTTTTCTTAACTCAATTGTGCATAAATCAATCTGATCACGAACCCACATTCTAAAATCCAAAGCCACTTGGTCATTTCTTGATCTNGCAGTATGCAACTTTCCAGCCACATCCCCAATAATCTCAGAAAGTCGCGCCTCTACATTCATATGAATATCTTCTAAAGACTTTGAAAAAGTAAACTTATCCGTTTCTATTTCAAGTGATATTTTTGACAAGCCATCACAAATTAAATCAGCCTCCTTCTTATCAATAATACCTTGCTTTGCTAACATTGATGCGTGAACCTGCGAGCCTTCAATATCCTGCTTATAGAGCCGTTTATCAAAATCAACTGATGCATTAATTTCTTCCATTAAAGCATCTGGTCCAGCATTAAACCGGCCACCCCACATTTTGTTTGATTTATTTTTTTCAGTCATCACATGTTTCATATAAAGGTTTAAGCTAATTAAATTCAAATCCAAATTACTCTCTCATATACTTAGACTTACACTGAGGTGCAAATTAATTACTAGCAACCGGCCATATATACCAACATTCTTGTTTAAAATTAAAAAATGAATTAGAAATTTTTTAAATAAATGTTGCCTGAATTGTAGAAAAAGAGAATTAATAATCCAGACTAAAGGACCAGCTTATGGATCAAGAAAAACCCGTTTTTACTTACCCAAATCCCGATCTCAATGTTACACATGATAATAAAGCAAGATGGAATCAGCCGAATACTAGACGGCATGGATATCATAATTTGTATAGAATTCCACGTTACTCCGTTTCATTTAGAGCAGCTAATGTTTTACATTTAGAAACAAATATTGAAGCTAGCATCGGTATGCGCCCTGATGTCAAAAAAATGACTGAAACAATACATTTTTCTGGTATGGTGGTTTTAAAAGGTCAAGAATTAATTTTTGAACGTTATGCCGATGATTTTTACCACACACATCCGCATACAATAATGTCTATTAGCAAAATGACACTTAATTTAATTTGTGGGGAATTAATTTCACAGGGCTTATTGGATCCTAACAAAAAAGTGAAAGAATATCTACCAGAAATTGGGACAGGTTATGCAGAAGCAACAATCCAACAAGTATTAAATATGGACTTATCCAACAGCTATTCAGAGGATTACTCTGACCCATTTGCGAGCAGCTTTATTCATGAAACAACTTTAGGATGGCGTTTNCCAACAAAAAAAATCCCTGAAATAAACCAGAAAAACTTTTTATCCTCGATTAAACAAATAGGATCGTCATTGGAAAATAAAACAGGTTATGCTGACTACAAATCCGCAAATACTGATGTTTTGGCTTGGGTAGCAGAAACAGTTAGCAAGCGTAGCTTACGGGAATGGATGATCAATATTGTTGAAGCGATTGGAATCGAAGGAAACTGGCATATGCATACAGATCGAGACGGCTTTCCTGTTGTTGATGGGGGTGTAAATTTGTGCGCAAGAGACTTGGCGCGCTTTGGACAGCTTTTTTGCCGATTTGGTATGGGCGCCGATGGAAATCAAATTGGAAATAAGAAATATATAGAANATACACGNAAAAATCCTGGGCCAAAAAACCTTCCGCCCAAGGACTTTTATAATTANTCAAACCAAACTATGACAAACGGTACTTGGTTAGGTCACGGCGGTTATGGCGGTCAGTTTATGCTAGCAAACCCTGATACTGGNATCTCAGTTTCTTTCTTTTCTGTTTTGCAAAACAAAGATGCTTTAGACTTAGATTATTCCGTGGATATAGTAAAAATGATGGAAAAAATTGCTGAGGAATATTAGATTTTTTTCTTAAAGTACTCAAATCCAACTAATGAAACAATTACCAAGAAAAAACCTATCCATTGTATTGATGAAAAAAATTGATCAAAAAGAATATAGGCAATAATCGCTGCAAAAATAGGATCTACTGAAGTTAACATGGAGGCCCTAGTGGCTCCAATTCTTTGCATACCAGCAAAAAAGAAAGCCCAAGCTCCTATATTAAAAGTACCATTAATAAAAATCGCAACCCACCCCAACTTTGTTTGAGGGGGAGAATAATCATTAGTAAAGAAAAGTAATAATAATAAAATTATAAAACCCCACAGAGTCAAATAAAACGTGGTAGTTAAAGCTCCAATTTGATTGGTGAGCTTATTTGATAATAAAGTTGTTATTACGGCACAAATCATACCCATAACACTAAAAAAGATGCCAAGAATACTTATTGAGGAATCATCATTTAGAATTAACAAACTTAAGCCAATTAGGACAAGAGTTATGAAAATCCATTGTATTAAANTTACAAATTCTAAACCTTGAAAATGTAATATTATGGCAATAACGACAGGGAATAAGCAAAGAATTANAATTGATAGACTTATATCTATATAATAAATCGCAAAATATANCGCGACAATCATACCCAAAGCNAAGATAGCATTAACAATAGAAATTAATACAAGGGACCTTGGTAAATAAAATGAACTACCCGTTATTATTAGTAAACTGGTAAGCATAAATAACCCTATTAAACCCCTTGCCATTAGCAAGGTCATCATCCCAGTCCCTTCAGAGAAGGCAAATTTAGCAGAATTAGGTAATAAAGCCACACTTAGTGAAGCTAATAAAATAAAAATTATTCCTATAAATTCTTTACTAATATTAAANTTCATTTTTCAAATTTTCAAAAAATGGGCCCCTAAAAAGGAGCCCAGAATTCACATATATTAATTAAAATCAATCAGGAACCCAAGAGGACCAAATATCTCTATTTGCTTCCATCCACTCGGCCACAACTTCTTCNATGTCACGTCCATCGATATCAATTGCTTTGATCATACCTGCCTGTTGATTGTTTGTTAAATTTGCTGTTCGAAGTAATTGAACAACTTTAGGGTGCTCTGTTTCCATTCCTGGACGGCCGGCATTATATGTTATGTCAACATCCCAACCTGTAGCAGGCCAAGTTTTGTTATCATCAAATGCAGGCAATTCAACAGAAACCATATCACATACAGCAAAAATCCAATGTGGTGTCCATGCGTACGCTATAAATGGTTCTTTTCTTTCACAAGCAGCTTTTAATTCTGCCCAGTGAGCTGTACCCGAACCAAGTTCAATTGCTTTGAAATTGATACCCAGAAGGTCTAAACGTTCTTGATCACTGCACTCCCAAGCCGGTGTAGGGCAGCCTAAAAGACGACCTTTATCTCCAGTATCCATACCTTTAAATAAATCAACATGGTCATTCATGTCTGCTATTTTTGGATTGTTAGTAATCGGCCCGCCGTTCGCTTGGAGTAGATAGGATGGAATGTAGTAACTACTTGTCCCAATGACACCAACGTCACCAAGCTTAATTATGCTACCATCACCACCCCATTCAGAGATATAAATATCGTTTGTTGTTGAGTAAGATGGCCAACTTTCGCAATGAAAATCAATATCACCTGCGCGCTCACCTTCTGCTACTCCAGGACCAGATGGCATTGTTATACGCTTAACTTTATATCCCATCTCGTTTTCTAAAATATAGTGATAAACCTCACATGTAACTGCTCCCCCAGTCCAATCTGGCACTGGAACCTTTAACATTCCACCTGAAGATGCAGATCCTGCGAAACCCATCGCAACGAGACCTGCAACTAGAGTAGAAACAATCCTAGTTTTTAAATTCATTTGTATTTCTCCCTTTAAGTTTTGTTGTCATTATATTTATTTAAATATTCATGTTTTGCCTTCAAATCTAATAATACATTTATTTCATCAGCCTACAATCCTAAAGCTTTTCGTTGGTTAGCTGTCCATGCTTGGGTCAGCCGATCAAGTAAAATAGCCAACAACACAATGCCAATACCNGCTATCAAACCACGACCTGTATCAGCAGTTTCCATCGCTCTGAAAACTTCTTTNCCCAAACCTTCTCCCGCTATTANGGGTGTTATAACCTGCATTGCCAAGGCCATTATGACTGCTTGGTTTACTCCCAGCATGATCGATGGAGATGCCATCGGCAACTTCACCTTAATCAAACTTTGAATTTCTGTTGAACCGAATGAATCTGAAACTTCATTAATTTGCTTTGGCAACTCTCNAAGGCCNAAGTTTGTCATTCTGACCATAGGGGGTAATGCNTAAATTACAGTCGCAATTACAGCGGTTACGCGATTACCTCCAAAAAAGTACAAGACTGGAATTAGGTATACAAAAGCAGGCATTGTCTGCATCGTATCCAGAACAGGCCTGATTATTTGATCAACAGATTTATTGTAAGCAGCAAAAATACCGAGTGGTAATCCAATTATCACGCATACCGCAACAGATGCTAATATTGCAGCAAGGGTTTCCATAGTTAACAGCCATACCCCGGACAAACCTGTAAAAAATAACAAACAAAACGCGACCAATGCAAACCATTTACCAGCAGAGAAATAAGAGATGAACGCAAAGCCTGCTAAAACATAGAACCAAGGCAGCCCTGTAAAAAACGTTTCAAGTGGATTTAAAATGTAATAAAATATGGTTTCTTTTAGCCATGTTGTAAAAGCATAAAAATTTGGATTGACTGTCAAGTAATGGACAGCCTCATCGATTGGTTTTCTAATTGTAAACTGCCAATCCCTTGGAAAAGACCCAATTTCTATAACCCAGGTATCCCACGCCATAACGCCAAATATAACACNTATACTCATTATTAAAAAAGTAGAATTACGCAACCACACTGAAACAGATAATGCTACGTCTCTATTAACTAAACTAATCAATTTCTCAAATACTGCAGCTATAAAATAGGTAAGAACGTGCCCAAGGCTAGCAATAGATGTCCAGATCAAATCAATAATTTTTTCAAATAGGATGGCAATTCCAATACGCGCTAATCTTTGAGGCAGTAATCTGAACCTCATTTCAGTATTGTCTGCAAGCATATCACTGTCTTTAGGTTTGCTCATCGCAAGAGACAATCTATCAAATATTATTGCCATAAATACGATACAGATACCACCTTCGACAGACCACCCAACTTTAAGTCTCTTTAAGGCTTTATAAACTTCCTCACCAAGCCCACCAGCACCTATAAATACTGCCAAAACGGCCAAGCCTAGTGCCATCATAATGGTTTGATTTATACCCAACATTATAGATGGCAAAGCTTGTGGAATCTGAACTTTAAATAATATTTGCAGCCTTGAAGACCCAAAGCTTTCAGCCACTTCGATCGTAGTATCCGGAACCTGCCTAATTCCCAAGTTCGTCAACCTTACCACCGGTGGCATTGCATAAATAATTATTGCCATTGCTGCAGGTGGGCCTCCAATTCCAAAGAAAACAATTGCGGGCAATAAATAAACAAATGAAGGCATAGTTTGCATCGTATCAAGAATCGGGCGAACACTTGCCTCTAAAGCATCATTTTGAGAACAAAAGATTCCAAGAATAACTCCCAATATACCCGAAAATAATACAGAAATACCCATTAATGCTAATGTGGACATTGCCGGATCCCACATATCCATCATACCCCAAAACANAATNCCAAATAAAGTAAATAGCGCNAATCTTAATCCACCATAANGCAATGCNGGCAATACCAGAAATAGAGTAATGACGGGCCATGGCTTGAACCAGAGAAACATTTCTAATTGCTCGAGATAATAACCAACAAAATTAGAAGCGGCCCGCGTATATGACTTGGCATGAGTGTGCAACCAGGTCTCACCGTTGTTAATCATCAAAACAAAGTCATATCGTTCAGAAATAGAGCTAGGAAAAACATATTTAAAGCCAAAAACAAACCATACTAGTACGGATACAACAAGACCTAGGATAATGTATATTGGAATAGAATAATCTACTCCACCAATTACAAATGGTTTTCTTGCACCAAAGCTTGAACTGATTTCAGTCATCTAGTTTCCTAAATATTTGTAAAGTCAAAACTTTATGTAAAAAACTTATTTGTAAAGGAAAAAATCTTTCNTTTTCCCTTGCCCTTAGGTAATTATCTAACTTAACTGGATTAAAATAAGGATTCTNGAANATGTCTGATGTTAAACTTGTGTGTAAAAATGTTTGGAAGATCTTTGGCGCCAATCCAAAACGAGTTTTAGACAACCATGATCGCTCAAAATCTAGAGCTGAAATACAGGCTGAAACTGGCCACGTTGTTGCGGTTAAAGACGTATCTTTTGAAGTCAAAAAAGGTGAGTGCTTTGTTGTTATGGGGCTTTCTGGCTCTGGTAAATCAACACTTGTAAGGTGNATCTCAAGACTTATCGAGCCTACAGGTGGACAAGTTATTATTGATGGTGAAGAAGTGACACAGATGGATAAGAAAGACCTTAGAAATCTACGACGACATAAAATGGCAATGGTATTCCAGCATTTTGGTTTATTTCCCCATCGACGGGTGATTGATAATATTTCTTATGGACTAGAGGTTCGGGGAATGGGAAAAGTAGACCGNACAGACAAAGCAATGGAGATTTTAAAACTAGTAGGCCTTGAGGGATGGGATCAGATGTATCCACGAGAGCTTTCTGGAGGAATGCAGCAGCGCGTTGGTTTAGCTCGGGCAATGGCGGTAGATCCTGAAATTTTAATTTTTGATGAACCCTTTTCTGCCTTGGACCCTTTAATTAGAAGAGAAATGCAAGATGAACTTCTAGAGCTGCAAAGTAAACTACAAAAAACTCTTGTATTCATCACTCACGATTTCTTAGAGGCAATTAAAATGGGTGACAATATTGCTATTATGAAAGATGGACAAATAAGTCAGGTGGGAACTCCTGAAGAAATTGTTGCTAATCCTATTGATAAATATGTGAGTGATTTCACTGAAGATGTTCCACGATATAAAGTACTTTCAGCAGGTAAAGTAATGCGCAGCACTAAACAAAAATCAATTCCAAAAGGTTTTGAGGCAATTCTAGATACTGCAAAAATTGATAGCCTAATTGAAATTTGCGCTGATAGTGACGTTGCCTTGCCAGTAACATGCAGTGATACTGGCAAAATACTTGGTGAAATTGACCGCTCAATAATCATGAAAGCTATGAATGCCAGAAGTTAATTATTTAGCATAATATTGTTTAGGAATACCATCGTTCATGTCGTTAATAAACAAGACTAAAGAAAAAATTTAATGAAACCTTAAATCATCGATGATTTAATCTTTTGGGAGAAACTTATGTTAGATCAAAATAAATCAGTTAATTCATACCCAAAGCCTTTGTCAGATGTACCAGAAGAATCTTTCACGCTACCTTCATATATGTACACCGATCCAGAAATTTTTGAATTAGAAAAAGAAAAGATCTTTTATAAAACTTGGCAGTATGTAGGACATAAAAGTCTTTTCTCAAAGCCTGGAGATTATCAGACTTTAAGAATTTGTGATCAACATATTTTTGTAATCATGGGAGACGACTATAGGTTGCGTGCTTTTTATAACGTATGCCAACACCGCGCCCATGAACTATTACCTGAAGGGTTTGGAAATGTAGCAAGAGCAATTATTTGCCCTTATCATGCATGGACATTTGAAAAATCTGGCGAATTACGTGGTGCTCCGCGATCTGAAAGCCGGCCAAGTTTTAACAAAGATGACTTTTCCCTTAAACCCGTGCGTCTCGAAATGTTTTTAGATTGTGCTTTTATAAATTTGGACCCTAATGCCACCACTCTTGCAGATATTGCTGGAGATTTAGAACAAGATGTTAGGGCACGAGTTCCATTCTTTAATAGATTAAAAACACCAGGGACTAGATTTTTATCAAATGATCTTGGTTTGACTAGTATTAACGCTGGTTGGAAAGTCGTGGTAGACAATTATGTTGAATGCTACCATTGTGAACATGCTCATAAAGATTTCTGTGATATAATCTCAATGGATACATATAAACATGATACTTTTGACTTATGGGCTAG
>NYTF01000033.1 GCA_002683355.1 Paracoccaceae bacterium | reverse complement strand
TTTTCGGTGTGCTGGTACCATATTAGACCACAAACCTTTTTCAAATGCAGTTCGTGCAGATTTTATTGCCTTATTCATGTCGCTAACAGTGGCTCGGGCAATTGAAGTAAAAGGTTTACCATCGATTGGAGAAACGATATCAAAATTTTCTCCAGTTCCATTAACCCAATCTCCGTCAATAAATAATTTTTGAGGAGAGATTTTTTTACATCGGTGTTTATTAATTAAGTCTTGATCTAGCATTTTTTACCTTATTTTCTGAAATTTTTCCAGGCTGTTCGAACCTGTAATAGAAGTACGATAATTATCAATGTAAATAAAATTAGTGCGATAGGTCTATTGATAAAATCAATTGGATTTTTTACGTTCATCATAGAAGTTCTAAGCTTCCCTTCCATTATCTCGCCTAATACCATTCCCAAAATAATTGGCACAATTGGTAAGTCTACTCTTTTAAGAATAAATCCAAAAACTCCAAAGCCAGCAGCGACAGCACAATCTGTAAAACTATTACGTAAACTATAAACTCCAACAAAACTTAAAATCAAAATACTCATTCCTAAAAATCGACTTGGTATTTGAATGACCTTTAATAGTGAATTTGTTGAGAACAGTAAAAATACCAAAACTAGTACATTTAATATTAAAAGTGAAATATACAGAGCGACAACAAAATCTAGATGATTTTGAAACAGATTAGGTCCAGGGATTACGTTATGTACATAAAATACAGAGAGCATCATTGCAGTTAACGCTTCTCCTGGAATACCTAAGGCTAACAATGGGATCATTGCTGCAGCTGGAACAGCATTATTAGCAGCTTCTGAGGCAACTAAGCCCTCTGTCGAACCTTTTCCAAATTTTTCTGGTGTTTTAGAGGTTCGCTGCGCATAGGTGTAAGATAGAAATTGGGATGTAAACTCTCCAACACCTGGTATCATACCCATCATAACACCAAAACTGGCCGAAACTGAAGCAATTCGTTTATGTTTTCCAAGTTCCTTTAAGCCCTGGAAAAGACCACCTGTAACTTTTACTGCTTCTTCTCTTTTATCTTTTTGTACTAGTAATAAAATAGCTTGTGAAATAGCAAAAAGGCCAAGAACGATCACGATTAAGTTTAAACCTCCTGTTAACCAGGATTGGTCAAAGGTGAATCTCTTCGAATATTTGATTGGCTCCATGCCGATTGTTTGAATGAAGATTCCTAAGCTTGCCATCATGGCAGCGGCAAACATTTGGCCACGATGTGCTGTTATCACAAGTATAATTCCTAAAAGTGCTGCTAAAAATATTTCTCGAGATCCAAACATTGGGGCGATATATGCCAAAACAGGTGATAAAAAAATTAAACAAAGTATTGAAAAAACGCCTCCAAAAAAAGAAGCAGAATAGGCCAAACTTAAAGCTCGGCGGCTTTCTCCACGTTTTGTCATTGGGAAGCCGTCATATGTGGTTAGCGCATTGACCGGAGTGCCTGGTGTATTAACTAAAATAGCCGGTATTGATCCTCCATACATAGCAGAGCCATAAATACCAAGAAGCAAAGTGAGACCCACAATCGGTTCTAAAGAAAAGGTAGCGGGTAGAAGAATGGCGATCGCAACCGCTGGCCCTACGCCAGGTATCGCACCAATAACCACACCACCACACGATCCAATGAGTAGAGCTATTATAACATCCCAGCGAAGAAGAATTTCAAAAGCAGAAAAAATAATGTCCATTAATTTACCATACTAAAAATTTAAAATCATAAAGTTTCTCAATGTATCAGGAAGGTATTCATAAATAATTCCACCTGGTATTTTTACTTCTAAAAAGGTTTTAAAAACCAGTACGATAGATAGAGCTGTAAGAACGGAGGATAATAACATTGTTTTTTTTCGATAGCCAACGCGATATGACAAACAAAACGCAATAATGCATGTCGCGAATAAGTAGCCAATATATTGAACCAACACCACATACAGAAGAAACCATAAGGCAAATTCTATTGATCTTACCCAAATAAAACCTTCTTTTAAATCTTTGGTCAGATTATTTAACCTAATATTAAGTATCAGGTGTACAAACCCAAAAACTGTCATTCCTATTAAACCGATTGAGCACCATAAAGCTGGTTGGGATGTGATTTTGGTGTTTTTAAACCACTTAACTTGATCGGGTAATTGGCTAATCAAAAACGCTGAAGTTATGAAAAATATTAATGCAAATAGCAATTCACCTGATTTTATATTTTTCATTGTTTTGATATTCACACTAATTGTTTTTAAGAGGCTGAAAATTTCAGCCTCTTAAAAGATGTATTAATTGATTATTCTAGTAAGCTATTCACATACGCCGCTTGAGCAATATCTGCAGCCACCATTGCTGCGGATTCCTCTGCACCCATCCAGTAGATTTGAGCTCCTGTGTTGGTTGCTACTTCTTGCGCTCGCTCACTCATTACTGTTTTAGATGCAACAGCAATAATTTTATCTCTAACATCTTGAGGTGTATCTTTGTGAACAAAAAGGCCATTCCAGAGGTTGGATGTTAAGGATGGCTCGATTTCCATTACTGTAGGTGCATCTGGTGTAAGACTAATACGTGACCCTGTGACAGATGCTAAAACAGTCACATTGTCTAAACATGGTAATAAAAGTGCTAATGTTGTGTTTATTACATCTGCATCACCTGAAGCAAGGCTGTTGCAATCCAGCATATCAAAAGCTGCGTCAGAAGCGAAGTTGAAGTCCATTTTCTTTGCAACAGCTAAGGTTATCTTAGTCGGTATTAGTGGTGCTCCAAAGTGCCCTAAGGAAACGTCATTTGTTTTTGCGTATGAAGCCAATTCAGCCATTGTTTGATAAGGGGCATCAGGGCTTGTCGCAATTACAAATGGATATGTCACGAAAATACCAAGTGGATCAAATTTTGCTGGAGCTAACTCCTCGATACCAATTTGATGTCCCAGCACTGGTACACCAATAACAAATGATCCAATAGTGTAGCCGTCCGCAGGCGCATTTGCTACCTCTATTGCTCCAGGAAATGGCCCGCCACCTCCACCAGGTTTGTTTACAACAGCTGCTGCAACACCATATTCTGCTTGAAAATCTTCTGCTATCATTCGTGTTAAAATATCTTCTAGATCACCTGGAGGCCAGGGAACAATAAAAGTCACTGGTTTTTCTGGGTATTCTGCGAATGTTGGATTTATAAATCCAGTTATTGCTAGTGTTAGTGTGGCAATAGTTAAAAATATTTTTTTCATTTTTTTCCCCTGTTATGTATTTTTGATTTTTTGAAATCTTCCAAAATGACGCGGCGTAAAAAAAAGGTGCCAAAATGTAGATTAAGAGTCAAATTGTTTTTCCTTTTGTCTAATACCGTGGTTATTTAACATGTTAAATAATATCTTCAACGTATATTTTGATAATTATTATGTAAACAGAATTTAAATTAATTAATGTATTGTTTGTTCGCGCTTTAAAGGCTTTGGTTTATTTTCCCGATTTAAGATATCCCTGGCAACCTGATGGCCTGATAACACAGCTGCTTGAATAGTTCTTGGCGCTAAGCAATCACCTGTTAAAAAAATATTTTTAATTGAGTTCATTAATTTTTTGTCACGAAATAATTCGTCATTTGAACTTTTTGCTCCCACAAAAACAAGATTTTTTATATTAATTTCAAAATTCTTATTATCAATTAAATTTAAAAAGCCTTGATTTTGAGTCATTTTACAATTCAGTATAAAATTAGCCCCTAATGATCGCAGTTTTTCAGTAATTGCTACTTGTTCTAGTGTATACTGGGTCCATGTAGAAATTGTTGGAAGGGGTGTTACGTAAGTAACTGAGTGTCCATCCTTTAATAATTTCTCTGTTATTACGCTCGCCATATAATAATGATCGTCATCATAAACAATAAAACTTGATGGTGATATATTTGATGTTTTATTTGACATAATATCGTCAGGGGTTATTAAATTATGGCTTTTTGTTTTTATTTCTTCAAAATTAGTCGAACCAATCCAGTCATTTCTCCACTTAGCCCCTGTTGCAATTGATACTGTATCAGATTCGAATTCGATGATGTCATTAACAGTCATTTTGCTTGACAAATATAACTGCGTGTCATTTTTCTGTGACAGCTGGTAAACCCTGTAATCCCTTACACGAAGCCAAGATGATAAGCCTGGTAAGTTTCCTTCTTTGGTTACTCTCCCGCCTGGTTCATCTCTTGCCTCAGCAATAGTCACTTTGTGCCCAGCATTTGCTAAAGTTAAGCCGCATTCTAAACCTGCTGGTCCTGCACCAATTATTAGATGAGACTCTCTACTATTTGTAATTGGAGGTGTTTCAGGATGCCAATCTTTTCGCCATTCCTCACTGATCGTGGGATTTTGAGTGCATTTTACTGGCACACCGTAAGCGTCCATACTTACACAAACATTGCATCCAATACATTCTCGAATGTTTTCGATTGAATTATCTTTTATTTTACTTGGAAGGAATGGGTCTGCAATAGATGGCCGTGCCCCACCAATTAGATCTAATTGTTTCTTTTTAATTACAGAGACCATGAGATCCGGTGAAGTAAAACGGCCAACACCAACAACTGGTTTTGTGGTTAGTGATTTTACAAAGCTTGTATAATTTTGCTGATATCCTTCTTGTGTAAATCTTGCAGATTGGCTGTCTTTTGGCCATCCAGAGAGATTAACATCCCATAAGTCAGGAAGTTCAGAGAGAGCTTCAACTACATCACGACCTTCCCCGTTATGACACAAACCATTGAGTTTGTCTGGCTCTGCTACACCAAATCTTAAAGCAACCGCACATTTACCATTAACAGTATCCAGTGTATCTTCTAACACTTCTTGAAGCAGTCGTATGCGATTAGAAAAAGTGCCTCCATATTGATCAGAGCGTTTGTTAGTATTGATTGATAAAAAGTGGTTCAAAATAGACAAACCATGTGCTGCATAAACGTAAATTATGTCATAGCCTGCTTCAACACTTCGTTTCACTGCTTCTTTATGCTGGTTTCTAAATAAATGAATGTCTGAAAGATCCATTTCCTGACTTTGACTCGGAATTTCAGGCCTTAATGCGGGTAAATTTGAAGGGCCAACGATTGGAAGGCCAGTTGTTAGATTTCTACTTTGCATTCCACCGTGTCCAAGTTCAATAGCAGCCAAGGCGCCATGTTTTTTTATGGCATTTACTTGCGATATATGGCGGGGCAAATCACTATTGTCCCATATGCGTTCCATTGGATGATTGGCATAATCTGAATTTGGAGAAATTTCTGTCAAACCGACTGCCACTGTTCCCCATCCACCTTCAGCTTTCATGGCCCTTAGAGCGATTGCTCCATTTGGTTCAGTCCAACCGTGCCCTGTAGAGTGTGGTGAAGCAAAAAAACGATTTGGGGCTGTGACAGGACCAATTTTTATTGGGGTAAATAAAATGTCATATGGTGAAGTGGTTGTCATTTGTTCAAGACTATTCCTTGCTCCACCCAGTTGTCAAAGATTTTCATGACTGTTAGTGAAAATTCTTCATCATTAATATGGTTATCAATTTCTGTAACACCAATGGGTTCCTTTATTGAGTTTTTCATCTCGTTCATAAACGCACCTAAGCCATCAGGATCATAAGCAGGGCCATCTATTTTGTCCCATTCTTCAATTCCTCTCAAAGGTAGGATTACATGCACAGGAGCCTGAGACTTTTTTAATCGAATATTTATTTCCCAAGCCGTTTCTCGTCTTTCTTCTGTATTTAAAGCGGAAGATTTAATTAGTCGGTTGTGTTCATGGAAAGGTCGATCTGAATATTTCTTGGGAATCTTTTGCCAACCAGCAAAATCAATTAAGTCAATACATCCAGGAGCAATAATTTGAGGAATATTTGCTACACCTGCACTTAACATTCGGTCTTCACCGCCATTTATTACTGATCCAGCTAGTAGGTTTCCGAGCTCTGGCAAAGCAAAATCCATAACACAAACAAATTTTCCTTGCTTGGCAATTTGTTCAAAAGCCATTCCACCCATACCAGTTGCATGAAATATTGCTACTTCAAAACCACGAGCTTCTAGAGCAGGTTTTAATTTTTTCATGCAACTGGTATGCGTTTAGTGATCGAATTGATCGAGGAGCTCGAAATGAAGGGTGGTGGTTATGGGCTATTTACAGGTTGTGCTGCAGGTGACACCGCTGCAGCGATTGTAGTGGAAGTAACTTAATTTACTTAGGTGTTTTCTATTTGGTCACTTGTTAATCTGAAAACTACATTTTAAGTTTTTAATGTCTTGTCGTTTGAAAAAGGTAAATCTATGAATTCTAAGGCTATAATATTTGATTTTGGGGGGGTAATCTCCAAAACCTTATTTGAAACGCATCATTTAACTGAAATAGCGTTGGGTCTCCCTCCTGGCACTCTTAAATGGCGTGGTCCTTTTGACCCTAAAAATGATAAGCTGTGGGAATCAATGCAAGCTGAAGAAATATCAGAAAGGGATTATTGGTTAGTAAGAACTAAAGAAGTTGCAAAGTTGGTCAACATTAAATGGTCTCAAATGTCTGAATTCGTCAAAGCTGCTCGGGGTGCAGATCCAACTTCAATTATTAGGCCAGAATTTTTAGAAGTAATAGTTACGGCAAAGTTAAAAGGTGTAAGATTAGCGATCTTATCTAATGAGTTAGATTTGTTCTACGGAAGTGAGTTTAGAGAAAAAC
Organism: Paracoccaceae bacterium; assembly: GCA_002683355.1. Taxonomy (GTDB): domain Bacteria; phylum Pseudomonadota; class Alphaproteobacteria; order Rhodobacterales; family Rhodobacteraceae. The sequence continues at coordinate 48,358 of NYTF01000033.1, read as the reverse complement.
TCAGTTTTTTAAGGGATTTTGAGGTTATTCATGATGCAACATATACAAAAATTCTTAAACCTACACCTGATGCTTATATTTCTTGTTTGCGGGACTTAAACCTTAGAGCTAGAGATTGTTTATTTATTGATGATCAAAAAAGAAATATTGATGGGGCAAAAAATATAGGATTATCAACTATTCATTTTAATGTGATAGATCCAAGGGCAAGTTACAAAGAGGTAGTGGATAGGTTGTGATTAAGAACAATTTAAGTTGAGTTCACTTTTTGACAAAAAATATGGGTATTTGGAGCAATTTATGGCAAAAAAAATAATTTTGGTGGTTGGAACCTACGATACTAAAAATGATGAGTTGTCTTATATTTCAAAAAAAATAATAGATTTAGGTGGTGATGTTCTTACAATGGACGTTAGTGTCTTGGGCAATCCAGCTGAACCAACAGATATTTCTAAGCAAAAAGTTGCGGAAGCATCAGGCTTAACAATTGATGATGCAAAAAATGCTGGTGATGAAAATAAAGCAATGCAGATTATGGCAAAAGGATCTTCTCTGTTAGCTTCACAACTCTATAATGATAACAAGTTTGATGGCGTTATTATACTGGGTGGCACAATGGGCACCGATTTAGCACTAGATGTATGTGCTGCACTTCCTTTAGGTGTTCCCAAGTATATTGTTTCTACGGTATCTTTTTCTCCACTTATACCAGCAGCCCGTTTGGCTCCTGATATCCAAATGATACTTTGGGCTGGTGGTTTATATGGTTTAAACTCTATATGTGAAGCATCTTTGAGTCAGGCAGCTGGAGCGGTTTTAGGCGCTGCAAATGCGTTTGAAATAAAAAAAGAAAAAAAACCTTGTGTTGGCATGACTAGTTTAGGTTCTTCTGCCTTAAAATACATGAAAACACTTAAGCCAGCATTAGAAGCCCGNGGTTATGAAGTTGCAATTTTTCATTCTACAGGAATGGGNGGACGTGCGTTTGAGGGCTTATGTGAGCAGGGAGCATTTGTGGCAGTTATGGATTTTTGCATACAAGAATTAACAAATCATATACATGGTTCTGAAGTCACTTCCGGAGCAGATAGAGTAACCGCGGCTGGAAAGCATGGAATACCGCAAATTTGTGCTCCTGGTTGCCATGATTTAGTTGATTTAATTTGTTGGCAAGAGATGCCTGATAAATGGANGAACCACCCTTACCATGCTCANAATCGATTGATTAGTTCAATTGTTTTAAATCCNNAAGAACGAGTACAAGTTGCAAAAGGTTTTATGCAACAGCTGTCGATGGCATCGTCTGAAACTCATGTAATTTTGCCACTAGGAGGTTGTGGTGAATGGGATCGTCCTGATGGGGGGTTAAACGATCCAGTCGGGTTAGAGACGTTTATGCAGACATGTAAAGAAAACCAGCCAAGCAATGTGATTTCACATGAACTTAATTGCCATATAAACGATTTAGACTTTTCTAACAAAGCTTTGGAAATATTTGATGACATGGTAGAGCGAAGAATTGTGGTTAAAGATTTTAATAAATAAATGCAAAGGAAAGTAGATGAAGTTAGGAGAAACGCGTGCCTTAGTAACTGGCGGAGCATCTGGCTTAGGTGAAGCAACAGTNAGAGCTATAAATGCAGGTGGTGGTAAAGTTGCAATTTTAGATATGGATTCGNTTCGGGGTAATAAATTNGCAGAAGAATTAGGTTCTTCTACTATATTTTGCAAAACTGACGTTACCAATGAAGATAGTGTAAAGTCTGCAATAGAAAAAACCATNGATAGTTTTGGCAAATTAAACGTAGTTTTAAATTTTGCAGGTATTGCAATTGCTGTNAAAACTCTTGGTCGAGATGGGCCCCATGATTTAAATCTGTACAAAAAAGTTGTGGATGTGAATCTAAATGGAACTTTTAATGTNTCCCGTTTGGCAGCAGAATATATTTCAAAAAATACCCCTAACGAAAGTGGGTTAACAGGTTTAATTGTCAATACGGCGTCAGTGGCTGGTTACGATGGCCAGAAGGGACAAGCAGCNTATGCAGCATCAAAAGCTGGTGTGATTGGTTTAACATTGCCAATGGCGCGAGACCTAGCAAGTTACGGAGTTAGAGTAAACACTATCGCTCCAGGCCTAATTATAACNCCAATGTTGGAGTCGTTACCTGAAGAAGCGCAAGAGGCTCTATCAAACCANCCCTTATTGCCAANGAGATTGGGAAANCCTGCTGAGATAGCTCATTTAGCCTGTTTTATGATTGAGAACGAATATCTAAACGGTGAGGTAATTAGATTAGATGCAGGAATAAGGTTACCATGAAAGGTCCTNTAAAATCACTTAAGATTGTAGAGTTTAGTGGTTTGGGACCAGGTCCATTGGCGGGACAGTTATTGGCAGATTTGGGAGCAGATGTAATTACAGTTGATAAAANATCAGCAAAGGTAGANCCAACTGAAATTAATCGAAGAAACAAAAGGTCGATTGCATTAAATTTAAAATCAAAAGATGGAATAAAAATAGTAAAGAAAATAATTGATAGNAGTGATGTGTTAATTGAAGGTTTCAGGCCTGGGGTTATGGAAAAGCTGGGAATAGGACCAAGCAACTGTCACGATAAGTTGATTTATGGGCGTATGACTGGTTGGGGGCAGGTTGGAAAATTTTCAAAAACNGCTGGCCATGATATAAACTATTTAGGAATTACAGGAGCTCTCCACGCTATAGGAAATGATGAAAGACCTATACCACCTTTAAATTTGGTGGCAGATTATGGNGGTGGTTCAATGTTTTTGATTTTTGGAATTTTGGCTGCATTNTATGAAAGAAATTCTTCTGGAAAAGGGCAGGTTGTTGACGCGGCAATGGTTGATGGCGTTCCCGCAATGATGGGATTGTTTCATCAATTTGTCGCTAATGGAAATTGGCTGGATGGTGAAAGAGCTTCAAACTTACTTGATGGCGGTGCGCCATTCTATCGATGTTATGAATGTTCAGATGGAAGNTTTGTGTCCGTTGGAGCCTTAGAATCTCAATTTTTTGCTGAATTAGTAAGAGGCATTGGACTTCCAGAAATCGAAATCAAAACTCAGAATGATCATGAAACATGGCCAAAGAAAAATGAAGTATATGAAAAGATTTTTAAATCAAAGTCTCGTGATGAGTGGATTAAAATTTTTGATGGCAAAGATGCCTGTGTGGCTCCTGTCTTAACATTAGCTGAAGCATCAGAATATCCAGTAAATTCTGAACGGAATGTTTTTTTTAAACAAGAAGGTGTTTTGCAGGCGTCTCCTGCACCACGTTTTGATAGAACACCGAGTATAACGCCAAAGACAATAAAGGGTTCGGGGTCTGGTAATGAGGAAATTCTTATAGAAATGGGGTTTACTCAAGAAGAAATAATGGATCTCAAGAGTAATAAGATATTAAGTTAAATTTAGTGAGGACAAAATGATTGAACAAACAAGTGTAATTTTAGATAGCAGACCAGTTGGACCACCAACTTCAGAAAATTTTAGGATCATGAAGAATTCACTTTCAGAAATCAACGATGGTCACGTTCTATTAAAAACTATTTATTTATCGCTTGATCCCTATATGCGTGGCAGAATGAATGCTGATAAATCATACGCTGATCCTGTTCCTATCGGGGGTATTATGGAGGGAGAGTGCGTTGCAGAAATAATAAATTCAAAAAACTCAAATTTTAGAGTAGGGGATATTGTGGCTGCACGTATTGGTTGGGTTACACATGCAATTTCTGACGGAACTGATTTACGAAAAATTGATCAAAGTGTTGCTCCTATTTCAACAGCATTAGGAGTTTTAGGTATGCCTGGCCATACAGCTTGGACAGGACTAAACATTATCGGAAAAGCAAAGCCAGGAGAGACAGTTGTAATCTCTGCTGCGACCGGTGCAGTTGGTAGTTTAGCTGGTCAACTTGCAAAAGCAAAAGGAATGAGGGTTATAGGTGTAGCAGGTGGCACTGAAAAATGCAATTTTGCAAAGTCTGATTTGGGATATGATGAATGTTTTGATCATAAGCTTGCAGAGAATGCCTCAGAATTAAGAAAATGGCTATTGGAGGCAACACCAAAAGGTATTGATGTTTATTTTGAAAATGTGGGTGGAAAAACTACTGAAGCGGTATTACCAATAATGAATGACTTTGGTCGAATATCTGTTTGTGGAATGATATCTTGGTATTCGGGTGTTGGGGTTGATGAGGCTATGCGACTGCCTGGAGCTTGGCGCGCAATTCTGACAAAACGTTTACAGGTACGTGGATTTATTGTTTGGGATCATAATGATGTGTTTAATGACTTTTTATCTGAAACAGCACCCCTCGTAAAATCAAATAAAATTATTTTCCGGGAAACGATAACTGAAGGAATTGAAAATGCCCCAGAAGCTTTTATCAACCTACTAAATGGAAAGAATTTTGGCAAACAACTGGTCAAAGTAAGTTAAATTTCTAAAATGAGTAAGGAATTTAGACAACACAAATATGAAGTACCAAAAGGTGCTGTTGATTTAATTTTAGTTAGACACGGTGAAAGTGCAGCGGCTGTACCAGGAAAGCCTTTCCCTTTACATGACGGTCATGGTGACCCAGATCTACATGCTAACGGAGTCTTACAGGCTAAAGCTGTAAAGGAAGCTTTAAAGAAGTACGTATTTAAAAGTATCTATGCGACAGATTTAAAGCGAACTCAACAAACAGCTAAACCTTTAGCTAAATATTTAAAAATACCTATAAATATCGAAGCAGGACTGCGCGAGGTCTACCTGGGTGATTGGGAAGGAGGGTTGTTCCGAATGAAAGCCGCCTCTAAAGATCTGTTATATCAAGAATTTTTAAAGCACCAGGAATGGGGCAAAATTCCAGGCGCGGAAAGCAATTCTATGATATATCGCCGAGTTCAAAATTCTTTAGATTTAATTTATAAACGACATCAGGGTCAAAAAGTATTAGCTGTTATTCATGGTGGAATAATTTCTGCAATAATGGCGATGGCAACAGGGAGTACACCACTGGCATTTTTTGGTTCTTCTAATGGTTCAATTAGCAGAGTAATTTTGGAAAGTAGTAAAATAACTTTACGAACCTATAACAGTTGTGAGCATTTATAATGTAAATTCAAAATTTTTAAGGGTGATTTAATGCATAACAAAATCGTGCTGATAGTTGGAGCTGGTGACTATATTGGCGCTGCCATAGCTAAAAGGTTTGCTAAAGGCGGTTTTACTATCTGTTTGGGGCGAAGAAATGGTGAAAAACTTGCACCTCTTTTGAGTGAGATAGAAAGTTCTGGTGGCAAGGCCTTCGGTTTTACGATGGATGCTAGGAAAGAAGAGAATGTTGAGGAAATTTTTAAAAAAATAGAACAAGAAATAGGCTCTATTGAAGTTGTGATTTTTAATGTGGGTGGAAATGTGGTTTTTCCAATTTTGGAGACAACATCCAGAGTGTTTCGAAAGGTTTGGGAAATGGCAACTTTCGCTGGTTTTTTAACTGGTAGGGAGGCAGCTCGATATATGATTCCACGCAAAAAAGGCTCTATTTTTTTTACAGGAGCAACAGCTAGTTTAAGGGGCGCGAATGGGTATTCAGCTTTTGCTGCTGGAAAAGCTGGATTGAGAGGTGTGGCTCAGAGTATGGCTAGAGAACTTGGGCCTCACAACATTCATGTAGCCCATTTAATAATTGATGCAGGAGTTGATACTGCCTTTGTTAGGCAAAGAATAAAATCTTCAGGAGTGGATCCAGAGACTTTAGCTTCTGATACCTTGATGAACCCCAAATCTGTTGCAGAAGCATATTGGAACCTTCATCATCAAACACGAGATGGTTGGACCTTTGAAATGGATATAAGGCCTTTTGCTGAAACTTGGTGAAAGAAATTTTCAATCCATCTTTGCAACCTGATGCCTTATTATTTCCGATATGGTATTTATTGATTTAATTTAGCAGGAATTGTTTGCCGTAATTCAAACTTTAGAACTTTGCCAGTTGCCGAACGTGGTAATATTTCCATGTCCACTAAAAAAGATGGTATTTTATAATTTGCGAGATTTTTTGCACAGTGTGATCTGATCTCTTCCAAAGTTAATTCTTTTCCATCATTAAAGCAAACGACAGCACATCCAACCTCACCCCATTTTGGGTCTGGGATACCAATTATTGCTACCTCTTTAATTTCTTCAAGTTCATAAAGTATATTTTCAACTTCTGCTGGATATACGTTTTCTCCTCCAGAAATATACATATCCTTCAGCCTGTCTTCTATGAAAATATATCCATTACTGTCTTTTTTACCTATATCCCCAGTTTTGAACCATCCATTAGAAAAACTTTCTTCGTTTGCTTTGGGCCTATTCCAATATCCAGGTGTTACTGCTGGGCCTTTCATTTGAATTTCGCCCAAAACATTGGGAGGTGCTTCCTTTCCTTTTTCATCCACAATTCTAATCTTATTACCCATTAGGGGGCGGCCAGCACTACCAACCATATCTGCCACATCATCGTGTAGTAATAAACATCCAGTGCCACTGGTTTCGGTCATGCCCCAACCCTCCTGTAAACAAATACCACGTTTGCTCCACCATTTGACCAAAGACATCGGCACTGTTTCGGCACCTGATAACGCACTAACAATATTGGTAAAATCTGTATTCTCTGCATGCTTCCCATCTTTAAGTGCATTATATGCCGCGGGTACTAAAAAAATATGGGTAACTCCTAACGTTTTATTTCCTATCGTTTTTAACACAAGGTCTGGATCAAACATTCTCATTACTATCAAGCAACCACCCATATAAACCATTGGACAGCAAGATACATTTACTGCGGCGATGTGAAATAAAGGCATTACGACCAAGCTAACGCTATCTCGTGTTGTTCGTCCTGCACTCATTCCACCAACTGCTGAAAAAAGCATCATTCCATGAGTTATTATAACACCTTTTGGCCTGCCAGTAGTACCTGACGAATACATTAACATACATTGATCAGTCAAAGTCTGATCGATCATTTCATTTAGTGGTTCTGAAGAAGATATTATTTTTTCGTAAATTGTGTCACCTCCGACACCGTCTAATATTATTATATTTGGAACATCTGTTTGCTGATTTACATCTTCCCAAACTATCCCCAATGCAGAATCAACAAATATTAACTTGGGTGTGCTATCTTCAATAATAAAAGTTAACTCTCTCGCAGTGAGGCGGAAATTTAATGCAACAGCAACAGCGCCAATTCTCCAGCAGGCAAAAATAATCTCAACAACATCTGTAGAATTAAAGGCAAAATATGCGACCCTGTCACCTTTTGTTATTCCCAGATATTTAAGGTGGTTTGCCAACCTACCAACTCGATTATTCATTTGAGAATAAGTGTAGCGTCTGTTACTAGCCAAATCTATTGCTGCAAGTTTATCAGGCATTGCCATGCCATGCTGTGAGATCCAGTCATTTACACTATAATTACTCAAATATCCGCCCTCTGTTTATTTGAGTCTAAATTCTATTCTCAATAGTCTTAGCAACAAAGAAGAATCTTTGTCATATGTTACGTTAATTAAGCAATGGGTCAATCAGTTTACGTAAGTTATTTTTTTGCAGGAATAATTTTTCCAATATTTTCGCCAAAACCAATCTTATAGTTTTCACCATTTGCAGCACCTGTCATTCTGATGATATCTCCATCTTCTAAAAAGCTTCTCATTTCAGAATTATGCACTTCAATTGGGTTTTTTCCACCCCAACTTAGTTCTAGCATAGAGCCATATTGGTCTCTCGTAGGCCCAGAAATAGTTCCTGAACCAAGTAAATCCCCACAGCTCATTGCGCAACCACTTGAGGTGTGATGCGCTAATTGTTGTGCTGAAGAATAATACATTTCTGAGTAATTTGTGTTAGTGATTTGTTTGAGATTTTTACCATGATTAGTTTCGATTGTTACGGATAGATCAATATCGTATAGCATTGGTCCTTTTTCTTCTAAATATGGCAAAAGTGGCTTTTCACGTTTTGGAGTGGGTTTTCTAAAAGGTTCTAGCGCTGCCTTTGTAACTATCCATGGACTGATAGTTGTTGCCGTGGCTTTGGATTGGAAAGGCCCTAATGGTTGGTACTCCCAAGCTTGTATGTCGCGAGCTGACCAATCATTTAAAATAACATAACCAAATATTAAATTGTCAGCTTCCTGAGTGCTAAGTGTTGTTCCAATCTCTGTGCTAGTACCAACAATTGCACCTAATTCTAGCTCAAAGTCGAATCTTTTGCATGGTCCAAAATAAGGTATATCTTCTGTTGGAGGCTTAAGTTGTCCCATTGGCCTTTGCACATCAGTACCAGAAATAATAACAGTTGATGCTCGCCCATTGTACCCGATTGGTATGTGTAACCAATTAGGTGGTAGGGCGTTCTCTGGCCCCCGAAACATTGTTCCAACATTATTTGCATGATGATAGCTAGCGAAAAAGTCTGTGAATTCAGAAACTACAAAAGGCATGTGTAAAACGCACTCTTTTTGTGGTTTTAGAAATTTTTTTAAAATACTCTCATTTTTATTTTTTGTATCATCTGGATTCTGTTTTAACAGATTAGTTAAATTATTTCGAAATAATTGCCAGCTTTCTGGCCCTAATTCCATAAACGAATTCCAATAAGGCTCATCAAAAACCTTATCATTTATTTTTGGAATTAAAATTTGTTCTGCTTCAAGTAAAGTAACGTCCAAGACCATATCTCCAATTGCAACACAACAATGTGGTTCACTGTCAGAAATTGTAAAAACTCCGTAAGGTAGGTTGTTCAGAGGGAAATCTGTTTGGCTTGTATTAGCAGATTTGACCCAAGATTTTATTAAAGCCATTCTATTACTCTTCCAATTATTTTAATCTGTTTAATCATTATTAGTTTCTGGTGAGAAGTTCTTTTTGAGAGATGACCAGCATTCAATATAATCATCCTGAAGGGGTGCATCCTTTGCAGCGTATGATGTTAAATGCTGAGGAAATCTTGTTTCAAACATGAAACTCATTGTATTCTCCATCTTTTGTGGACCTAGCTTTGAATTTGTTGCTTTTTCGAAAGCATCCATATCTGGCCCATGAGGCAGCATCATATTGTGTAGGCTCATACCACCCGGGGCGAAGCCTTCAGGTTTAGCATCATATACACCATGTATATTTCCCATTAGCTCAGACATTATATTTTTGTGATACCAAGGAGGACGAAAGGTATTCTCAGCGACACTCCATCTGTCCCTAAATAAAACAAAATCAATATTTGCTGTTCCTTCCACACCAGAGGGTGCCGTTAAAACAGTAAAAATAGAAGGGTCTGGATGGTCAAAAAGCAATGCACCTACAGGAGAAAAGGTTCTTAAGTCATATTTACATGGCGCATAATTTCCGTGCCAAGCTACTATATCTAACGGTGAGTGATCTATTTCAGTTATATGAAATTGACCACACCATTTAATTGTTACCGTAGACGTTATTGAATTATCTTCAAATGCGGCTTTAGGAGTTTTGAAGTCACGTGGATTTGCTAGGCAATTTGCTCCAATTGGCCCTCTATTGGGAAGGTCGAATTTTGCACCATAATTTTCACAAACAAATCCTCTTGCTGGACCATTTATAATGTCTACTTTAAAAAGTAAGCCTCGAGGAATTATTGCAATTTCTTGTGGTTCTAGATCAATAATTCCCATTTCGGTAAAAAACCTTAATTGCCCTTCTTGTGGAACAATTAGGAGCTCACTGTCGGCGGAGTAAAAATATTCATTATCCATGCTGTTTGTTGCCACATAAATATGAGCAGCCATACCAACTTGTGTATTAACGTCACCAGCGGTCGTCATTGTCCGCATACCAGTTATAAAATTAGTATCAATATTGCTTGGAATTGGACTCCATCTGTATTGTCCAAGGCTAATAATCTTATCCAAAATATTTGGAGCAGATTTCCAAAAAGGCATATCTACTTTCTCAAATCGATTTATGTGCTTAACAGAAGGTCGGATTCTATAACACCAGCTTCTCTCGTTTTTTCCTCGTGGAGCGGTAAATGGTGTGCCTGATAATTGCTCTGCATATAGACCATATGGACATTTTTGTGGAGAGTTTTGTCCATTTGGCAGAGCCCCAGTTAAAGCTTCCGTCTCAAAGTCATTTCCAAACCCAGGCATATAGGACGCATAATTAGATTGCATTATAAACTCCTTTTTTACTTATTATCGTTGCAAATGCAACGAAGTCAAGGTTGTGGCTTTTCAAATGTATTTTTGCATGCTAAGTTTTGCTACTTTTTTGGAAGATTTGAGATGCAAATATTGGTTAACAACTTACGTGGTCGAGGTTTGAAGTTTTCACCTTCACAGCCAGTATCTAGCAATTCAGAAAATGTGAGAAAATTAATTTCAAAATGTCCTGTATATGCTCCAACACCTCTTCATAATTGTGCTGCTTTAGCAAAATCTTTGGGCATTAAGTCTTTGTTTATAAAAGATGAGCGGCCTCGAATGGGTTTAGGAAGTTTTAAAGCTTTGGGGGCTACATATGCGATTGCAAAAAGAGCTGCAAAAAGCGCCTTTATTGATAATCATCCTCAAAAATCATTGAGTAATAAAACATTTATTACTGCTAGTGCTGGTAATCATGGTATTTCTGTAGCAGCTGGAGCAAAAGTTTTTGGTGCAAATTCTGTTGTTTATCTTTCAGAAACAGTACCAAAAGACTTTGCTGGAAAACTCCGTGATAAAGGTGCTGAAGTTGTCATTGAAGGCGAAAATTATGAAGCAAGTATGCAAGCAGCTGCTGATCGAGCAAAATTAGAGGGATGGATATTACTTTCTGATAGCACCTGGGAGGGTTACTCTGCTGGTTATGACGTGATGGAAGGTTATCTTATGATGCCAGAGGAAGCTTTTTCACAAATTGATACAGTACCCTCTCATATCTTTTTACAGGCTGGTGTTGGAGGTCTGGCGGCAGCTGTAACAGCTTCAGTAAGATCTAAATGGGGATCTTCTCCAAAAATTGTAATTGTGGAGCCTTCTGAGGCACCAGCAATAATGGAAAGCGTTAAAGCTAAAAAACCCATTTATGCGGATGGTGATGTTTCGATTATGGGCCGTTTAGATTGTAAGGAACCGTCTCATCTAGCATTATATTGTTTAGCCAAAGAAGCAGATTTTTTTATGACTTTAACAGATTCTGAAGTCTTAGAGTCGATCCAGGATTTAAACAATTATGATTTGTCCACCTCCACTTCTGGAGGGGCTGGTTATGCTGGGTTGGTAAAATCCCTACATTATAAAAACTGTGGAATTGACTCAGATTCACGTGTTCTTTTGTTTTTGTCTGAAGGTACTGCAGATGATTGATTTTGAGGAAACTGAATTTCAATTACGTACTGAAAAAGTTCAAAAGAATATGTTTGAAAATAATGTTGATGCAATTTTACTTTGCACAGAGCCTGAAGTTCGTTATTTTACGGGCTTTCGGAGTTTATTTTGGCAAAGTCCTACAAGGCCGTGGTTTGTTGTTATTCCAAAAAATGGAAAACCAATAGCAATAATTCCAGATATAGGCCGTGACTTAATGGCCCGAACTTGGATTGACGATATACGGACATGGCCATCACCAAGAAGAGAAGATGAGGGAATTTCATTATTAGTTGAGGTTTTAGAGGGAGCAAAAAATATAGGAATATTGATGGGAGAAGAAGCTTCTTTGAGAATGCCACTTGAAGATTTTGAAAAATTAAAGTCGAAAATTGATGGAACTTTTTCTGATTGCAGCAAAATTATAAAAAAAGTCCGCTTGATTAAATCTGAAAAAGAAATTTTAATTCTAAAAAATATTTGTTCGGTTGCTAATCGTTCGTTTGATCGCGCAAATAGATTATTTTTTAGTGGTCAGCCCTTAAATGAAGCTTTTAGAGAATTTAAAATAACTTTGTTAGAAGAGGGTGCAGAAGAGGTTCCATACCTCGTAGGTGGTGCGGGTAGAGATGGTTATGTGGATGTTATATCGCCTCCAAGTAGCAAGCCTTTAGAAAATGGTGACATTTTAATGCTGGATACAGGGTCTACATTAAAAGGATATTTTTGTGATTTTGATAGAAATTGGGCAATTGGCACTGCAAGTGACATAGCCAAAAGAGCGTATTCCAAACTTCACAAAGTTACAGAGCTTGCATTAGATGAAATACGGCCAGGAATGACTTGTGAGGAAGTGTTTAAATTAATAAATAACGATTTAGGAGGAGGGAGTTCAAATATTGGAAGAATGGGTCATGGTCTAGGTATTCAGCTAACTGAATATCCTTCGTTAATGCTAAACGATGAAACTGTATTAAAAGAAAATATGGTAATAACTATTGAGCCTAGTATGTCATATGGTGAAGGATTAATGATGGTCCATGAGGAAAATATTTGCATCAGGGATGGCAAGCCTGAACTTCTAACAAAACGAGCAGCCGAAGAGTTGCCAATAATAAGGTAAAAAATGTGGGGAATAATTTGTCTGAGTTTATTTTAGAAGATTTTTTACCGTATCAATTGAGCATACTTACAAATAGAATAAGCAGAGATTTTTCACACGAATATGTTTCTAGGTTTAATTTAGATAATGCGGAATGGCGCATAATTGCTCACCTAAGCCAGGTAAACCAACCAATAAGTATCAGAGAAATATATTCAAAAGTTGACTTAGAAAAGTCAAAAGTCAGTAGGGCTGTTTCAAGATTAAGCGCTCGAGCAATTTTGACCAAAACAGAAAACCTTAAAGATAGGCGATTGGTGGATTTAAAATTAACTAAATGTGGAAAAAAGATTATTGATCAAATGACTATGATTGCAAAAGACTATGAGTCCGAGGTTTTAGCAAAAATTGAAGATCCAGAGTACTTTAGAAAAATGTTAACCTCGTTAATTAATGATAAAATTGCTTAGTTTATTCAATCATTGGTTTAAATAAATCAAAAAGGGATTTGATTTGAAAAAAATACTTATTTTGGGAAGTGCTCCAGATGCTATTAGAGCATCTGGTTTTGATAAAAAGTTATTTGACTCAATAGTTGCTATCAATAACGCTTGGAAAATAAGTCCACATTGGAGCCATTCGATTTTTCCAACAGATTTTCCGGTTGATAGAAGGCCAATTGAGAGATTCAATCAAAAAATCCATACGGCGGATGAATATGTACCCATTCAAAATAGATATGGTGGTTTTTTGTATGCAGGCGGAACCATGGCATTTACGGCAGCGTATTGGGCGTTAGGAAAGTTAAAGCCTGATCTAATCGCATTTTTAGGGTGTGACATGATTTACGAGGGTAAGAACACCCATTTCTATGGTTCTGGTACTGCTGATCCCCTTAGAAAGGATCCATCGCTTCGGTCAATAGAAGCTAAAGCAAATAGATTTGAGTATTTTGCCAATAAAATGTGTTGTGATGTGGTAAATATTTCTGATACCGATATCAGCCGGCTTACCTACCAGAAAGTAGCAGTTTCAGAATTAGATAGCTACAATCGTTCGCCTCGAAAACTTAATAGTACTGTCGTCTTGGAAGCATTATCTATGGAGAACAGTTTAAATTACTTTGTAGAAAGTGGTAAATATTGGAAAGAAACAGATAAATTTGATTTATCAAAAATTGATGAGTTAGACTCTCTATGGTTAAGTTGTTTTCAAAATCAATCTGAGAACACTTGATGATGTTAAATAAAATTATAACATGGCTTCTTTTTTATTCTTGCACATTAGTGGCATCAAGTAATGCATTTGTTTGGGATATAAATTCAACTTGGTACAAGACACTTGTGACGCCTGCTTTTTCACCACCAAGCTGGTTATTTGGACCAGTATGGACTATTTTATATCTTTTAATAGCAACTTCTGCCTATCGATTTGTCTTTATGAAGGATACTAATTTAAAATCCATTTTACTTGGATTATGGGCATTACAGATATGTTTAAACACGATTTGGGTTTCGATTTACTTTGGTGCAAATGATCTTTTGAGTGCGCTTGTTGTTATTTCAATATTGTGGGTATGTATTGTGTTTATCATAATGTTGAGTTGGTCCGTCGATAGGGTTTCTAGCTTTCTATTATTACCCTATTTCTTATGGATCTCTTTTGCGTCAATATTGAATGTTTCGTATTGGTATTTAAACTAAATATCTTACTTAGTAAAAACGTATTGAAGCTACACTTAAGTTGGCTTTGTGATTACGACCATACGCCACTAACCCAATACTTGTAATTGAGGCAGGTTTAACTTTTTTTCTCAAAAAATTTCCAGATCTCTTGAAACTTATTAATGGAATTTTTATTTCTTGCCAATTTGAGGTGACCGAAAATTCAGCTTGATAATATTGCCAAGGTAATAAAGTCCCAGTTGTTCGAAGGTGGATATAATAAGTTGTATTATTACCTTTTGCATTTATCACAATCCCTTCAATATCTTTTTTTATAGTTTCAGTCAGTTTACTTCGAGCTTGGATAAAACCACCCTGATTTTCAGTGCTAACATCACCTACTAAATTTATGAAATTTAATTCATCTTCCTTCTGAAAATATAGCTTTCCAGTGGAGATACCCCCCATCACTTGGTCACTAAAAAAATCCCATCTATTTTCTGACCCTTTATCGAAATTTTCTAATATCAACTCATCTCCGTTAAGAGTACTTGAAGAAAACAAAACCATAATTATGATTAATCCTAATCTGCTTGTTATATTTTTTATCAATCTATTCTTTTTCCTCTGTTGGCACTTTTTTATCTTTTTCTAACTCACCAATAATCAATGGTAAAAGTTCGGTAGATTTATCAATCTTAGCGGGAATTTCTGTTTCTATCCATTCTAAAGTATCAAATGCGTTACATTGATCGCAAGTTGGAAGCCACTCATTATGAATCGTTTTACATTTTGTACATGTCCACATAGGTCCATATTTAGCCCCTAATGCTTTTGCCAGCCAAGCTCGAACTACAGCATCCTCTGCACCGGTACCACGTTCAACAGCAGCCATGATTGTCAGTGAGCGCGCAGTAGGTTTTTTTTCTGCAAGATCTCCCATGATCTTTCTTGCCTCTGTATAGTTCTCTGCAGCAAGAGCTAATTCTGCCTCTAACATTATAACTTCAGGGGAACCACTATGCATTTTTATTAAAGGCTTAAAACGTTGATAGCGCTCATCTGCACTTTCCATTGGTTCTACATTCGCAAATGCTGCGGCCAAGTCTGGATGTGGAGACTTGCTCCACGCCTTACGTAAAATATTAATAGCTGAACGCTTTTTCTTATCTTCTAGTTGCACCGATGCGGCTAGTATAGCCGCAGGAACAAGCTCTGGGGATGATTTATTCGCTAAAAGGGCGGCGTTTGTTGAGTTTTCTTTTAAATTATCTTTTGCTATTGCAAGATTTAATATGGCTTCTCTGCGTACAAAAATATCTTTTGGTAGTAGCCCTGAACTATATTTCGTGCTCAAAGTTTTTTGCGCGGCAATCCAATCACCTTTTTCTAGTTGCAGTTCGAATAAGGTTGTAAGTATTTCATTATCATTAGGTTTTATAGATATGGCTTTTTGAGCTAATTCTAATGCCGTTTCTTTGTCACCATCTTCCAATTTTTGTTTTAGAATACCACGTATGCCTACAAATTTTGTTTTTTCTTGGCTTAAAAGTTCTTTATAAAACTTTAGTGCTTTATCTCGATTACCAGATTGTTCAGCCGCCTGAGCACTTATTAAGTTAGTAATTTCAGGTTTTTTGAGAAATTTCTGAGCTTTTGAGGCTTTAAGTGTGGCTGTTTTACTCTCTCCCAATGCTAATGCAATCATCCCATCAGCGAGTGCTTGAAACCCCTTCTTTTCTCTATTTCTGTCAAAGTATCTGGAAATAGCAGTTTCATCACCATTTAAGAAATGGTACGTGGCGACAATAAAATTACAAATTTTAAAAAAAAGCCAAATAAGAATAACGCTTGTAATACCTAATGTTACAATTGCGGTCGGAGATAGCGTAATTTCAGTATCTGACAATATTATTTGAAATTCATCTTCAGTTCCTAAAAATTGTGTTACTGCAAATAAGAAAATACTCAAAATCCCCATAAATATTGTTATGTTGATTATAGCTCTAATCATTGGAGTCTCGTAATTCTGAAATTTTCTTAAACAGTTTTTCTAATTCCTTTGTGGTTCTATTGTGAATTTGGGCTTCCATAATCCAATTTTTCATTGAGTCTTTTGAGTTTTCGGGTAAGTTTTGCATTTCTTCTAAAGCTTTTTCCAGTTTGTGCAATTTTAGGTATTTTTCAGATCTAGAAAGAATGGCATCCACACTGTTGCCGGATATTGGCTTTAGTGAGCGAGTTGTTATATTACTTTTAATAAAGAATAAAATGCTGGTTGCTATCGTTTGTTTTTTTTCGGCGGTTTTAAATACCTTAAGGGCATTTCTTGCTTCTTTAGGGAAGTTGCTACGAAGCTGCTCTATTGTTTCAATGCCAGTCTTTGCTTTGTTTTCGATATCTGGCGGAATAAAAACATTCAACTCTTCGCTTATTTTAGTAAGAGCATTTCCAAAAGGCTCTCCCCGAAGGAAAGCGGATTTAATATTATTTAAATCTAACGTTATATTTCTATTAAGGTCATTTCGCCGCAATTGTTTTTCTAAAGATTTAACTGCTGTTTGACTCTTTTTAATTGCAAGCATTAATTTGTTTTTTTCGATTTCCATATTTTTTCTTCTCTCCTCATTAAAATTTGAGACAGAGTTTTTTTCTATAGGTGTTTGTTTGTTAAGGTTTGAGATTGATTCAATTTTTTTCATCAAAGTCTGGTTTTGCTCAGATAATGTACTGTTCGCAGTTAATACCTGACTAAGATTATTATTAATTTTTTCAATCTTGTTAGTTTGATCAGCAACTAAATTAGTTGTTAAATCAAGTTGCAAGCTTTCTATTTTTTGCTCTAATTTTGTAAATTTGTCATTATCAGTATCATTAAGTTTTTTCAGCTCCAACTGGTAGTAATATAACCCGATAGCACCGATAAGGCCGATTACAAATATGGACCAAATAACAAGTTTGATATTGGCATTATTTTTGGTTCTCAGATTTTGTAGGGTGATGCTTGTTTTAGAGTCCTCTATTTCATTTTTAGCAATCTTCTCAAGGGGAGATTTTGTTGATGGAGATTTGGACAGCTTCTCTGACTTTTTAGATTTATTTTTTTTAATTGGCTTTTTATCTGCCACAGTATTGAACTCCCAAAAAACCAAATTGTAATTTGTAATCGATTTTATTATAGAATAAAACTTCGAGTTGAAGTCTACAAGTCATGTTATTGTTTGATTAATTTTTTATACTTTCCAACATTCCGTCCATTGTTTGTTGATTAGAAACTTTTATTTTTTTGAAACCGTATTTGATTAGAACATCTTTTATGTTGGGACTTAAACAAAGAAACTCCACATTTGAGTATGTTATACTTTCCATTTCATTAGCTATAGCTTTAGCAGTATCCGCTGAAAACAGTGTGATTATTTTTTTTTCATTAGACCGTAGTAGTGATTTTGTGGGCTCATTTAGTTTATTTAGTTGTTGTTCATATATTATACTTTCTTTTACCGTTATATTTTTTTTGAGAAGATATTCTTTCAGATCGAATGAAATATTTTTGCCCCTTAAATAATAATAATCCTGATTATTACTTATAGGAAAATTTACAATGAATTCATTGATGTTAGAACCTAAGCATTTGGCATCTAGGCCCAGTTTTTCTGCAGTTTCTGTGGTTTTTCGCCCAACGCACAAACACGAGAAAAGTTCTTTATGCTCACAATTCCAATTCAGAATAGCATTTTCAGACGTAAAAATTAAAATTGTTGAAGTGTTTATTTTAGGATTTTTTTTCAAGCCAACAATATTAAACATTGGAGATATGATCAGTCGATTTTTTTCAATCTTTGCGTGAATTAATTGCTCGTGGAAGCGCTTAGCTTGCTCCAATGGCCTAGTTAAAATTATATATTCACAAGTCATGTTTTTATTTAACGGGATTGCAGGTGACAACGCAACGATGTAACGATTTTTAAATGATAAGAATGCTTGGATTAGAGAGTAGTTGTGATGATACTGCAGCTTCCGTTGTTTGTAAAACAAAGGGTGGCGACCCATTAATTCTATCTAATGAAGTTATAGGTCAAAATGAACTTCATAAGAATTTTGGTGGTATTGTACCAGAAATTGCTGCAAGAGCACATGTGGAAAAGCTAGATGTAGTAACAAAGCTAGCAATTAAAAATGCTGGTTTAACACTATCTGACATCGATGCTATATCAGTTACAGCTGGGCCAGGTCTTATCGGTGGCGTCCTTTCTGGAGTGATGTTTGCTAAAGGCCTAGCTTCAGGGTTAAGATTACCCTTAATTGGAGTAAATCATCTTGCAGGCCACGCTTTGACTCCACGCCTTACAGAGAAGTTAAGTTTTCCATATTTGATGCTTTTGATTTCGGGAGGTCATTGTCAGTATCTAATTGTGAAGAGTGTAGAAGAGTTTGTTCGGCTTGGTGGGACAATAGATGACGCGCCCGGTGAGGCATTTGATAAAGTTGCGAAGTTGTTAGATTTAGAACAGCCAGGTGGCCCCTCCATTGAAAGATCTGCAAAACTAGGGAATCCTTTTGCATATTCTTTGCCTAGACCCCTAATTGATAGAAATGACTGCAACCTGTCTTTTTCTGGCCTAAAGACGGCTGTCCTCCGCTTAAAAGATAAATTGGTGTTAGATAAGGAATCCCTGTCAATTGAAACAGTGCAAGACTTGTGTGCAAGTTTTCAACAAGCTATTTCGGCTGTATTATTGAAGAAGACAGAAATTGCCATGAACAGTTTTAAGGACAAAGTTGGCTTCCTNCCAAAATCGTTTGCCGTTGCAGGTGGTGTTGCAGCAAATACAGAAATNCGATTAAGCTTAGAGACTTTGTGCAAGGAAAAAAATGTTCTTTTTTCTGCTCCTCCATTAAATCTATGCACCGATAATGGCGCTATGATTGCTTGGGCTGGCATTGAATTGTTAGAGGAGGGTAAAGTAGATGATATGGGTTTGAAAGCTAGACCGAGATGGCCNTTGGATAGTACAAGTGCTCCCATGCTTGGGTCTGGGAAAAAAGGAGCAAAAGCATGAGTGATATTGGTATTATTGGAGCTGGATCATTTGGCACCGCACTGGCTATTTCACTAGCAAAAGAAAATCATAACGTTAATTTGTGGGCTAGGTCAGAAACTCAAATAAAAGAGATGCTTGAACTTAATGAAAATAAAAATTTCTTACCAGGAATTACCTTTCCAAAAACTTTACGNCCTATTTTGGATTTTAGAGATTTAGAATGTTGCTCTATTATTCTGATAGCAATTCCTACTCAAAGCTTAAATCAGTTTTTTTTGCATGATTTTAAATTTAATAATTTACCAGTGGTGGCATGTTGCAAAGGAGCTGAACTTGAAACAGGNGACCTTCCAACTGAGATAATTAAAAGATATTTNCCTAANAATGAGGTTTTGGTTTTAACTGGTCCTGGATTTGCCTCAGAATTGGCTTTAGGTAAACCAACTGCAATGTCTTTAGGGTCAGATCGATCAGAAACAAATATTCAAAAAATGCTCTCTTCAAAAACGTTAAGGTTGTATCAAAGTGATGATTTAATTGGATTGCAATTAGGAGGAGCTTTGAAAAATGTCATAGCGATAGCTTGTGGNATGGTTATGGGCGCTGGCCTTGGAGAGAGTGCCCGCGCTTCATTAATGACAAGAGGTTTCGCCGAAATGATTAGGTTTGCAAAAGAGAAAGGTGCAAACCCTGATACTTTGATGGGCCTATCTGGTTTTGGGGATTTGTCATTGACTTGCAATTCAAAAAAATCACGAAATTTTTCTTATGGATTTTCCCTCACATCTGAAAATCTGTTAAGTGGCTCTAATACAGTTGAGGGAATTAAAACCTCTCATATTATCGCCCAACAAGCTGCAGATTTGGGTGTAGATATGCCTATAACTAATATGATTTCCCGTGTTTTAAAAAATGAGTTAACTACAAATCACGCTATCGATCAGCTACTATCAAGGCCCTTGAAACAAGAGATTTAAATAATAAGAGCCAAAATTTGGCCCTTGNTCTAAAAATTTAGTATCGATAATGCTCTGGTTTAAATGGGCCATCTGAAGAAACACCAATATAATCAGCTTGATCTTTTGTTAACTCAGTTAGCTTGACGCCAATTTTTGCAAGGTGCAAGCGTGCAACTTTTTCATCAAGATGTTTAGGTAAAATATAAACTTCATTTTTGTATTGGTCGCCTTTGGTCCATAATTCAATTTGTGCCAACACCTGATTAGTAAATGATGCAGACATTACGAATGAAGGATGGCCGGTAGCATTTCCAAGGTTTAATAAACGGCCCTGTGATAATAAAATCATGCGATTACCAGACGGCATCTCATACATATCAACTTGATCTTTGATATTTGTCATTTTTAGGTTTCGTAAGTTAGCTACCTGGATTTCATTATCAAAGTGACCAATATTTCCAACAATTGCCATATCTTTCATTTCACGCATGTGCTCGATACGAATAATATCTTTGTTACCAGTTGTAGTTACAAAAATATCCGTATCAGATATCGCGTCTTCTAAGGTAGTTACCTCAAATCCATCCATAGCGGCTTGCAGTGCACAAATTGGATCAACTTCTGTAACTTTTACTCTTGCTCCAGCACCTCTAAGTGAGGCAGCAGATCCTTTACCGACGTCCCCATATCCACATACAACAGCTGTTTTCCCAGCCATCATNGTATCTGTGGCGCGGCGGATACCGTCAACTAAAGATTCTTTACAACCATATTTATTATCAAATTTCGATTTGGTGACGGAGTCATTTACATTGATAGCAGGAAAAGGCAACTGACCATTTTGCATCAACTCATATAAACGATGAACACCCGTTGTGGTCTCTTCTGAAACACCTTGAATGGCGTCACGTGTTTTTGTAAACCAGCCAGGGCTTTGTGCCATGCGCTTTTTAATTTGAGCAAAAACAGCTTCTTCTTCTTCGGATGATGGAACTTCAAGCAAGTTAGTTTCGCCCGCTTCAGCTCGGGCGCCTAAAAGAACATAAAGTGTTGCATCTCCCCCATCATCTAAAATCATATTTGCACCATCTTCAAACATGAACGATCGATCTAAATAATCCCAGTGTTCAATTAATGTCTGACCTTTGATTGCAAATACGGGAACGCCTGATTCAGCTATAGCTGCCGCAGCATGGTCTTGAGTCGAATAAATATTGCACGAGGCCCACCGCACATCTGCACCCAATTTTGTTAATGTTTCGATTAGTACAGCTGTTTGAATGGTCATGTGCAAAGAGCCAACAATTCTAGCCCCTTTAAGTGGCTTGCTGTCACCAAACTCTTCTCGCAATGCTATTAGACCAGGCATTTCTGTTTCTGCGATGTCTAATTCTTTTCGTCCAAAACTTGCTAACGATATATCTTTTACTACATAATCATTTTTCAATTAACTATCCTTTGACTTATCATTCGCAGAGCGATTAACATCCCATTCTAACCGGTGCAAGTATGTTGTCATTATTGTTAAAATTTATTTTATAAAGAGTTTAATATGGTTAAAGCTTCGAAATCACCCCGTGCTTGGCAAAGAATGTTGTCTGGTAGAATATTAGATCTTTTGGACCCTTCCCCTGTAGATATTGAAATAATAGATATCGCGCATGGATTATCGTTCTTGGCACGGTGGAATGGTCAAACTGTTGGTGATTTTCCGTATTCTGTTGCGGAGCATTCGCTTTTAGTTGAGCAGATCTATAGTTACTTAAATCCTAAAGCATCTACAAAATGGAAAATAATTGCCCTACTTCATGATGCCCCTGAGTACGTTATTGGAGATATGATTTCCCCAGTTAAGTCTAAGGTTGGTCCTGGTTACGAAGAGTTGGATGATAGGTTAATGTCAGCAATTCTATTACGATACGGGCTTCCCTCAACTTTACCACAAAAAGTAAAAAAGGATATAAAGCAAGCTGATAAGATATCTGCTTGGTTAGAAGCTGTACAAATAGCGGGTTTTGAAGAAAAGGAAGCTGACAAAATTTTTGGAACACCAAATAAAAATTTGAAAGAAGTTTTTTCTATAACCTTACGCTCCCCAAAAGCCGTTCGCCGCTCTTTTGAGGAAAGGTTTTTACAGTTGTTGCAGCATTTTAATTAAAAGTTATCCTTTAGTGTTCTAATTTTTTCAAATACTTCTGCGTCTGAATTATTTCGCATATTTAAATTTTCTCGAATCTGTGCATTTGCTGCTCTCAAAAATGGATTGGTATCTAGTTCAACCTTTAATTCAGTAGGAATTGTTGGAATATTAGCTTTTCTAAGCGACTCTATACTTTTTACCCTGTCCTTTAAAAGTTCATTTGAAGGATCAATGCTTAAACTAAAATAGGCGTTTGCTAATGTGTATTCGTGAGAGCAATACACGATCGTTTTTTCGGGGAGCCTCATTAGTTTTTGGAGACTTTCCCACATCATAAAAGGTGTGCCTTCAAACAGTCTACCACATCCTAGTGCGAATAAGGTATCACCTGAAAATAATATATTTTGAGAGGGCAAATAAAAGTTTATCATGTCAGTTGTATGCCCTGGCGTATGAATAATTTTTACTATTTGTTTGGCAAAAACGAATTGGTCATCTTGGGTTAATTGTATGTCTAATCCTTCTATGTGTTGGGATACTATTTTAGGACCATATACAAAAGCTCCAGTTTTTATTTTTAATTCTTTTAGACCATCAGTATGATCTGGATGATGATGAGTGATCCAAATATCAGTTAATGACCATTTTTTTTCTTCGAGTGCACTGATGGCCTTGGTTGCATCACCCACATCAACGCAGGCAGTTGCCTTTGATTGAGGATCATGAATAAGCACTCCATAATTGTCAGAGCCATATTCGTATTGGTGGAATAAAAGTTTTTTCATTTAGTTCTCTTTTTTGAATTTACTTGCTATTAACTGCTTGGTCTCACTGGTACTTGAATTATAACTTAGTTAAACTACACAAAAAATAGGAGTTCAATTATGAAATTGATGAGTTTTACTAAAAATGGAATTACAGGATTTGGTGCTATAAACGGTGATAGTGTTATGGATTTTTCTCACAAGTTCAAAGATTTGAAAACTATGTTAGCTTCAGGCTCTACTTTAAAGGAAGGTAATTTAATACCGCTTGTTGAAGTTAATTATCTACCAGTAATTCCCAACCCAGAGAAAATCATATGTGTGGGTGTAAACTATGCTAGTCATATTGCCGAGATGGGTCGGGAACCTGGTGAGTTTCCCCTTTTATTTACTCGCTTCGCTAACAGCCAAGTTGGACACAATGAACCTATGTTAGCTCCCAGAGAATCTGAAAAGTTTGATTATGAAGGAGAATTAGCTTTGATAATAGGTAAAAGTGGTAAAAGAATATGTGAGAACAAGGCTATGAATTATGTTGCAGGATATTCTTGTTATAATGATGGCTCGGTAAGAGATTGGCAAAGGCATACTTCTCAATTCACAGCTGGAAAAAATTTTACTGGAACTGGTGGTTTTGGGCCTTGGATGGTTTCAAGTGATGAAATAAATGATCCATCCGAGTTGCAAATTGAGACTAGGCTTAATGGTACAGTGATGCAATCAGCACCGATAAGTGATTTAGTATTTAATGTTCCAAAATTAATAGCTTATATCTCAACATTTACAGAGCTTGAGCCAGGCGATGTTATTATAACTGGTACAACAGGAGGAGTCGGTGCTGCAAGAAATCCACCAGTTTGGATGAAAGCTGGTGATACTGTGGAGGTTGAAATCAGTAATATTGGAACACTTGTTAATCCTATACATAATGCAAATTGAATTCTAACTTTATAGAGCTTCTAAAGCCTCTTTTAGAGAATGAGGGGGTGATCCAGCCAGGTTCTAATTGGCATAAGCTAGCTGGAGGAAGGTCTAATTTTGTTTGGCAGGTTGGTGATAAGGTTTGTAAGTTATTTAAAAGCGACAGAACGTCTGATTTATTTCCAAATAATCCAAATAATGAGTATTACGCTTTAAAGTTTCTAGAGGGTAGTTTAATTGCGCCCAAAGTAGTTTATTTTAATAAATTATCTATTGGGTTTGTCTTAGTCTATAATTTTATTGATGGTTTCGTTTGTGAGAAGCCTGCTGAAGAAATTGCTAAAACTTTATCACGACTGCATGCAATACCGCCAAAAAATGTACTTAAAAACAAAAGAGATAGTTCAAGCAAGAGCCTTTTGAGCCAATGTTCTAAGCTATTAATTGGAGCGTCTTTAGATAACTTGAGCTTGCCATCTGATCCAAATATTGAAAATAGCTCTGATCTGTCAATTATACATTGTGATCCAGTTCCTGGTAATGCCATTTTACTGAGAGATGAAGCTGTTTTAATTGATTGGCAGTGCTGCGCAATTGGAGATGGTAGTGAAGATATCGCATGTGCTNTGTCTCCTGCTATGCAATACCTTTATGGGAAAGGTGATTTGAATATTGAGGTTCAACAACGATTTTTAAAAGCTTATAGTCTCAAAAAAAATATTNAGCGTTATCATCTTTTGGGCCACATTTATCATTTCAGGATTGCAGCTTATTGTTTTTGGCGAGCTAAACATGGTGAAAATGATTACGGTGAAGCTTTTCTAAAGGAAAAACAGTATCTAGATGCTAAATACAATTAACGCGATCATCACTGTGGCAAGACTTCCACCCACAAACCAATATAATTTTGATACATTATAATTCGGCTTGTCGATATTAGTGCGGTCTAATTTTTCTTTTAAATTATCCATAATTTCAGGTAATTGAGGGCCAAATCGGGATAGCATCTGAACAGTTTTTATAAAGTCTTTAAAAAAAGCTTTTGGCCCAATATTTTCTTTTATNTAATTTTCAACTATTGGTTTTGCAACTTTCCACATATTTATATTTGGATTAAGTGATCGAGCAACTCCTTCTACTACAACCATGGTCCGTTGTAATAAAATTAATTCAGTTCTTGTTTCCATACCAAANCTTTCAGTCACATCAAATAATTGAGTTAAAAGTTTTGCCATAGATATTTTACTGGCGTCTTCACCAAATATTGGCTCACCAACAGCTCTTAATGCTTGTGCAAATGCGTCTACGTCTTGGTCTTTTGGAACATACCCAGCTTCAAAATGGACTTCAGCAACTCTTTTGTAATTTTTATTTATAAACCCCATTATAATCTCTGCATAAACACGTCTAGTATACTCGTCTATTCTTCCCATTATGCCAAAATCTAGTGCAATTAGATCCCCATTTTTTGCGACTTTTAGGTTTCCTTGGTGCATGTCTGCGTGGAAAAATCCATCTCTTAACGCGTGCCTTAAAAAAGTTTGAATTATCCTCTCTGATAGATCAGATAAATCATGCCCTGCACTGTCAAGCTCTTCAACATTTCCAAGTGGTATCCCTTCTGCCCAATCTAATGTCATCACGCTATGACTTGATAGGTGCCAATGTATATGCGGTACTTGGAAATTCTCATCGTTAGCTGTGGTCGCTTCAAATTCAGAGCCAGCAGCTGTTTCTAGCATTAGATCTAATTCTCCCTTAACAACGCTATCAAAATGAGAAATTACATCAGTTGGTCTTAATCTTCTCGCTGATGGAGAAAGTAATTCGATAACTCGTGCAGCGAAAAAAAAAGCATCAATATCTCGCTTAAAAGCTTTTGCAATATTAGGCCTTAAAACTTTCACTGCAACTTCGGCACCATTAGATTTTAAGTTTGCCTTGTGTACTTGCGCAATTGATGCCGCAGCCACAGGTTCTGAAAAATTTATAAAAACTTCTTCTAATGGTGTTTTTAATTCTGAGACAATAGTCTTTATTGCTAAATCTCTTGAGAACGGTGGAATCCGATCCTGTAAGACTTTTAGTTCAGTTGACAAGGTATTTCCCACAATGTCGGGCCTAGTTGAAAGCAACTGACCAAATTTTATGTAAGCAGGACCAAGCGCGCTGATTGCTCTTAAGATAGGGGGTTGATTAATGTCTCCTTTGTAACCTAGCCATTTAAACGGCCACCCTAAAAATCGAGAAGCTATGCGAATACTTTTAGGTGCGTTTAAAGCTGCTAAGGCAACATTCATGGCCCCAGTTCTCTCAAATGTAGCGCCGGTTCTAATTAACCGCCATATATTATGAGGGCCACGCACTTCTAAATCTTCCATCCAGAGTGAAGTGCCGCAATGCCTAAACTTAAATTTCTGTATTTTGAATTTTCAAATCCAGCATTTTTTAACATGTCAAGAAAATCTTCCTGGTTGGGAAACTTTCTGATTGATTCAACCAAATATTTGTAGCTATCACTGTCGCCAACAATGAGCTTGCCCATCTTTGGTATGGCGTTGAATGAATAAAGGTCATAGAGTTTTTGTAACTTTGAAATTGGTATCTGACTGAATTCCAGAACTAACATTCTGCCACCCGGTTTTAGAACGCGGTATGCCTCTGATAAAGCTTTTGGGATATCAGTCACATTTCGTATTCCAAAGCTAATAGTGTATGCATCGAAAATATTATCTTTAAACGGCAAGTTCAGAGCATCACCACAAACCCAATTTAATTTATCTTTGAATCTTTTGGCTTCAGCCCTTTTTTTTCCTTCAATTAGCATTTTTTCAGTCATATCTAGGACAGTAACCTCTGATAAGGGAGCACGGTCTAAGAATTTAAATGCAATATCACCTGTACCACCTGCGACATCAAGTAAGTGTTGATTATTTCTTGGAGCAAGCCAATCTAACATAGCACTTTTCCAAATTCTATGAATGCCGAGAGACATAGCATCATTCATCATGTCATATTTTTGGGCAACACTTGTAAAAACATCGTTGACCATTGAAGCTTTTTCATTTTTTTGTACAACTTTGTTTCCAAAATGAGTGACATTTTTTATTTCAGGCATTCCATAACTCGCTAAGTGTTTAAAGTTCATATATGCGTGATAAACATAAATGTGAATGATTCAGCGCAAATAGTTAACAATAATAAATTTATTTGGCTGATTTTAGTCCATTTCTGAGGAGAGCCCTATATGCAGCCTAAGTCTAATATTACCAATAATATCGTAATTGAAAGGTTTAAATAATGCCAGAATTGCCTGAGGTGGAGACAGTTGTTCAAGGACTATTACCTGCAATTTCTGGGAGGTTGATCGAGAATGTTATAATAAATCGACCCAACCTGCGGTGGCCATTTCCATTGGATATGAAGGAACGCCTTGAAGGTAATGTAGTCTTAAATGTTAGAAGAAGATCTAAGTATGTATTGGTTGATTTATCCCGAGGTGAAACAATGATATTGCATTTGGGTATGTCAGGCCGAGTTTTGATTCATAAATTGGGTTATGAGAAGAGTGAGAAAAATATGTACTTTAACAAGCCTTCTGTGGAAAAACATGATCATGTTATTTTTGATTTTGAAGATAAAACGCGCGTGGTTTATAATGATCCAAGAAGGTTTGGAGCGATTGATCTTTGCCGATCAGTAGAATTGAATAAACATAAAATGATGTCAAATTTGGGCATCGAGCCCTTAAGTAATCAATTTAATGCAGATTTTCTTGTTGATAACTTTAAATACAGAAAGACAAGTGTAAAGTCAGCACTTTTAAACCAAAAGTATGTTTGTGGTTTGGGAAATATATATGTTTGTGAAGCTTTATGGCATTCTGGAATTTCCCCGTTGAAGTTAGCTGGATCTGTTAAAAGAAAACAACTTGAGCTTTTGACCTTAGCGATTCGCAAAGTGTTAAAAGAGGCGATAGAATCAGGTGGATCTTCTTTAAATGATTTTAAAAACACTGCTGGTGAATTGGGTTATTTTCAACATAATTTTAAAGTATATGACCGCGAAGGAAATAATTGTAAAACAAAAGGATGCGACAGTAAAATAGAAAAGATTGTTCAGTCGGGCAGATCAACATTTTTTTGTAATAAATGTCAAAGATAGATTTTCTTTAAATAATGTGTTTTGATGTGTCCTTAACATAAACAAAATAAGAGATAAAATGGCTTACGAAACATTAATTATCGAGATTGAAGAGCATGTGGGTATGATCACATTAAACCGTCCTGAGGCATTAAATGCTTTAAATAGTAAAATGCTTGGAGAATTGGCAACTGCCGTAACTCTGATGAACAATGATGAAAGAGTTCATGCTTTAATTATATCAGGCTCAGAAAAGGCTTTCGCTGCTGGCGCTGATATTTCTGAAATGGCAAAAAAATCATTTGTTGATATGTTTAAGTCTAATTTTTTCGGTGAAGAACATTCTACAATTTCAAATAGTAGAAAACCAATAATTGCTGCAGTTTCTGGATATGCTTTAGGTGGAGGATGTGAGTTAGCGATGATGTGTGATTTTATCATAGCATCTGATACGGCAAAATTTGGACAACCTGAAATTAATCTTGGAGTAGTAGCAGGTATTGGAGGTACACAACGTTTAACAAGACTCGTTGGGAAAGCTAAATCCATGGACATGCATTTAACTGGGCGCTTTATGGATGCTGAAGAAGCGGAACGTAGTGGCTTGGTTAGTAGAGTTGTTCCTGCAAAGGAGCTAATCAAAGAGGCTAAAGTGGCGGCATCTAAAATAGCTGAGAAATCAACTCTCACAGTGATGGCAGTAAAGGAAGCTGTTAATCGAGCTGAAGAAACATCTCTCTCAGAAGGAATTCTTTTTGAAAAACGTCTATTCCATTCATTATTTGCAACACAGGATCAAAAAGAAGGGATGGCGGCATTCTTAGAAAAGAGAGAGCCTCATTTCCGTGCAAAATAGAGTGAGAGTACTAGTTGACTAAGTGGATATGCTTCGCTAGAAGCCACTTCTTAGAAATATTTATATCATTAAAGGTAAAATCATGGCAAATTCGGCCCAAGCAAAAAAAAGAGCTCGACAGATTGATCGCAGAACTGACGTTAACAAGGCAAGACGTTCTAGAATAAGAACCTTTGTTAGAAAACTTGAGGAAGCTATCACTGGCGGCAATGCTAAAGAGGCTGGCGAAGCTTTAAGGGCAGTACAGCCGGAAATTATGCGTGGAGTATCTAAGGGTATAATGCACAAAAATACGGCAAGCAGAAAAATGTCAAGATTATCTGCTAGAGTGAAAGCTTTGAGCGCATAAATTATTATTACCTGAAGATTCTTAATCAGCGCCCAATGTAGGGCGCTTTTTTTTTAAAAAATATAGATTAATAATTAAAAATTTAGTACCCAAATTATGATCAACAACAACATATTGTGTTTGTCTTTTATTTAGTAGATTCGGTTTTAAATAAGTTGCGAGTCAAGTGCGAAGATTGGTTGTATCCAATCCAAACCTGTTGCTAACTAATAATTGTGATTCACACGTCTGGGGGGACTTGAATGGGAAACGCATCTGGATTTTGCGTAACTGAGGCTTTGCCTCAGGAGGCGTGGTCCGAGCTTAGCAGCCGCCAATCTGCGTGTCTCGTTGATGTTAGAACTAAAGAAGAGTGGACTTTTGTTGGTGTGCCCAATTTAGAATCTTTGGGTAAAAAAGTTATTTTTGTTGAATGGCAAGAATACCCACGAATGTCTTATAACCCCTCATTTGTTGACAGGCTTATGGAAGAGATTGGCGAACAGCCAGTTGATGATTTATATTTTATATGCCGTTCTGGGGTCCGCTCAATGGAAGCCGCTCATGTAGTTTCTAGTCACTTAAGTAGCTTAGGTAAAAAGATTAGATGTGTGAATGTTGCGGAGGGATTTGAAGGGACACTCAATATGGAAAAACACCGTGGCGGTCATTCGGGCTGGAAAGCGCGAAATTTGGCTTGGTATCAATATTAAGTTTATGAGCAGGAAAAAATGAGCAATAATATTTGGGAAAGTGTTTGCGAAGGACTGTTGAAGACAGTAAGCAAGAATGAGTTTAACAACTGGATTCAACCCTTGGATTTTCAAGGAATAGAAGATGGTGTGGCAAACTTTGTAGCCCCGACTAATTTTATAGGTACTTGGGTATTAAGAAATTACGGTGAGATGATTCAGCGTCATTTTATTTCAGAAGGCACTATAATCGATAGAGTCGCCTTCCACGTCGATAATAGTATATCAAGAAGTGCTCTAAAGAGTTCAACAAGCTCTAAACATGAAATACAGAAAAGTGTTTCAAAAGTTAGTGACAAATCCTTAAGTGAAACTCAATCTGTACTGCCCGTTGCTCCTTTAGATAAACGTTTTACTTTTGATAGTTTTGTAATTGGCAAACCAAATGAGCTTGCGCATGCAGCTTCGAGGCGTGTTGCTGAAGGCGGTCCAGTAACTTTTAATCCATTATTTTTATATGGTGGCGTTGGCTTAGGCAAAACACATTTAATGCATGCTATAGCTTGGGAAACTCAACGAAGAAAACCTGGCTCAAAGGTAATTTACCTGTCTGCAGAACAATTTATGTATAGATTTGTTCAAGCTTTGAGATTTAAAGATATGTTGAGCTTTAAAGAGTTGTTTAGGTCAGTTGATCTACTAATGGTCGATGATGTTCAATTCATTGCAGGAAAAGATAGCACTCAAGATGAATTTTTTCACACATTCAATGCGCTTGTGGATCAAAATAAACAGATAATTATTTCAGCTGATAGAGCTCCAGGAGAAATTGATGGTTTGGAAGATCGTATTAAATCGCGTTTACAATCTGGATTAGTTGTTGATCTGCATCCAACGGATTATGAACTTCGACTTGGAATATTGCAATCAAAAGCCGAAAAACACGCAGGTCATTATCCAGAGGTTAATATGACAGATGGTGTTTTGGAATTTTTAGCACATCGTATTTCAACCAATGTCAGAGTTTTGGAGGGAGCTTTGACCCGGCTATTTGCTTTCGCTTCTCTTGTTGGTAGAGAAGTCAACTTAGATATGGTTCAAGAGTGTTTGGCTGACATTTTACGCGCTTCAGACAGGAAAGTGACAATTGATGAAATAATTAGAAAAGTCTCTGACCACTACAACTTAAGAATGACTGATATTTTAAGCCCTCGTAGGGCTAGAACCGTCGCAAGACCAAGACAAGTAGCCATGTTTTTAGCTAAAACATTAACATCTAAATCATTACCTGAGATTGGTCGTAGGTTTGGTGGACGTGATCATACTACAGTAATTCATGCCGTCAAAAAGATTGAGGAATTAAAATCTATTGATAATCAAATTGCTGAAGATGTGGAGTTACTTAGAAGAATGCTGGAAGCATAAATCTTATTAATTTTATGATATTGATAAAACACAACATTTTAAAAAATGTTTCGAGTTGGCTTTCTCTTGACCATAGCCCCTCTTAATTAGATAATGTTAATCAAAATATATTGAATATATAAACTAATGTTATAAGATACAGTGCGTGCATACGAGGATTATTCATGAAAGTAAGTATTGAGCGTAATGCTCTTCTAAAGGCAATGTCACAGGCACAATCCGTTGTGGAGCGTCGAAATACTATTCCGATTCTAGCAAATGTGTTGATTGAAGCGGAAGGACAAATTGCAAATTTTCGAGCAACTGACCTTGATATTGAGGTTTTAGACAAAGTTAATGCAACAGTAGAGCGAGCGGGTACAACTACTGTTGGCGCACACACACTTCATGAGATTGTGAGAAAATTACCAGATGGGGCACAAGTAATCCTATCAGATGATGGTACATCTGGCAGGCTTAAAATTTCCGCGGGCAGATCAAACTTTACACTTGCAACTTTACCTCGAGAAGATTTCCCTGTCATGGCGTCAGCAGAATACGAAATAAACTTTAATGCTAAAGCGAGTACTTTACGGCGTTTATTTGATAAGTCAAAATTTGCAATTTCAACCGAAGAAACTCGATATTATTTAAATGGTGTCTACATGCATGTTGCTGAAAGTGAAAACGGCCAGATGTTAAGATGTGTTGCAACAGATGGTCACAGACTAGCAAAAGTGGATACTCCTTTGCCACAGAATGCAAATTCAATGCCTGGCGTTATAATCCCAAGAAAGACCGTTGGTGAATTGGGAAAATTATTAAATGATGATGATATAGATATCGCTGTTTCAGTGTCTGAAACAAAAGTAAGGTTTGCTACGGCAAATATTCAATTAACCTCGAAAGTTATCGATGGAACTTTTCCAGATTATTCGAGAGTAATCCCAGCTGGAAATACAAAAAGATTAGAAGTTGACGCAAATGAATTTGCAAAAGCTGTGGACAGAGTTAGCACTGTTTCATCTGAACGTTCTAGAGCGGTAAAGCTAGCATTAGACGAAGATCGATTGATATTATCGGTAAATGCGCCTGATAATGGTGCTGCTGATGAAGAGGTTGCTGTATTTTATGGTGATGAATCGCTAGAAATAGGTTTTAATGCAAAATACCTTTTAGAAATAGCAGGGCAAGTTGATCGCGAAAATGCTGTGTTTCTGTTTAACTCATCTGGGGATCCTGCATTGATAACTGAAGGTGAAGATACTTCAGCTGTTTATGTGGTGATGCCAATGCGTGTCTAGGTTTTTCATTCCCGAGTTAAACTTTTCTCATTTTCGAAGTCATTTGACTTCAAATATGACAATGAGTGGACGACCTGTAGCAATTTTCGGAAAAAATGGCGCTGGTAAAACAAATATATTAGAAGCTATATCTTTACTGGCTCCAGGCCGTGGTTTGCGAAATGCAAAATCTAATGAGATAGCTCGAAAACCTGAGAACTTAGGCTGGAAAGTTAGGGCTTTATTAAAAACGACCAGTCAAACATATGAAATTGAAACTTTCTTAGAGGATTCAAATTCAAGATACGTAAGAATTGATGAAAAAATTCAACCTCAGATTGAGTTAAGTAAGATTTATCAAATGCTTTGGCTTTCACCTTCTATGGATAGGTTGTGGACAGAGGGGGCAGAAGGTCGTCGAAAATTTCTGGATCGAATGACGCTAAACTTTGTTCCACAGCATGGTGCGCTGTCTATAAAATATCAAA
This sequence comes from Paracoccaceae bacterium, assembly GCA_002683355.1. Classification (GTDB taxonomy): domain Bacteria; phylum Pseudomonadota; class Alphaproteobacteria; order Rhodobacterales; family Rhodobacteraceae. Next base: position 15,170 of record NYTF01000033.1, on the reverse strand, counting down.
AACTTTTGCGGCAGAGAAACCGTCTTTTAAAGGATCAGGTTTATGACAAAAATTGGTATGAAGCTTTGGAAGAACAGATGGCGATATATGGTGCTGGTTTAAATAAAAATAGGCTACTCACTATTGAAAAAATTGGAAAATCATTCAGAAACCTAAATCAAGCATTTCCGAAGGCAAGTATAGCACTGGCAAATAATCAAGACTTAGATAGTACAATTAACGTGGATGACCTGGTAATCGCATATAGAAATAATCGGCAAAAAGAAATGGCTGCTGGTAGAACTATACTGGGTCCCCACAGAATAGACATGTCAGCTTTCTATATTGATAAGAATATTCCAGTTAGTGACTGCTCTACAGGCGAGCAGAAAGCAATTTTAATAAGTATTATATTAGCGAATGCGTGGGCATTAATAGAACATAATGGTAGCCCACCGATCTTGTTACTGGATGAGGTTACTGCTCATCTAGATGATGACCGAAGGCAGAAATTACATGATGAAATTCTTCATCTTAATTCTCAGGTATTTATGACGGGAACTGATCAGGATCTATTTGCTTCATTTGGTGATTTAGTAGATAAATTTGAGGTCACAGAGATCAATAATTTATCAGAAATAGCACTTAAAAATTAAATATTTACTCTCTAATTTATTTTAAAAGTGCTTAGTTTTATCAGATATTTAGATCAGGGTAATTGCGTGACATTCCGTTAAAATTAGCATATGTTGTAGGTAGAGATAAAAGGAACAACAATATGTCTGAACAAGAGACTTCAAACGACGAGTATGGTGCAGAATCTATCAAGGTCTTAAAGGGCCTTGAAGCAGTCCGAAAACGACCTGGGATGTATATTGGAGACACTGATGATGGATCAGGATTGCATCACATGGTGTATGAGGTTGTTGATAATGGTATTGATGAGGCCTTGGCTAAGCATGCTGATTTTGTATCAGTAACAATTCATAGTGATGAGAGTGTTTCGGTTCGAGACAATGGTAGAGGTGTGCCTGTTGGTATTCACGAGGAAGAGGGAGTTTCAGCTGCAGAAGTAATCATGACACAGCTTCATGCAGGTGGAAAATTTGATAGTAATTCATATAAAGTATCAGGGGGTTTGCATGGCGTTGGGGTTTCTGTCGTAAACGCTCTTTCAGATTGGTTGGAGTTAAAGATTTGGCGAGATGACAAAATACATATTGCGCGTTTTGAACACGGAGAAACTGTTGATCATCTGAAGGTAATAGGAGACGCAAATGGTGAAACTGGCACAGAAGTCAAGTTTATGGCCTCAACTAATACTTTTTCGAATCGGAATTTCATTTTCAAGACACTAGAGAACAGACTTAGAGAGCTTGCTTTTTTAAATTCTGGTGTAAAAATTATTTTAAAGGATGAGCGGCCCGTTGAACACCTCGAATCAGTGATGATATATGAGGGTGGTGTCAAAGAATTTGTAAGATTTTTGGATAGATCTAAATCACCGCTTATTCCCGAGCCAATATATATTACAGGTGAAAAAGATGATATTGGAGTTGAGGTTGCGATGTGGTGGAATGATAGCTACCATGAATCTGTATTGCCATTTACTAACAATATACCGCAACGCGACGGTGGCACACACATGGCTGGATTTCGAGGAGCATTAACTAGAACAATAAATTCTTACGCACAATCATCTGGGATAGCCAAAAAAGAAAAAATAAACTTTACGGGAGATGACGCGCGCGAAGGCTTAACATGTGTATTATCAATAAAAGTACCTGATCCTAAGTTCAGTAGTCAAACTAAAGATAAATTAGTTTCATCAGAAGTTCGCCCAGCGGTTGAAAGTCTTATGAATGAAAAATTAAGTGAGTGGTTTGAAGAAAATCCGTCTTTGGCCAAAGAGGTGGTTGGTAAGATTATCGAGGCTGCAATCGCTAGGGAGGCTGCTAGAAAAGCGAGAGACCTGACTCGTAGAAAGTCAGCAATGGACATTGCTTCACTGCCAGGTAAATTGGCTGATTGTCAGGAAAAAGACCCAGCTTTATCTGAGGTTTTTTTGGTTGAGGGAGATAGTGCTGGTGGTTCTGCGAAACAAGGTAGATCAAGGCGCAATCAAGCTGTTTTGCCCTTGAGGGGAAAAATTTTAAATGTGGAAAGAGCTAGATTTGACAGAATGTTATCATCTCAAGAAATTGGCACATTAATTACGGCATTGGGCACTGGTATTGGCAGAGATGAATTTGATGCTAGTAAACTGCGTTACCATAAAATTGTTATAATGACAGATGCTGATGTTGATGGAGCTCATATTCGCACCCTTCTTTTGACATTTTTCTTTAGACAAATGCCTGAACTAATTGAACGTGGACACTTATTTATAGCTCAACCACCACTTTTTAAAGTGGCACGTGGAAGATCTGAAGTATATCTAAAAGATCAGGCTGCTCTTGATGATTATTTAGTTGAGCAAGGTTTGGAAGGCGCTTTATTGAGATTGGGGACTGGAGAAGAAATAACTGGTGCTGACCTCGGCCGAGTTGTGGATGAAGCGCGTAATGTTCGAAGAATTATAAGCGCTTTTCCGACACATTATCCAAAAAATATTCTTGAACAGTCTGCGATCGCTGGAATTATGGCATCTGGAGTTATAGATGATGATCTTCAGGGCGCTGCGGATGCTGTAGCTAAAAGACTAGATCTCGTAAGTTTAGAATATGAACGTGGTTGGCAAGGACGACCAACGCAAGATCATGGGTTGAGATTTTGGAGAAATGTAAGAGGAGTAGAAGAAGTCCGGGTCTTAGATGGTAATTGCTTAAGGTCTGGTGAGGCAAGAAAACTTGGTTCTTTTACTAACAGTTTGCTTGACGTTTACGGCGGCAATGCGAATTTAATAAGAAAAGATAAGGAAGTCAAAATTCACGGACCTATTGATTTATTGAACTCAGTTTTGAATGAAGGTGAGAAAGGTCTATCCTTGCAAAGATACAAAGGTCTTGGAGAAATGAACCCAGATCAATTATGGGAAACCACTTTAGATCCAGAGGCTCGTACTCTTTTACAAGTTAAAGTTGAGGATTTGGTAGATGCTGATGATCTGTTCACGAAGCTAATGGGAGATATAGTTGAGCCCAGAAGAGAGTTTATTCAATCTAATGCTTTAAGTGTCGAAAACCTGGATTTCTAAAATTTAACTTTATGTGATAAAAATTCATGAGCTATGGAATTTATATTGGAAATGAATACACTGAAAGCGGGGATGCGTATTTAGCAGGATATGGGGATGAACCCTCCAGTCATTGGTTGGAAATATTTCCGAGAAAAAATTACAAAGCTAACGATTTAATTTCGGTTGGGGTGTCTCATACTGCTGATATGCCTGGAAAGCGGATAGAAATTCCCCAAATTAATCATACATTTAGATATATTGCAGTAAATTACTCATATTACAAAGGAGTTCCTGCACCAATAACCAATGGTGGTCTTAATGAATATGGGGTTGCGGTAAGAGATATTTGGTCTCCCTCCAGAGTAGAATTGGTAAACATGACTCCCAAAGATCAAACTGGCGTGAATTATAGTGATTTGGCTCGTTTAATCTTAGAAAGGACTAGGTCTGCGCGAGAAGGAGTGGAATTAATTGGGTCTCTCATATCTAAGTATGGTGAAAGTTCTTATGGTGGAAATTCGCATATAGTTGCAGATGCAAATGAGGCTTGGGTTGTAATTCAATTCTCGGGTGGGCAAGGTTTATGGGCTGCTGAAAGGTTAAGCTCAAGAAGTATAAGGGTATCAAGGCCTGGTTATATTGAGGAAATACCTATTAACAATCCTAATGATGAAAATTTTTTATACTCTGAAAACTTAGTGTCTTTCAGTAAAAACCAAGGTTGGTATACCTCAGGGCCATTTAATGTAAATAAGATTTTAGGAGATAGAAAAGGGCGTTGGGCTGGCGTGCAGTGGATGGAAGATGCAATGAATGCAATTATTTCAAAAGGAATGAAAATAAGTTTTGAAAAAATTGTATGGGCGCTTCGAACCTCAAAGTTTACTGGTGATACTGCTGGATACGGCCAGATTGTGCCTTTAAATTCGGAGCAATTGCAACACACCCGAGTTCTATGGCACGCTCCAATTGGTGCAATTTCTTCAACATTTTCACCAGTTTTTATGGGACAAAAAAGTGTTCCAATTGAATACTCCAAGCATAGATACTTAACGGTTGGTGAGTCACATCGATTTATGGATGACCGAAAGATCGATGATGGAGACCTTGATTCCGTGTCTTTTATTTCTCAAGAGATTGAAAGCAGTCGGTCCGCTGTAATGGAATGCAAAAGACTGTTATACCTAATTCTTCAAGATCCAAAGAGGTTTCATCTAGAAGTGTTAGAAATATTTACAGCACGCGAAAAGGAATTGCTAAAATCAACCAGTGATATGATCAAAATAGCAGATCTTTTAACAGAGAATGAGCAAGATGAACTCGCAGTGTCTTTTTTAACGTATTTTAGCAAAAATGAATTAAAGAACGGATTAGACCTTGTAATATCATTAGCTGATAGTATTGAAAAACGATCTAGAATTTTAGTAAATACAAGTGATGGTAATATAAAAAAGCTAGATCAACTTTGGTGAGAATATATCAACCAAGATGATCTTTACCTCGTTTTTCTGCAAGTAGAATCTGTTTTTGACGCTCTCGGAAACGAGCTTTTCTATCCTCTGAAAATTCGTCTATGCATTTTGCACAACTCACACCAAATTCGAATTTACTGTCGCTTCTATCCGTCAGCGACAAAGGTCGACCACACGCAAAGCAGCACTCGTAAGACCCTTTATTTAAATCATGATTAACTGAAACACGATGATCAAAAACGTAACATTCACCTTCCCAATTGCTGTCAACTTTTTTAGTTTTTTCCAAATAGTTTAAAATACCACCTTTCAAATGAAAAACATCCTTAACACCTTGGTTCAGAAGGTAATTCGAGGATTTCTCACATCTAATACCGCCTGTACAAAACATAGCAATTTTTTTTCCATGAAATTTATCTTTATGCTTTTCCCACCAGCCTGGAAACTTTTTGAAGCTATCGGTATCTGGATTAATAGAGCCTTTGAATGTTCCTATCTCAATTTCATATTTATTTCGTGTATCAATAACCACGACATCATCTTTTTTTGTAAATTCGTCCCAGTTTTTTGGATCTATATATCTGCCAACTTTTTCATTTGGATCAATGTTTGGTTGCCCCATCGTTACTATTTCCTTTTTAAGTCTAACTTTCATTCGGTTAAAAGGTTGTGACAAGTTAAGGCTTTTCTTGGTTTCGATTTTTGCACAGCCTGGCAGTGCTTTAATATAAGCTAGAACTTCACTGATATTTTTGTCGTTACCAGAAATGGTTCCATTGATACCTTCATTTGCCAGTAAAATTGAGCCCTTAATTTTATGTTTTTTGCATATTTTTTTTAACGGTATCTTAATTTCCTCGGGATTGGAAAAAGGTGTAAAATGATAAAAAGCTAACACAATCATATTTTTCATAAATTTGAAATAGACTTTCTTAAACTGAACAGCAAGGTTTGAAAAAATTACTGTTGAAATATTTGATAGACTTTGGGTTCGATAGTTAATTGTTCAAAACTAAGCATTGTATTGCGAGATGAAACCTTATAGTAATTATCAGCTAAAATTGCATCAAAAGTGTCCGCCACCTTTTCAAAACGGAGAAGTAATGTTTAAAATTTATTTGCCAGGCATCCTTGCGATGTCGATAATAGTTGTTTCATCGAATATATTAGTCCAATTTCTTTATGGAAATTGGTTAACTTATGGTGCTTTTACATACCCTTTAGCTTTTTTGGTCACAGACATCATGAATAGAGTGTATGGCCCAGCGGTAGCAAGACGAATTGTTTTTGTAGGATTTTTAATTGGCGTGGTTTGTTCAATGATTGGCACACAGGTTATGATAGAATTAGACAAGGATTTTTACGCACCTGCAGTAACGTTTAGAATAGCCATCGCATCTGGTTCAGGTTTTCTTCTGGCTCAATTATTAGACATTTTTATTTTTACAAAATTAAAAGATAGATCCTGGTGGCACGCACCTTTTGTATCTTCTTTATTAGGCGGTGCGTTAGATACTTCAATATTTTTTGCAGTTTCTTTTTCGCTGATTTTTGTTGCTCTAATCGGGGCTGATCACAATACAGATTTTATGAATCAAATGGTGCCAATATTGGGAGTAGGTGCAGAAGCCTCACTATGGATATCATTAGCAATCGCAGACTATTTGGTGAAGTTATCGTTGGCATTGCTTTGTCTAATCCCTTTTAGGTTCTTAGTTGCGCAACTTATGATAAAAAAACTTTAAAAAAACTTTGACAAATAATCAGAATATGTCACCTTTAGTTTAACCGAAACAAATGAAAGGAGGTGGTCCAGTGTCTAAAGAGGTATTGGAGAATAGGGTGAGTTATTTATTAGAGGTTGCGCTTTAACTTAAGGGCAAGGTCTGACTTGACCTACATCCCAACTCTTACGAAATTTAAAGGGGCCACTTTGATTGGCCCCTTTTTTATGTAATTATATTGATATGATAAGAGTGACAGAAAAAATTATTATTGATGAATCAGAGCTCTTGGAGACATTTTCACGTGCCTCTGGCCCTGGTGGACAGCATGTAAATAAAGTGGAAACATCGGTTACCTTGAAATTTAATGTATTAAGTTCGCCCAACCTTAACGATGCGGTGAAGTCCAGGTTAAAGATTTTATCTGGCCAGAGATGGACTAAAGATGGGTTTTTAGTAATTCACGTTGATAAGCATAGAAGTCAGGCTCGAAATCGAGATCTTGCCCGGCTGAGGTTGTCAGAATTAGTGAAAAAGGCTCTAATTTTACCCAAAACAAGAATCGACACGAGGCCAACCCGGATAGCAAATAAAAAGCGTTTGGATGAAAAGACAAAAAGAGGTCGAATAAAAGTATTACGTAAATATGTTCAAGAAGATTAACAAATTGGATTGTTTTAACCTTTGGCTTTAGGAAGGGTTTAAGTTTTAGTAATAATAATTTTTTAAGATTTAAACTAAACATATATTTGTTCTTGGTTGAATGTTATAGTATGGTTTGGAGATTCATATGACAGAAACACTGATTGAAAAACGTTCTAGGTTACTAGGCCCAAATTTTTCGACATTTTATAAAAATCCAGTTCACATTGTTCGTGGTGAGGGAGTTTGGTTGTGGGATAGCGATGGAGAAAAATACTTAGACTGTTATAATAATGTTCCTCATGTTGGACACTGCCATTCCCATGTTGTGGAGGCAATTACAAAACAGGCCAAACTTCTAAATACTCATACTCGTTACTTGCATGAAGGAATTTTGAATTATGTGGAAAGGCTTGTATCCAAACACCATGAAGGAATAGAGTCGGCTATTATGGTTTGTTCTGGTAGTGAAGCGAACGATATAGCGCTGAGAATGGCGGAGGCAAATACAGGCAGAAAAGGAATAATTGTAACAGACTCAACCTATCACGGTAATACAAGTGCTGTTTCTCAATTGAGTTATGGACGCAATGCAATAGGAGGTACTGGCGATCATATCAGATTTGTGCGCACGCCTAAGACTTTAATAAATGATAAAGAAAAGCGTGCGAGTGAAAAAGAGTATTTTGCAAAGAACGTAACGCTCGCCATAAACTCTTTGGAAGAGTCGGGCCATGGTGTGGCAGCTTTATTAATATGTCCATTCTTCGCTAATGAGGGATTCCCAACGTTAGAATATGGATTTCTCGATGAGGCAGTTGGGCAGGTGCGAAAAGCTGGTGGAATCGTGATAGCTGATGAAGTGCAACCAGGTTTTGGTCGTCTTGGAACTAATTGGTGGGGATATCAAAAAATTGGACTTGCACCAGAGATTGTTACAATGGGTAAGCCCATGGCTAATGGGCACCCTGTGGCTAGTGTAGTAACTTCTGCTGAAATAATAAAATCGTTTAGACAATCCTATGGGTATTTTAATACCTTTGGAGGAAATCCAGTATCATGTGCGGCAGCCGAGGCCACACTAGATGTAATAGAGCAAGATAAATTAATTGATAATGCTTTGAGTGTGGGCACTTATTCATTAAACGGATTAAAAGCATTACAAAATGAGTTTCCACAAATTACGCAAGTCAGGGGCTCAGGTCTTTTTTTTGGTGCAGAAATGTGTGGAGAGGATAATCTACCTTTAACTGAATATGCGGGAAAATTAGCTGAGAAAATGAGAGAAAAAAGAGTATTGTTAAGTGTTCTGGGACCCCATAGAAATACGTTAAAGATCAGACCTCCTATGGTTTTTTCTAAAGACAACGCTGACCAACTTCTTGATAATTTACGCTCTGCGATGAAAGAGGTTGAGTGTGAGCTCTGAACTTCAGTTTTATGCAGAAAAAGCGTGCAACTTTTGGGGAGGATGCAATAAGCTTCCAAAATTAATAAAACATAGAGAAAATGCAGTGTTTGGTGTCATACTAAAGAATAACATCAAAGCAGCACTTCGACTTCATAGACCCGGATATAAAGATCTTACTGAAATAAAATCTGAAATGTGGTGGACAAAGGCATTGGCAAAAAAAGGATTTCCAGTACCATGTCCAATTGAAAGTCATAAAGGTGAAGATGTTATTCAAGTGTCGTCTGATTTGGTTGCCACTATGATCGAATGGGTAGAGGGAGCACCTATTGGAGATGCTAAAATTCCAATTAAAGGTTCGGGAAAAAAAATATACTTTGAGCTAGGGATGTTATTGGCAGATCTTCATAATCTGACAGAAGATTTAAATTTTCCAGATTGGTTCAAACGCCCACTTTGGGATATTGATGGGCTTTTAGGTGAAACACCTAATTGGGGTAGGTTCTGGGAATCCTCGGGTCTCTCACAAGAAGAAAAATATATTTTAAAGTTAACCAGAAATAAAGTTAAATTAATTTTGCAAAAATATAAATTCGATGGAGCAGAGACTTTACTACTACATGGTGATGCTATCAGGGAAAACGTGTTTAATGGTCCTAATGGTTTAACTTTGATAGACTTTGATGACTGTGGATATGGCTTTCCTATCTATGATTTGGCTACAGCTACTATCCAAAGTATTGAAGATAAACATTATCAAAATAGATGTGACGCAATTTTAAATGGCTATGGAAAAGATCGTTATTTAACTGATGCAGATTTTGAACTTTTCCCAATTTTTTCGATGTTACGGGTATTAGCAACCTCATCTTGGATAATCTCTCGAGCAAAGAAAGGGAGCTCTGTCATAGATATTTATAAACAAAGAGCGTTGAAAGAGGCTAAGAAATTTCTAGAAAAGTAAACTAATCTTCAATTTACTTCTGGCCTTTTGTTTCAGCTTGTTATAGTGCGCGCAAAACTCTCTTTAAAAGGCGCAAATAAATGGATTTACGTAATATAGCAATTATTGCGCATGTTGATCATGGTAAAACCACCTTGGTCGATGAGCTTCTTAAACAGTCAGGGGCATTCAGAGACAATCAAGAAGTTCTTGAACGTATGATGGATTCAAATGATCTTGAACGTGAGCGGGGTATTACTATTCTTGCGAAAGCTACAAGTGTCGAGTGGAATGGAATTCGAATAAATATAGTAGACACGCCAGGTCATGCTGATTTTGGTGGTGAAGTTGAGCGAATTTTATCAATGGTTGATGGAGTAGTTTTATTAGTTGATGCTGCAGAAGGTCCCATGCCTCAAACTAAATTTGTAACTGCTAAAGCATTGGCTATGGGACTCTGTCCAATAGTGGTAGTAAATAAAGTAGACAAATCTGATGGAGAGCCTGATCGAGCATTAAATGATTGTTTTGATTTATTTGCCAATTTGGGAGCAAATGATGAACAATTAGATTTTCCAATCATGTATGCTTCTGGAAGATCTGGATGGGCAGATACTAGTTTAGATGGTCCCAGAAAAGACTTATCAGAATTATTTTCTCTTATAGTTTCACATGTACCTACACCAAAACAGATTGAAGAGCGTGAGAAACCATTTTCAATGTTAGCAGTTACATTAGGTGCAGATCAATTTATTGGCAGAATTCTAACTGGTCGTGTTGAGTCTGGTACTTTAAAGACCGGTGAAATGATTAATGCAATATCACGTGATGGTGTCAAAATTGAAAACTTTAGGGTTTCAAAAATATTAGCATTCAGGGGTTTGGCTCAGCAGGCAATTAATTTAGCAGAGGCTGGTGACATCGTTACTTTAGCTGGAATGTCAAAAGCAACAGTAGCAGATACTCTCTGTTCTGCTGAAGTTACAAGAGCAATTCCCGCGCAACCAATTGATCCACCAACGATTTCTGTAACATTTGGTATAAATGATAGTCCAATGGCGGGCCGTGATGGCAAAAAAGTGCAATCAAGGGTTATTAGAGACAGATTACTTAGAGAAGCAGAAACAAATGTGGCGATTAAAGTAACAGATACACCAAGTGGAGACGCTTTTGAGGTGGCTGGTCGTGGTGAGCTTCAAATGGGAGTTTTGATTGAAAATATGCGTCGAGAAGGGTTTGAATTATCGATATCTAGACCTCAAGTCCTGTTTCGAAATATCAATGGTCAGCAGCATGAGCCTATCGAAGAGGTTACGATTGACGTAGATGATGAATATACTGGTGCTGTGATAGAGAAAGTTACTGGGCCAAGAAAAGGTGAGTTAGTCGAGATGAAACCTGCAGGCGTTGGAAAAACAAGAATTATTGCAAACGTTCCATCGCGAGGCCTTATCGGATATCAAGGAGAGTTTTTGACAGATACCCGGGGAACTGGTGTCTTGAATCGAGTTTTTCATGATTGGTCACCATACAAGGGAAGTATTCCTGGTCGTCGTGCAGGTGTATTAATATCTATGGAAAAAGGAGTTTCTGTTGCTTATGCACTTTTCAATTTAGAAGAGCGCGGAAAAATGTTTATTCGGGCTCAAGAAGATGTTTATGAGGGAATGATTATTGGAGAGCACAGCCGAGAAAATGATTTAGAGGTTAATCCACTCAAAGGTAAAAAATTAACAAATGTTAGAGCTAGTGGCACAGATGAAGCAGTACGGTTAACGACTCCAATAATACACTCTTTGGAAGAGGCTATTTCTTATATTGATAATGATGAATTGGTTGAAGTTACTCCGAATAACATTAGATTACGGAAAAGATTTTTGGACCCTCATGAGCGTAAAAGGCAGGCAAGAGTAGCAAGCTGAAGATGTTTACTTTTTGACTACTAAGTTTTTTTCTTTTTCAATTTGCTTTTCTTAATCTTAAATCTGTTGCTTCTATTAGATTGATCAAAATTCTGACCATTCAATTCTGAAAGCTTAAATCTTAGGCCACCTGATGTTTCATCGGCCTCAATAAGTAATGCTGTAACATTCATCCCAACTTGAATTTTTTGATTTGATAGAGATCCAATTAAACTGTTGTCTTTTTCGTTATATCTAAAATACTCATTACTAAAATTTGAAAGTGGTATTAACCCATCAGCACCAATTTCATTTATTTGGATGAAAATTCCAAATCGAGTTATTCCTGAAATAATGCAATTGAATTCTTGACCAATTTTGTTTTTTAAATACTGAGCCATGTACCTATCAACAGTTTCTCTCTCTGCAACCATTGAGCGTCTCTCAGTCATACTAATATGAACAGCAATTTTCTCTAGTCTTAATCTTTCTGCTTTAGTTGAGATATCTTTATCCCAGCCATGGGCTGCAATTAACGCTCTATGAACTATTAAATCTGCATACCTCCTTATAGGACTGGTGAAATGGGTATATTTTCTGAGATTCAATCCAAAATGTGATGAATCACTTTTGGCGTAATATGCTTGTGTCATTGTGCGTAATACAGAGAAGTTTATTAATTTGGAATAATCAGTGCCCTCAGCCTGATTTAATAATTTATTTAAATCAGATGTTTTTAGGTTTTTAGAATTGGGAGGATTTAAACCGATTGACTTTATCGTTTCGTTTAGACTTTGTGCACGTTCTAACTTTGGTTCTTCGTGAACTCTATATAATGCGTCTGTATTAGTGCTTGTTAAAGTTTCAGCCGCACAAACATTGGCCATTACCATGAACTCCTCTATCAATTCGTGAGCTTCTAACTGTTTTTTAAATTTTATTGAACTTACTTCGCCATTATCATTTAATTGAATCTCGCGATCAGGAAGGTTGAGGTTTAGCGGTTGCCGCTTTTTCTTGGCAAGCAATGTAGATTGATAGGCTAAATAAAGAGGCCTTAGTACCTTTTCATACAAATGATCAGTCTTATTATTTGTAGTCCCATCAAAAGCATCTTGCACCTCTTCATACTTCAAAGAAGCTTTTGATATAATAGTGGCTCTTACAAATTTATGTTCTATTTTTTCTCCAATTGAATTTATTTTCATACGAACTGCTATACAGGAGCGTTCTTGATTCTCATTTAGGGAGCATAAGTCAGTTGAAATTATTTCTGGTAGCATGGGAACAACACGGTCTGTAAAATATGTTGAGTTTCCTCGGATTTCTGCCTCTATATCAATTGGACTATCAATTTTTACAAACTTGGCTACGTCCGCAATGGCAACCCAAATAATATATCCCCCCAAATTATTTTGAGCTGTGTCCTCTTCAGCAAAAACGGCATCATCATGATCACGCGCATCAGCTGGATCAATTGTTATAAAGGGTAAGTCTCTTAAATCCGTTTGATTTGGTTGAGAATTTTTATTTTTACCAAGACCATTTAAAATCTCTTTGGAAAATTCATTTGGAATATTATGTTCGGCAATCGCGATTAAACTTAAAGATTTGGCATTGTGAATATTACCCACTATACGTGAAATTTCTAACCCCTTTTTTTGGTATTGTGATCCTGAAAGTGGTTGGTATGCTTCCACTAGATCACCATCAATAGCTTTTTTTTCAAAGCTTGGATCCACAGCCCATTTCTTTTTAGAACCTTTGAGAATTGAATGCAGAAAACTCTTGTTGTTTTGTTTAAAAAAAATTCCTATGATTTTTATTTTATTGTTATCTATGATATTGATAAATTTGGCTGATAATAAATTATCATCATGATGTGTCTCAATTATTTCAACAAGTATATTGTCACCAATTTTTAAAACTGGATCTTTGTTTGAAGGGATGTATAGGGCTTGTGTCTTTTTTTTATCGTCAAGCTTGAGGATAATATCTTGGTCATCAGTAAACTCTGTAACTTGAGCCTTAGTGATAAATTTATTTAATTTTGAAAAACTTCTTCTATACCTCCTATTTTTTTTCATTAGTATTTAAATCCAATTAATAAATAGATTTTCTATAACAGGGCAAACTTAAAGACCTTTAGACAAATTACCTAGATTATTCAAACCACTTTCAATCAAGGTTACAATATTTATTAGAAAATTGAGATTATATTTATAATTTGCCTAAGAAAAATAATTCTTCAGTATAGATGAATAAATAGATTTTAATTTTAAAACATCTTCTAAGTTGACGTATTCATCGGTCTGATGCATGGATTTTCCTACTAGTCCAACCTCAATAACAGGGCAGTGGTTTTTTATAAACCTTGCATCAGATGTTCCTCCTGATGTGGAAAGCTCAGGTAAAATCCCAGTTTCGTTTAATACAGTATTTTGCACCATAGTTGAGAAATTTCCTGGTACTGTTAAAAAACTCTCACCAGAAACCTTAAACGTTGATGAAATGTCTAAACCAAACTCTTCTGCTATCAAATTTGTTTCATCCAGTAACCATTTTGTTAATGATTTCGAAGAATGAAGATTGTTAAACCTGATGTTGACTGATGCTGTGACTTTTGATGGTATAACATTATTAGCTTTATTTCCTGTATCGACTGTTGTTACCGACAAATTTGATGGATCAAAATGTTCACTTCCTTTGTCCAGTTTGTAGTTGGCTAGTTTAGATATTAATTTAGCTAAGGCAGGAATAGGGTTATTTGCTCGATGTGGGTAAGCGGTATGACCTTGTTTTCCGATGACGGTAAGGTGAGCCGTCATAGAGCCCCTCCTACCAATCTTTACTGTATCACCAATCTCTTCAACGCTTGTAGGCTCACCAACCAAGCATGCATCAATTTTAATTTGTTTTGATTCCATCCAATCAAGTATTGCTAATGTTCCATCTTTCGCGTCGCCTTCTTCGTCACCAGTAATAGCAATAACAAGAGTACCATCTGGTGGAGAATTTTTTATGTAATCAATTGCTGCCGCTACAAAAGCAGCAACGCCAGATTTCATATCACACGCTCCTCGTCCCCAAATCTTTTCATCTTTAATTTCCCCACCAAATGGGTCTACAGACCATAGTGAAATATCACCCACTGGAACAACGTCAGTATGCCCGTTAAAACCAAAAGTTTTCCCATTTCTTTCTGCGCCCCATATGGCAAAAAGATTTGAAATTCCCCCTCTATCAACAAGAGAGCAACTAAAGCCTGCATTTGATAAAATAGTTTTTAGAAGATCTATGGCTCCATCATCATGAGGGGTAATGGATTTACATCTTATAAGGTCAGCGGTTATTTTTAATGGGTCTGTCTCAAAATTCATTATAGCTCCCTGTTATAGGAATTCAGTTTAGTTAATTATTTTTATAGTTGCTACAATTATATTGAAAATAAGTTAGGCAGATGAGTTTAAAATAGTTTTGGTTAATTCTAACGGATTATTTACGATATAGTCAGGTTTTGCTTTTTTTAACTCAACGTCTGACCCGTATCCCCAAGAAACCCCTATAGTTTTGACAGCGTTTTTCTTGGCACCTATAATATCATATTTACGATCTCCAACCATAACTGCATCCTTAGCGGGAATCTTCAGGAGTCTTAAAGCATTTTTGATCAGATCAGCTTTATCAATATTTGTTCCGTCTAACTCTGAGCCAAATTCGTAAGTTAAAAACTTTGATATTCCAAAGTACGCGGTAATTTTTTTCGCATATGAGTGTGGTTTAGCAGTCATTAAATACATCTTAAGATGATTTGCTTTCAACTCTTCTAAAGCTTTTGGGACCCCAGGATAAACATGGTTTTCGAAAAGGCCAATTTTGGTATAACGCTCACGATAGTAATTAACAGCTTTGTCAGCGTC
>NYTF01000032.1 GCA_002683355.1 Paracoccaceae bacterium | reverse complement strand
GGCACTCTATCCATAGCACGCATGACATTGTCCATTATTCTTTCTAAATCATCCGCAAATAACTCATGTCCGAAACCTTGTGGAGTTCCATCCTCAGCCCAAAATCTTACATCTTTTTCATATGCTCCAATTAATAAGCCATTGCCTTCTTGTCGCAAATAATACTCACCATCCCTGTCCGCTACAGAAGGAAGTCGTCTGTCCATCTTTTCAATCTCATCAATTGTTTCAGTAACAAAGTATTGATGCTCTGTCGGTTGTAATGGTAATTCAAAACCAGCCAATGCCGCCACCTCTCTCGCCCACAGGCCTGCGGCATTAATCACCCACTCTGTATTTATATTACCCTTAGGTGTCTCAACGACCCAACTTCCATCCGATTGTTGAGAAGTAGCTGTCACAGGTGTAAAGCGATGAATTTCTGCCCCCATTTTCCTGGCACCAGCAGCATATGCTTGTGTAACTCCCGACGGATCAACATTCCCACCATCGCCTTCAAACATTATGCATCTCACACCATCATAATTTACTAATGGATGAAGTTTTTCTGCCTCAGCTCGGCTGACTTCATAAAAATCAACATCAAAATAACGTGCTTTTTTTTCTTGCAATCTTAACTGGTGTTCACGATCCTCTGTTTGTGCCAAGTAAAGTGAACCTGGTTGAAAAACACCACACCCTTGACCGGTCTCAGCCTCCAGATCTTTATATAATTTCATCGTATAATATTGAAGCTTAGAAATATTATTATTATCATGGAGACCATGTAAATTAGCAGCAGCATGCCAGGTTGATCCAGAAGTTAACTCATCTCGTTCCAACAACACAACGTCAGTCCAACCAAGTTTAGCTAAATGGTAAAGGATTGAGCAGCCAACAAGCCCACCACCAATTACAACCGCTTGCGCATGCGTTCTCATTTTATTCTCCCAAATAATTTTTTAAAACCTGCCATCAAAATAAAAATAAATCTTTTATAATTTATTATATTAACTTTTATTATACTAATTATTAGTTTATCTTATATTTATGCTAATTCCGGATAATATTCTTGTAGAGACATTTCTCATGGTGGCCCAAGAACGAAATTTATCGATAGCAGCGAGTAATTTAAGAGTAAGCCAACCCACTCTTACAAAAAGGCTTCAAAAACTAGAAAGTTTGTTACCATCTCCTCTATTCTATCGTCATACCCGTCCATTAAAGCTAACAAATTTAGGTCAAAGAGCGCTTCTTGAATTGCCGAAATTAATAAATAACAATAAAAAAATTTGGTCAAATATCATTTCTCAAAATCAAGTACCCCAATCCTTATTGCGACTGGGGATGCCAGATAGTTTATCTGAGATTATGGGGGCTGAATGCCTAAATGCTTTAACAAATTTAGCGAGGAGAATTGAGCTGAGATCTGGAATTTCACCAGGGTTAGAAAACTCATTTCGAGCATTCGAACTTGATTTTACAATTGATACAGACCCTTTTGAAAAGCATACAAATTGTGAAATAATTTCATTATTTAAAGATCCTTTCATAATTGTCACGCCACATAGTTGGAAGGAAAAAAAACTAAGTAATCTAGTAAATGAGAAACCTCTAGTAGGGTATGGTCGAACGTCCAAATTTGGTGCAACTTGCACGAGAATAGTTGAAAAATTAGGAGTAAATACCCAACCTAGATTTAATTTTGACAGCACACAAAGTTTATTAAGATTTGTTCAAGCAGGACACGGATGGGCTGCAACTTCAGCCTTATGTCTATTTCAATCTCCAAATGCTTTGAAAGATATAGCCATAAGAAAGTGTCCAACAGCAGAAGTTAGAACCTTTTCATTACTTCACAGATTGGATGATGCCAATCTCGCTCATCAAGTTTCTAATAAATTCATTAACGTATTTGAAAAACTAATTCATGGGCCATGGGCGTCTTTGAGCCAAGAAACTGCAAATATGGTAGAGAAAATACAAGATTATTCTTCTCTTCCATAATTAACTAAAATATCCTTTGCTTCCTTCGCTTGCAAAATGCCAGCTTCTAACGAGAACACGTAAGCTGCTGTTAATAGAAAACAACCATGATCGATATCACCATCTGAGATGAAAACCTTCCCAGCCTTTAAATATAAAACACCCAGTGAGGCGGAATCATTTAAATCATGAGCCTTCATAATCTCTTGATTTAACGCTTCTCTTGTCATTTATTTTTGGCTGAAATTCGAGCCTCTTCTACTTTAAGAGCTATCCACTCATGGAATAAGAAAGTTGGGCTATCCATAACTGGAGCAAATTTTCCCCCATCAAAATGAATCCCACTTCTACCTTTCTGCATCCCCTCTACTACGAAAATATCCTCGGCTAAAACACCTTTCCATAATTTAGCGTTTTCTTTTATTAACTCACTAAATTCTGGTTTTTCTTCAGGATTAAACGAATAAAAAATTTCATTTCTTTCAATAGTTCTGTTTGGCCCCTGCGGTAACAAAATAATGGCATAGGCGTGATCACGTTGAGCAGCAAATAGAACATTTGGAAAAAAGGCGACATATTCAGCACCCTTATTCCAGAATTCAGATAAACCTTCAAAATCTGGGAACCGCAAGCCATCTTTAGCTTCTATTTGACGATATACTTTAGTCCCCTGTCCTGAAAAATTTCCTCGCTCTTCAATGTGATAATGATCTTCAAGGCGTGAATAGCTATTTAAGCCTGGATGAATCCAGGGAAGATGATAACTCTCACAATAATTTTCGACAGCTAACTTCCAATTGCAAGCGACATCAAATGGAAACGCACTTTCAATCCCACCATGGAACAATGGTTGATCATGTTCAGCCCATCTTTCTATTAACTTTTCTGCATATTTTGTAAAATTAGGAGCCTTTCCAGAAATATTAACAAAGATAACTTCACGATAAATATATGAATCAATTTCTATTAAGCCTAAAGTTTCTCTATCTATGCTAGGATCAAGATTATGCCCAGGACCCCCCGCATGAGGAGTTGAACGAAGCTCGCCATCCAATCCGTAACACCAGCTATGGTAGGGGCACCTTATCGTTCCTCTAACATTTCCTGGTTCTTGAATTAGAATCATACCCCTATGCCGACATGTATTTTGATAAACCTTTACTGTGTTCAAGTTTTCCCTAACAACCAATAGCGGCATTCCAGCGAATTCCACGGGAAATACATCGCCTTCATTCGGAACATCAGCTTTGATCCCTATTCCCACCCAATTATCAAACAAAACCGCCTGTTTCTCCTCATCAAAAACTGATTGGTCTACATAATGCTCATTGGGCAACCCACGAGCCACATCGATAGGCTGAAGAGTTTTATTTAAATTTGACGCCTTCAAATTCATACTATTGTTCCATTTTTTGAAAATCAGGTTAGTCCTTCGTAATTTATATTATAAATCGTTTAAATTATAATAGCGACTACTTATGTCGTTTTTATTACTAAATTTCATTACTTCATATTTAATTAGTGATTCCTAACCTTTGTCTCAAGGAATCAAGCCCATCCTCAAATGTTTTAAATGTATCATTTTTAGACATGAAAGCCCTTAAAGTAGAATTTAACCCACCCTCGGTAGATAAACTTTTCAACGCATTTTGAAACCGTTCACGCTCATCATTTGGCATAAAATCTAAATATCCCTTAAATAATTGAGTTACATAAATTTCAGCAGACAAATTATCTCCAGTCTTATCAGCCAACCAATCTGCTGCGACTTCAAAAAGCTTAAAGATAGGAGATAAGGTTGCAGATATGGCAAAATAAGCTGGGATATCTTCGGCACAGCTCACAACAATGATTGAATTATTTCCACCGTATAAGTGATCTAGAGCACTACAACTTGGGAAAACAGGTAAAGGGCATCCTCCCTTGGCGATAAAAGGTAACGGTATCGTGATATAAATCTTATTGGACGGGAAGCATAGATCCATCAGTTGTTTTCGTGAAGTATTCGCCATCACTGAAATTATATGGTGGTGATCCTTAAATCTTAACTTTGGAAGCACTTGCTCTGCTACCGGTGACATTAAACAAACAAAGATGATATCTGAGTTTGATACAACCTCCTCCTCATTTGAACAACATACTATTTCTTTGTGCGCTTGAGAAAGTCTTTCAGCCCTGACAGAGTTTCTTCTCGAGATGGAAATCTCATGTCCATTACCAACAATACCCTTTACTAAAGCCTCAGCAATTTCACCCATACCAATAAAACCAACTTTCATGTGAACTCCCAAATTAAATTATTAAGCCCAACAGCTTAATCCGCAGTTTATCAAACTTTTAAACAAATTGAGTCAATATCTATTGACGAAAATGCTGATCATAGGCATGAAACGGCAAATGATATATAAACTTTTCAAAAAAAATGAGTGGGAAACCTTAAAGGAAGCTACTGAAACTTCAGGAGCTCCAATCGATATTAAGGATGGATATATACATTTTTCGACTGAAAAACAATTAAAAGAAACAGCAAAAAAATACTTCACAGGAGTTGAAGACTTATTCCTAGCTGCAATTGATGAAACTAAATTAGGAAAAGATCTGTTTTGGGAGCCAGCTAGAAATAATGATTTATTTCCACACCTTTATAGAAAACTTAAACTAAGTGAAATTGTTTGGTGTAAACGTCTTTTTTTAAAAAATAACCTTCACATTTTTCCTGATAATTTATCATGAAATTTTACGAACAGATTGCGTTACCACTTCTACGCTGCTTGGAGCCAGAAAAAGCACACGATATTTCTATAACAGCGATGCAATCTGGTTTGATTCCTGGTCCAGGCAGGTTAACTTCGGATCGTTTATCGATAGATATTGCAGGATTAAAATTCCCTAATCCGATTGGATTAGCCGCCGGATATGACAAAAATGCAATGGTAATTCCTCAGTTAATGAAAATGGGGTTTGGGTTTATCGAAGTAGGTGCAGTAACACCTAGGCCACAAACTGGAAATCAGAAACCACGCATCTTTAGGTTAAATAAAGATTTGGGCATAATTAATCGGTTTGGTTTTAATAATCTGGGAATGAAAAAAATTAAAAATAGATTAGAACGTCATTCAGAAGGAGGAATCGTCGGATTAAACATAGGTGCAAACAAAGATAGTCCAAACAGAGCAGCTGACTACTCACAGGTTCTATGTTTTACCCATAAACATATAAGTTTTGCTACCATAAATATTTCCTCTCCAAATACCAAAGATCTACGCAAGTTTCATGGAGAAGCTGATTTAAAAAAACTTCTATCTCAAATCAATATTGCGCGACAAAATCTAACAAAAAAACTCCCTATTTTTTTAAAAATTTCTCCAGATTTAACGTTAACAGACATTAAAATAATTGCAGACCTATCACTGCAATTTGGCATTGATGGAATAATTGCCACGAATACAACTTTAACTAGAGAAAACTTATTGAGTAAAAACAAAGATGAGGATGGCGGACTATCAGGTAGACCTCTTTTTGAAAGATCCAATCAGATACTTGCGCAATTTTCTTACGAAACTGAGGGTAAGCTGCCTTTGATAGGAGTTGGGGGTATTTCTTCAGCAAAAGACGCTTTCGTTAAGATAAAAGCTGGTGCGAGCATAATACAACTTTACTCTGCCATCATTTATAATGGATTTTCGTTAATCGAAAAAATATTTTATGAATTAGACGACATTATTAAAAAAGAGGGTTTTACCCATATCAGTGAAGCTGTTGGAATTGAGAAAGAACACTGGCTATGAGCACTATTATCTGGCACAATCCAACATGTTCAAAATCTCGAATGGCATTGCAAATATTAATTGATGCGAAGATAACACCACTAATTAGACTTTATTTACAAAATCCCCCGTCAGAAACTGAAATTAAAGATCTACTATCTTTGTTAAAAAAACCTGCCTTAGATATTACTCGCAAAACAGAGTTTGAATTCAAATCTTTAAAACCACAGATCCTAGCAAATGAAGATTCCCTAATCAAAGTTTTAGTCAAAAACCCAATACTTATTGAAAGGCCTATTGTAATTACCAAAAAACGGGCAATAATTGCACGACCACCATCTTTGCTTGAGGGTTTTCTAAAAATTTAAAGTTCGTCTTCGATGTCAAAATATTTAAAAGACAAGGTTAATGCGCGTGCAACAAACAAAACCATTATCGATGCCCAAAGACCATGGTTGCCAAAAGGCTCATAAAAAATCCAAACCGCGAAACAAAAAACTGCAAATGATATGGCCATACCATTTCGCATATCTTTTGTTCTTGTTGCACCAATAAAAATCCCATCCAATATGAAAGCGGGAAAAGCCAAAATTGGTGCTATGATCATCCAGAACAAATACTGTTTTGTAAACAATCGAAGTTCTAAGGAGTTAGTCATCAAAGCAACTAAATACTCTCCAAAAAACAGGTAAAATAGTGACATCAAAACTGCCGCAAACATGCCCCAAATCAGTGTCATCATGGAAATTCTTTTAAGTGATGTTGCTGATTTAGCTCCAACAGCTTGACCAACCAAAGTTTCAGCACTGAAAGCAAATCCATCCAACGTGTAAGAAGTAATTGTTATAAATTGCAGCAAGATCTGATTTGCTGCCAATGTAAAATTATCTAAATCAGCACTAAAAAACATGAAAGATATAAAGGCTGCCTGTAGAAGAAGAGATCTAACTAAAATATCAAAATTTATCTTGGACATATTTATCAATTTGTCTCTTTTTAAAACCAAGTTGAAAGATCGCCATTCCGTTCCCATAAACACCGAACGACACATATAAAGGCCAATAAAAAAAGAAGAGATTTCTGCAAAAACTGTTGCAATTGCTACACCTTCGACCCCCCACCCTAGGCCAATAACTAGAATTATATCTAAGAAAATGTTTATTCCATTCATCCATAATTGCAAAATTAATACTAAATAAGTTTGTTCTTTTGCTATTAACCAACCTAATATACCAAAAATTGCGATAGCTGCTGGTGCAGAATAGATCCGTATTTTTAAATATTTATATGCTAAACTTTCGACTTCATCACTTGCAGGAGAAATCTGAAATGCACCCCAAAAAATTAAATCCTTAAATAAAATTAACAAAAAGCCACCAATCAGCCCAATCAGTAAAGCTCGGCTGAATAAAGATATCACTTCTTCATTGTCATTTTTACCTACCGCTTGGGCTGTTAAACCTGTGGTTCCCATGCGAAGAAATCCAAAGATCCAATAAATTGCTGATATTATCACAGATCCAATAGCAACAGCGCCTATTGGCACAATTTCACCCATTTGACCAATAACTGCGGTGTCTACTAGACCTAATAACGGTATGGTTATATTTGAAAGAATTATTGGAATTGATATCGTCAGGATACGTTTATGGGTAATACTTGAGCTATCCACGGCTTACAGGCATTAAAAAATGTCCAGATGCTTGTGCAAACAATCTACTTTTTTTATCCTGCCAAGCTTCAACATGAACAGAAGCATATCGTCTTCCTGCTCTTTTTACCTCAGCCTTAGCATACGCGTCTTTTGGCAAACCTGAACGTAAATAGTCGACAGTAAAATCAATAGTTTTAGGTATTAGCTGCAGCGATTGATCCAATCCGATTTCTGTTGAGTTTTTTCCATTTGGATTCATATTTTTCCAGACAGAGCTATAAGAAAGGCCGAATATTGCTGTTATTTCAAGAAAAGATGCCGTTACGCCACCATGCAATGCTGGAAGAGCAGGGTTACCAATTAATTTTGGATTAAAGGGAAGAATTACNATTAAATCATCATTTTTCTGTTCAAATTTCACACCCAAAAAGCTTACATACGGAACATTGGAAACAAGTTTTTGCAACAGCAGGTTTCTGTNCTCAGTAGAATATTCAGAGGGCTCTGAATCCATAATCATACTTTGTCACTCAATTTTTGGACTGTATAAGCGCCAGTAGCCGTTGCCACTGGCCGGCTCTCATCCTCGTCATAGGCAGTAGCTCTTACAAACGCCACTGACCGGGTAACATGATAACATTCTGCCTTAGCAGTTATTCGATGATTTGGTGTAGCAGAACGCATATAATCAATCCGAAAATCTAATGTAGAGGTAATTGCGGGAACAGAAGGATGACACATAACCGCGGCACCACCACAGCTGTCTAAAAGTGAAGAGACTGCCCCACCATGCAAAACTCGAGTACTCAGATCCCCTATAAATCTTTCATCGTAAGGCATTGATATAATGGCAAATCCATTTTCGATAAAATCTAGTGACATTGACAATTCAGCGGAAAAAGGAATTACCTTCATAAATTGTTTTGCTATATCCGCTTTGGAATTTATTTTACTAGTCATATTTCTATTTCTTTCCAATTCCTTCACCTATCAAATTTGATATTGCTAAAGCAAGTTAAATATTCAGAAAGAGTTTATTAAAAGATCTGTTTGCATGGTCCTGGAAACACACGTGCAGTTCATAAATAAAGCTATTTTAAAGGGAGTTTTTGCAAAATTATTCAACGCTATCGCCGATAACTTGAAATTAGACTTAAAAGTGCTAGTTTNNGTAACACGTAAAAAAAGTAAGGCCTATGATAGAGAATTGCATAAGTTTTAAACAAATGTGCGAAAAGTTTGGGTGTACCGCTAGAACATTGCGGCACTATGAAGAGATTGAGCTGTTATTTCCTCAAAAAGAAGGTCGAAGCCGTTGGTACGGGAANCGAGAAATCGCGAGAATGAAATTGATCATGCGCGGTCGCAGATTTGGGTTTCCTTTGGAAGGAATACGGCAATGGTTGTTAATGTATGATGGTGATAAGAATAACATAGATCAAATCAATGCTTGGATTGAAATGGCCACTAACCAGATTGAAGAACTGAAATCAAAGCGAATGACTTTGGATCAAAGTATTCAAGAANTAAAAACTCTGAGAGATCAATCCCAAAATTCTTTGAAAGAAGGAAAACCTTCTTTATAATGTAGATTACCTTACGTTAACGTAACTTATGTTATTGAACTACTAAAACNCTCAGGTATTATTTCATGAAAAAGTTGGAGGGACTATCATGTCTGATGTTTTAATGACCATTCGTGAAATGTGTGATGAATTCAAAGTGACCCCACGAACTCTTCGTTTTTATGAGGCCAAAGAGTTAATTTTTCCAATTAGAACTGGACAAAAACGAAGNTACACCCATCAAGACCGAGGGAGATTAAAACTNATATTACAGGGGAAGCGATTTGGATTTGCNCTTGAGGATATTAGACAACTTTTAAATCTTTATCATCTNGGCGATCAGAGATATACGCAGTATCTTCGAACTATCGAAAAAGCAAGCGAGCGATTAAAAACGATGATTTCTCAGAGAGATGAACTATCTGAAGCCATAGAGGATTTAAAAGAGCATATTCTCCAAGGNGAAAAAGAATTAAGNAAAATGAATGAGAAACCCATCATAACAACCTAAAGTAGAGATTTATATATGACAACTTACACGGCACCAACGAACGATATGGCTTTTATTCTACATGAGCTTTTAGAAATCGAGAAACAAGAGATACCTGGTTACTCTGACATGACACCAGACTTTACTTCTGCAATATTAGAAGAAGCTGGAAAACTGAATTCAGAAATTTTACATCCACTGAATACTGTTGGAGACACAGAAGGATGTAGGCTCGAAAACGGTGTTGTCTATACCCCAAAAGGTTTTAAAGAAGCCTTTAATCAAATAAGATCAGGTGGNTGGCCAGGAATTGACTGCAGTCCAGAATATGGCGGACAAGGGATTCCAGCAGTTGTTGCCATGCAAACCTCAGAGATGTTTGCTTCATCTAACCAGGCTTTAGCTATGTATCATGGATTAACACATGGAGCCCAATCAGCAATTATTGCTCATGGTACAGATGCTCAAAAAGAAACGTATCTTCCAAAGATGATTTCTTGTGAATGGACNGGCACTATGAACCTAACAGAGCCTCACTGCGGAACTGATTTAGGTTTAATGCGGACTAAGGCTGACCCAGCAAACGATGGTACTTATAAAATTTCTGGACAAAAAATCTTTATATCAGCTGGTGACCATGATTTGGCTGATAATATAATACATCTTGTATTAGCTAAAATACCAAATGGCCCAAAAGGTATAAAAGGTGTTTCATTATTTATAGTGCCCAAATACTTAATTAACTCAGATGGAACNTTAGGAGCAAGAAATGGACTAAGTGTTGGAAGCATCGAAGAGAAAATGGGCATACATGGGAATTCTACATGTGTGATGAATTACGATGGAGCAACAGCTTATCTGTTGGGTGAAGAGCACAAGGGNATGCGTGCTATGTTTACNATGATGAATGAAGCCAGGCTTGGAGTAGGCCTCCAAGGATTAGGTCAAGCAGAAGTTGCCTATCAGAACGCTGTATCGTATGCAAAAGATAGACTACAAGGAAGAAATATAACTGGAGCTGCATATCCCGAAAAAACAGCAGATCCTTTAATTGTTCATCCAGATATCAAAAGAAACCTATTGTCACAAAAAAGTTTTATTGAAGGAGCCAGAGCCTTTACGTCATGGAGTGCCATGCTGTTCGACAAATATGAACGAGAACATGATCATGATGCAGATGGTATTGTCAGTCTTTTAACCCCAGTAGTTAAAGGGTTTTTAACAGACATAGGNTATGACATGACAATACAGGCTCAGCAAATATATGGAGGCCATGGTTACATCGAAGAGCATGGCATGAGCCAATTCACTAGAGACGCTCGAATAGCAATGATCTATGAGGGAACTAATGCGATTCAAGCTTTAGATCTCGTTGGAAGAAAACTTGGAAAAGATAATGGCAAACATGCATTATCATTTTTTGAAATTATAACTAATTTCATNCAGGAAAACAAAGATCACTCAGAGCTAAATGTAGCTTTTTTAGACAAGTTAAAAGTTGGATCAAAGGACTTGCAAGCGGCATCGATGTATTTCATGCAAAATGGAATTAAAAACCCTTACGATGCTTTGGCCGGNTCCTATGATTTCATGCACATGATGGGACACGTTTGCTTAGGATTAATGTGGTCAAAAATGGCAAAAATATCGATGCTTAAACTAGAAAAAAACTGTTCAAATTCTGAGTTTTATAAGACAAAAATAAAAACTGGAAAATTTTATATGGAGAGATGGATGCCAATGACTTCCTTACATTTAAACCGCATTCAATCTGGCTCAGAAACAATTATGTCAATGACTGCAGAAAATTTTTAACAACTCAACATCCTCAGTAAATCGAGGCTTACAACACAAACCATATTTGGTATATGTATATAAGTTAGATNCTAAATTTATAATGAATACTGATATGCAACTGGAGATTTAGAATGACATTTGCCAATTTGAAATCAAACTGGATGACAGACGAACACAAAATGATTTCAGAAATGACAGCTAATTTTATCAACACAGAGTGGGCACCAAAATTTGATAAGTGGCGCAAGCAAGGTGAAATGGATCGTAGCACTTGGGTGGAAGCAGGAGATCTTGGATTATTATGCCCATCAATTCCGGAACAATATGGTGGTGCTGGTGGGGATTTTGGCCATGAAGCTGCAATTTTAATAGAGGGGAGCAGAGCTAATTTAGCAAGTTGGGGCCATGCAATACATTCGGGCATTGTAGCTCATTATGTTTTGCATTGTGGCACAGAGGAGCAAAGAGAGCGATGGTTGCCAAAAATGGTTTCAGGCGAACTAGTTGGTGCTTTAGCAATGACAGAACCATCTGGCGGATCAGATGTACAAGCTATCAAAACTAGAGCAATCAAAGACGGAAATTCATACAGATTAACTGGTCAAAAAACTTTTATAACCAATGGCCAACATGCAAATTTAATAATTGTTGCTGCAAAAACCAATCCTTCAGAAAAAGCCAGAGGAACCTCCTTGGTCGTGGTTGAAACAGATGGAGCAGAAGGATTTTCAAGAGGAAGAAATTTGGAAAAAATTGGCGCTAAAGCAGCTGATACATCTGAACTATTTTTTGATAATGTTGAAATTCCTCCAGAAAATATTTTAGGTGGCGAAGAAGGGCAAGGTTTCTATCAAATGATGCAACAACTTCCTCAAGAGCGTTTAATCATTGGTTGTGGGGCAGTTGGTGCGATGGAAGGAGCAGTTCAGAGAACTATCGATTACTGTAAAGAACGTGAGGCCTTTGGCAATCCAATTATTCACTTTCAAAATACTCGATTTAAATTGGCCGAATGCAAGACGAGAACAGTAGTTGCGAGGAGTTTTCTGGACAATTGCATCGAAGCACATCTTAACAATGAGCTATCCGTGGAAACAGCAGCAATGTGCAAATACTGGCTTACTGATGAGCAAAATCAAGTGATCGACGAATGCTTACAACTACACGGAGGATATGGTTTTATGCAAGAGTATGCCATCGCTGAAATGTGGACAGATGCAAGGGTACAGCGAATATATGGCGGGACAAACGAGATAATGAAAGAATTAATTTCTAGAAACCTTTAAGGAGACACTATGTCTATTATACTGCATTGTTTTGGCGAAAGTGGTAATTCATACAAGGCAGCATTAACTTTAGAACTGTCTGGTTTAGAATGGATCCCTGAAAAAGTTGATTTTTTCAATGGGGCAGCAAGAACTCCAGAATTTAAATCTTTAAATATTCTTGGAGAAGCTCCTGTGATGGTGGATGGAGCCATAACATTGAGCCAATCTGGGGCAATTCAACAGTACGTATCAGACAAATCAGGCAAACTTGGCGGATCTCCAAAAGAAAAATATGAAATACTTAGATGGATATTATTTGATAATCATAAGCTTTCTTCACAAGCTGGCAATACACGGTTTATGATGAATTTCTTACCAGAAAAACACAGAAATGAACAAGTAATACAATTTATGCAGGGACGACTTAAGGCTGCATACCATTCATTAGATACGGCTTTGCATGATAAGGATTGGTTAGTTGGAGAACACATGACAATTGCTGATATCGCTAACTGCGGATACCTTTTTTATTCAGAGCCCTTTGGATTTAATAGAAAGCAATGGATAAATATTGACAGGTGGCTGTCAAATATAGAAGAAACACCAGGATGGAAACATCCTTACGATTTGATGCCTGGAAACCCAAGTGATAGACTTTAAAGTGGAGTAAAAGATGACTGACGCTTATATTTATGATGCGGTAAGAACACCGCGTGGAAAAGGTAAAAAAGATGGTACTTTACACGAAGTTACAGCAGTCGGACTATCTGCTCGAACTCTTAATAAATTAGCAGACAGAAATAATCTCAGTGGACACGCTGTAGAAGACGTTATTTGGGGCAATGTGACCCAAATTGGGGAACAAGGCGCCTGCTTAGCGCGTTCCGCTGTACTGGGTTCCAATCTAGACCAAAGCATACCTGGCGTTTCAATAAATCGTTTTTGCGCGAGTGGGCTTGAGGCAGTAAATATGGCGGCAAATCAAGTAAGAGGTGGTGCCGGTGATGCATTTATTGCTGGAGGTGTTGAGAGTATGTCTAGAGTCCCAATGGGTATGGATGGCGGAGCAATAGCTATTGACCCAGAACTCACAATGAAAAATTACGTGGTGCCCCAGGGTATTTCTGCAGATATAATTGCCACAAAATATGGTTTCTCAAGAGATGAATGTGATGCGTACGCTGTCGAAAGTCAAAACAGGGCTGCTATTGCTGAAGCTGAAGGCAGGTTCTCTCGATCCAGAGTTTCTCTGAAAGATCAAAATGGATTAACTATATTGCAAAATGATGAAATGATTAGGAAGACAGACATGCAATCATTAGGATCTCTCAGGCCATCATTTAAAGATATGGGGGAAGTTATGCCCGGATTCGATAAAATCGGAATAATGCGCTATCCAGAGTTGGAAACTATTAATCATGTTCACCATGCTGGTAACTCGTCAGGAATCGCTGATGGTGCCGCAGCTATTCTAATAGGCAACAAAGAATATGGTGAAAAAAATAATCTAAAACCACGCGCAAAATTCAGAGCAACAAGTAGAATTGGGACAGATCCAACAATTATGCTTACTGGGCCAATCCCTGCGACAGAACGTGTTCTAAAAGCTGCTGGGATGGACATTAGCGACATCGACTTATTTGAAGTTAATGAGGCTTTTGCATCCGTTGTTTTGAGGTTCATGCAAGCTTTTGATGCAGACCACAGTAAAATAAATGTAAATGGAGGCGCAATTGCAATGGGCCACCCTTTAGGAGCTACAGGTGCGATAATCCTATCAACGCTATTAGATGAAATGGAGCGAGCTGATAGAGAGACCGGACTAGCAACCCTTTGCATCGGATCAGGAATGGGTGCCGCAACAATTATTGAGCGAGTATAAATATTAAAACGAGATTTTAACAAAATCTA
Source organism: Paracoccaceae bacterium (assembly GCA_002683355.1). Lineage (GTDB taxonomy): Bacteria > Pseudomonadota > Alphaproteobacteria > Rhodobacterales > Rhodobacteraceae. Next base: position 35,048 of record NYTF01000032.1, on the reverse strand, counting down.
TTAATTATAAAATATTAAATTGAAAATTTAGGAAAATTATCATGAGTGAATTCAATTATTCCGTAGATTCTGATGGAATTGGCATCATATCTTGGGACGTGCCAAACAAGTCAATGAATGTAATGTCTCTTGACGGTCTGATCCAACTAGATGAACTTTTTGATAAAGCAATTTCGGACAACAACGTAAAAGGTATCATAATAACATCTGGAAAAACTGATTTTGCAGGCGGAATGGACTTAAACGTCTTGGCTGACATGAAGTCAGCACAAGGAGTAAACCCAGCACAAGGATTATTTGATGGAGTAATGCGAATTCATAAATTGCTGAGAAAAATAGAACTCGCAGGTATGGATTTTAAAACAAAAAAAGGAGCCAAACCAGTTGCAGCCGCAATTACTGGAACAGCCGCAGGGATTGGCTTAGAGTTGCCATTGGCCTGCCACAGAATATTTGCAGTAGATAATAAAAAAGCCAAAATTGGCCTGCCAGAAATTTTAGTTGGCATTTTTCCAGGTGCTGGTGGAGCGACTCGGTTAGTTAGAAAACTCGGTGCTATGAATGCTGCACCATTCCTATTAGAGGGAAAATTATTATCTCCCTCTAAAATGAAATCTGCCGGAATCATTGACGAACTTACTGAAAGTGAAAATCTAATTGCAGATGCAAAATCATGGATTTTGCAAGCTAAGGATTCTGACTGTGTAAAACCATGGGATGAAAAAGGCTATAAAATGCCAGGAGGAGCACCTTACCATCCGGCTGGTTTTATGACATTTGCCGGTGCTTCAGTAATGGTGAACGCAAAAACCCAAGGTGCTTTTCCAGCTGCAAAAGCCCTTCTTTCAGCTGTTTATGAAGGCGCCCAAGTGCCATTTGATACGGCTCTCAAAATTGAGGCTCGCTGGGTTACAAATATTTTAATGAACCCGTCATCGGCAGCAATGATGCGCTCTCTTTTTATTAATAAAGAAGCTCTTGAAAAGGGTGCTGTTCGTCCAAAAAACATACCAGATCAAAAAGTAAAAAAAGTAGGGGTGTTGGGCGCCGGTATGATGGGTGCTGGGATATCATATGTTTCTGCGATGGCAGGTATAGAAGTAATCCTTTTGGATATGAAAAAAGAAGATGCCGAAAAAGGGAAAGCTCATGCTGAAAATCTTTTAAATATTGGTATAAAACGAAAAAAAATTACAGAGGAAAAAAAATTAACTGTTCTAAATTTAATAAAGCCAACCATTGAATTTACTGATCTAGGCGAGTGTGACTTGATTGTTGAAGCTGTTTTTGAAGACCCTGCGATTAAAGCTGAAGTTACAAAAAAGGCAGAGGCCGTTATTGGTAAAGACAGTATTTTTGCGACAAACACTTCAACATTACCCATTACTTCATTAGCAAGTGCATCCGTTAGGCCAGAACAATTCATAGGAATCCATTTTTTCAGCCCTGTTGATAAAATGTTATTAGTTGAGATTATAAAAGGAAACGCGACTGGCGAAAAAGCGGTTGCTAAAGCATTGGATTATGTTCAACAAATCAAAAAAACACCAATTGTTGTTAATGATGCTAGGTTCTTTTTTGCAAATAGATGTATCATTCCATACGTCAACGAGGGAGCAATGATGGTTGCTGAAGGAATCGCTCCAGCATCAATCGAAAATGCGGCCAAGCAACTTGGCTTTCCATTAGGCCCACTACAACTTACGGACGAAACTTCAATCGATCTCGGCGTTAAAATTATAAAAGCGACTCAAGCGGCGATGGGAAATGAATATCCCAAGAAAAATGGTGATGAAGTTAGCTTTAAGCTTTTTGATGAGGGCAGATTAGGGCGTAAAACAAATGCTGGGTTTTATGAATACGATGATAAGGGGAAACGCACAGGGTTATGGACTGGCTTGAGCAAAATCTGGCCGACTAAAGAGACACAACCAGATTTTGAGGAAATTAAAAACCGACTTATCTTGAGCCAAGTATTGGAGGCGATAAAAGCTCTCGAAGAAGGTGTTTTAGAAGATATNAGAGAAGGTGATGTTGGAGCTATTCTTGGTTGGGGGTTTGCNCCTTGGTCTGGGGGACCTTTTGGTTGGACAGATATTAAAGGCTTAAAAAATGTTGTCGAAATTTGTAATAAACTATCCCTGAAGGAGGGAAAGAGATTTTTGCCACCAAAATTATTAACTGAAATGGCGAATAACAACGAGANTTTTTATGGCAAATACCTCAAAAAAGATGATGCAGCGTAGTGCATTTATTTTTTTATAGTTGAACTTATAGGTTTATCTTGCTCGAAATAAAATAATTGTGCCNGAAAGCACGATAAAAATAACACCTATAATCGCTGTTAAATCTAGCATTTCTCCAAAAAGCATATATCCCCAAAACCCTGCACTCAATAAAAACGCATACTCAAATACAGAAACATATGAAGCTTCAGCCACCTGATAACCTCTAGTAATTAACGCTACACCTATAACTGAAACAAATGCTTGGCAAATCACTATCAAGGTAAAATTTAAACTTGGCCAAACGAAACCTCTCGTAAGAAAATTTGCCTCATAGGAAACAGGGAAAATTGTAAAGTATAATAAACCCAAGATACCATAGACACCCAAAGCAACAAAAAAACCCAGTGTTAAAACTTCTGTGCTTTCATTTGGACATAGATATCTCGTAGTCAAACCAAGCATTCCATAAAAAAAACCTGCAAATAGTGGCAAAAATGAAAAATAGCTTAAATTATTAGTATCAGGTTGTAGCATCAATAATACACCTGAAAATCCAATTACGACCGCCAAAATCCGCCAAATTCCAATTTTAACCTTAAAATAAAAACTAGATATTATTAAAACAAAAATAGGAGCAGTAAAGAGACCCGCACCAGCCTCTGCGATTGGAATAACTGATAATGCACCAAAATACATAATCATTGCAGTCGCGCCAAAAAAACTTCTNATAGCNACAAAAAAAAAGTTATTTGGTAATAGCTGCAACTTATAAATACGACTNACAATAAGTAAAACAATGCAAATAATGACTGATCTNCTAAAATGGAATTGCCAAACACTTCCGTCTTCTCCAATATATTTNATCAGGTTGTCTACAAGACCTATCATTGTCATAGCACTAAANACTAAGANTCCAGCNAGCATTAANCGATTTTGTTTTAACTCTTTCATAATAAACCTTTATGATTGTTATTGCTAAAATTTGTCAATTGGATAAACANCAGNTGCTAATACAGAACNGACTTATTNGTANTNATTAAAAATANGGATACAAAATGGGCTGGATGCGAAACGAAAATGGATTAGATAAAAANAATGCTAATTACNTNCCTTTAACTCCACTTTCGCACATAAATAGAGCTGCGCAAGTTTTNCCAAACAAGGAAGCTGTGATTTATGGAAACCANCGTAAAACATGGTTAGAAACGCATAACAGATGTTCCCAATTAGCCAACGTTTTAGNAGATATGGGNGTCATNTCAGGAGACGTGGTTGCAACAGTAATACCAAATTTGCCTGCACAAGTTGAAGCTCATTTTGGTATTCCAGCNTGTGGCGCCGTCNTAAACACTATAAATACCCGTTTAGAAGAACAAACAATCAGTTACATTTTTANTCATGGTGAAGCCAAAGTAGTATTAGTGGATACACAATTCTTAAACGTTGTAGAAAATGCGATTAATGCAATGGAAAAAGNAGGGCCAAAAATTATTGAGGTAGCTGACCCTCACGCAGGTTTTAAAGCNACTGGNAGATATCCTGAATATGAAGAATTACTCAAATCATCCTCAAAAACTTTCGAATGGCTTATGCCAAAAGATGAATGGGAAAGTATTTCACTTAACTATACTTCTGGAACCACAGGAAGGCCAAAGGGTGTTGTAAGTCATCATNGAGGTTCGTACCTGATGACAATGGGAACTGTCATAAGCTGGAAAATGACANTATATCCAAAATATTTAACTATTGTACCTCTTTTTCATTGTAATGGGTGGAATCATACATGGATGATGCCCCTCTTAGGTGGGACAATCGTTTGTTGTAGAGATGTGACCGCCGAAGCAATCTACAACGCAATTTCTGAAGAAGGAATAACACATTTTGGCGGGGCACCAATTGTACTAAATGCTATCGTCAATGCAACAAGTAACGAACNGAAAGAGTTTAAACATAAAGTAGAGATATTCACGGCCGGTGCTCCCCCTGCCGCAGCCACATTAGCGGCTATTGAAAAAATTGGGTTTAGCGTAACACAAGTATATGGCCTGACTGAAACTTATGGACANGTTACGGAATGCTTATGGAATGAAGATGACTGGGGTGACTTACCTGATGNAGAAAAAGCATCAATTAAATCAAGACAAGGTGTGTTATTTCCAATGATGGAAGAAATAACAGTATTGAATAAGGACNCNTTAAAGATTGTGCCAAGTGATGGAGAAACACTTGGGGAAATAGCAATTAGAGGNAACTCAGTTATGAAAGGTTATTACAAAAATGAAGAAGCTACATTGGAGGCATTTCAAGGTGGATTTTTTCATTCTGGGGATATTGCCAAAATTTACCCAGACTCCCACATTCAAATAGCTGATAGAGCAAANGATATAATTATATCGGGTGGGGANAATGTTAGTTCAGTCGAAATAGAAGGCGCTCTTATGAATCATCCTTCTATTAGCCTTTGTGCAGTGGTCGCAATGCCTGATAAAAAATGGGGTGAGGTGCCATGCGCTTTTATTGAGTTNAAAGATGGAGAAANTCTAACTGAAACAGAGACTATAAAGTTTGTACGGAAACAGCTTGCAGGGTTTAAAACGCCCAANAAGGTTATATTTCAAGATTTACCTAAAACCTCGACTGGNAAAATACAAAAGTTTCAATTGCGANAGCAAATTAAANANTCNTAACACCCCTACTCTATCTATCATTTTAANGTATGTTTGATATTATACTCATTAAGCGCAATTTTAAATATTACCGAATGTTAGAAAATGACNGCANTAGAAAAATTTGACNGGTTAGAATCTACTGGACTTTGGCGAGAAACATCTGAAAGCCAAAGTGTCGAGGTATTAATAACTTTTGGAAATTCGTCTCTAATCCTATCGGATTTTACTGGCAGTCCTTTAACCCATTGGTCACTTCCTGCGATAGTAAGAATAAATCCAACCAAAAGACCGGCTGTCTTTAGCCCTAATTTATCTGATGCTGAAAAGATCGAAATAGAAGATAGCACGATGATAAATGCTATTGAGGAAGTACGGAAATCCATTAAGAGCAGGCAGCCTAAACCTGGAAAATTAAGAGTTTTAACACTATTAGCTTCATTAATTGTTATTATCGCACTTTTAATTTTTTGGCTACCAAATGTACTTACAAAACACACAAGTGGTTTAGTATATGCCGAACAAAGAACACAAATAGGTAGGCTTCTTCTTAATGAAATTTCCAAACTATCTGGCCCACCATGCGAGACAAAATCAGGTACTAACACTTTGAGCAACTTTGAGAAAAGGTTATTTCCTGACAACGATATAAAAGTTTTGGTATTTTCCAGAGGCATTAAAACTTCGACTCATTTGCCGGGTAAATTTATCCTTTTAGATAGTAAGGCTGTTGAAGATTTTGAAGTACCTGAAGTTGCAGCTGGTTTTGCTGTAGTAGAGAAAATCAAGTTAGATAATCAGGATCCAATTGAAAAGTTACTCTTATTTTCAGGAACTAGAGTAGTTTTAAAATTTTTAACAACAGGAAAATTAAATCAAATAACACTCGAAGAATATGCCAGATATCTTTTATCAGAAAAACCAAATACCCCTGCTTTTGAAAGCATACTTAAAGAATTACAATTAGCAAATGTAAATCCAGATCCATACGCATATGCTATCGATGTAACCGGAGAGTCTACAGCTGACCTGATTGGTAAAAAAGTTATCAACAACCACAGGCAAGTTCTATCCAAAAATGATTGGTTAAGCTTACAAAGTATCTGCGGCGGATAACTCCCCTCCTCTTAAATATAAAATTTTATCCATACGATTAGCTAATTCTAAGTCGTGGGTAGCAATAATAGTTGAGATTCCAAGATTATTAGCCATGCTCTTTATCAACTTAAACACATTTAAAGATGCTTCAGCATCTAAATTCCCTGTTGGTTCATCTGCTAATAAAACTGCCGGTTTATTTGCTAAGGCTCGACAGAGAGCAACCCTCTGCCGTTCACCACCAGATAATTCAGCCGGTTTATGAAAGATACGTTCAGATAGGCCTACTTCAAATAGTAATTTTTCTGCAAAACCTTGAGACTCAAGAGTAGATTTCCCTGCACATAATTGCGGTAGAGCAACATTATCTAATGCGGTAAATTCTGCTATCAAATGATGAAATTGATAAACAAACCCAATTTTGTCTCGTCTTGTATTTGTCCGATTTTTTTCAGAGATTCTGCTCATAGATTTACCACAAATAATAACTTCGCCACTATCCAAATCATCCAAAAGGCCTGCTATGTGCAAAAGAGTTGACTTACCTGTGCCAGAACTACCAACTATCGAAATCAATTCTCCCTTTTCCACTGACATATTAATATTTTTTAACACATGCACTTTATCTTTTTTTGACATTTCGTAAGACTTGTTAATCCCCCGAAGTTCTAAATTAAACTTATTCATTTCTTAAAGCCTCAACAGGACTTGAACGCGCGGCACGCCTTGCTGGAAAAAAAGTAACCACAAATGATAAGGAGATTGAAAGAATTATTGCTTTAACTACATCAAGCAATTCCAATCGGGCAGGTAATTTTGATAGATAGCGCACCGATGGGTCCCAAACGTCTGCTCCTCTCAAGGTACTAATGAATGTAAAAATTTGATCAATATAAATGACAAATAAACAACCAAAGAATGTGCCAAAAATGGTACCAGCAACTCCAATAGAACTTCCACAGATAAAAAATATTCTCAGGATTGAGCCTTCGGAAAGGCCAATTGTACGCAATATGCCAATATCTCTACTTTTATTTTTAACCAACATAATAAGCCCAGAGACTATATTGAGGGATGCGATCAGAACCAACAATGCCAAAATTATAAACATCACATTGTCTTCAACTTCTAAAGCATTCAAAAATGCTCCAGATTTATCTTTCCATGTCCAAAAAACTGATCCTGGATTTACAAGATTAGCCAGTTTTAAAACCGTTTTTTGGATATCATCTGGGTCTGAGACAAAAATCTCAATAACATCAGCACCTAAATCTTTATTAAAATATTTTTGAGCAGCTTGAAATGGCATATACACTCGGGTGCTATCAATATCAAAACGACCTACTTGAAATATATAAACCACTTTAAAATTTTGCACTCTAGGCACTGTACCAAATGCCGTTTTAAGTCCATTTGGCGAAATAAGTTTTATCTCGTCTCCAGGTAGTAAATGTAGTTTGCGCGCTATACCACTTCCAATAGCAACACCATTATTAAATTCGCTCAAATCACCAACTTCTAATTTTGGATTTGCTATTAAAGGGATCTGTTTAAGATCATCTGGTTGGATTCCAATAACCTCTACACCTAGATTATTTGATTCACTTGCCACCATTATTTGTCCATTTATTATTGGGGCAGCAAGTTTTACATTTTTAAGAGAAGAAATATTTTTTACTAAATTATCATAATTTATTATCATCCTATTGTTCGAACTATCCTTNGATAGGTCGACTGGGTTATAAACACTTATGTGAGCATTTGCTCCCAAAATTGTTTGTAGGAATTCGTATCTAAAACCTGATCTGACCGCTAAAGTAACTATCAATGAAAATACAGCCAAGGTTATCCCAAAAAATGAGATNAATGTCATAATAGAAATGCCNCCATCTCTTCTCTTAGTCCGCAANTAAGCCCAAGCTAATTGCCACTCATATTTTGCAAAAGNTTTTGAGCCAGTCAAAAATAACTCCCAATTAACAAGTTCCTCTATTAATTAAGTTCAATTCAAAGATTTATAAATATCAACTATTTTTTTAATAGCAATTTCAGCTGTCATCTCTGTACTTACTCCAGATTTTCGAGATGTCATCTCTACTACACCATTTTTAATNCCTCTAGGTCCAACAGTAATGCGCCAAGGCAAACCTATTAAATCCATTGTAGCAAATTTGGTTCCTGCCCGTTCTTTTCTATCATCATAAAGACAATCAAGGCCAAGGCTAGTGAAGGTTCTGTAAATACTTGCACACAATTTATCCGTTTCATCATCCCCTTGCTTGAGGTTTACAAGCCCAATATGGAACGGTGTAACTCCTTCTGGCCAAATAATACCATTGTCATCATGACTTGCCTCAATNATTGCNCCCAATAAACGGCTAACACCAATACCATGGCTGCCCATATGAACTGGGATTTTTTCACCATCGTGGTTGCTTACCTCCGCCTTCATAGCTTTTGAATATTTTGTTCCAAAATAAAAAATCTGTCCAACTTCTATAGCTCGACTTGTGACTTGTCGTTCTTTTGGCACAAACNTATCATATTCTGAAACATTGTGTGTCTCATCTGTTCTCGCATAGGGATTGGTCCATTCTTCAACGATTTGTTGACATTCATCTATATTTTGGAAATCGACAACACGATCACCTAAATGCAAATCTAAAATATTCTTATCAAAAAAAACTTCTGATTCCCCCGTTGAAGCCAAGACTAAAAATTCATGGGAATGATCACCTCCAATTGGCCCAGTATCTGCACGCATAGGAATAGCATTTAACCCCATCCTTTCATAGGTACGAAGATAACTCACCATATGTCTATTATAAGAATGAATTGCCCCTTTCCGATCAAAATCGAAATTATAACCATCTTTCATATAAAACTCCCGCCCCCTCATAACTCCAAAACGAGGCCTTCTCTCATCCCGAAATTTCCACTGAATATGGTATAAGGTTAATGGAAGATCTCGGTAACTATTTACATGTGAGCGAAAAATATCTGTAATCAATTCCTCATTTGTTGGCCCATAAAGCAAATCACGTCCATGGCGATCTTTGATACGAAGCATTTCCTCCCCATAATCTTCGTAACGACCACTTTCTTTCCAAAGATCCGCTGACTGAAGCGTGGGCATTAACATTGGTATGTGACCAGCTTTGATTTGCTCTTCATGCACTATGGTTTCAATTTTTTTCAAAACTTTAAAACCCATTGGAAGCCATGAATAGATACCGGAGGATGATTGCTTTATCATTCCCGCCCGGAGCATCAAACGATGGCTTACAATCTGCGCCTCTGCAGGGTTTTCCTTCAATAATGGTANAAAGTATTGGCTTAAGTGCATTATTAACTCCACAAATATTTTTAACCTATCTAAGCGATGAACTACTCATGGGCAAGCAATCTCGCTATCAAAGAATATTATTGTATTAAAACAATCAACAGATTATTAATTATACATGCGATACGATTTCTTAATTATTGGTGGAGGCATAGCTGGAACCTCTTTAGGGGGTAGATTAGCATCTAGCGGTTCTGTCTGCCTGTTGGAAGCTGAAGATGCCATTGGTTATCATGCTAGTGGACGTTCGGCAGCAATGTTTTTGGAAAACTATGGTAACGATATTGTAGTAGAATTGAANAAAGCCAGCACTCTATATCATGAAAAAAATGGTTATTTGTCTGACAGAGGTCTGTTGAGCCTTGCTAGAAATCAAGATCATGATGATTTCTTTCATGAGGTAAATGCTTTAAACCTTGAAATAATAAGTGTGAATGAAGCCTTAGATTTGTTCCCAATTATCAATACTAATTCAGTAAAATATGTGAGCTTTATGAAGTATGCTCCAGATTTAGATACAGATAAAATATTACAAGATTTTGCNAAAATAATTAAACAAAATAACGGCGAAATTAAAAACAAAACGACAGTGACGAAAATAAAAAGATTCTCAAGCCATTGGNAAGTTAAAACAGATAAAGAGACCTTTGAAGGAACNATTTTGATCAATGCGGCAGGTGCTTGGGTTGATAAGATTGCAAAAATGGCAAATGTAAAGGAACTAGGCTTTACACCAATGCGCAGATCAATTGCTCGTGTTCCGTCACCTATCAAAAATGATGTTTCTAAATTACCAATGGTTCATGGCGCNGGGGATAGATGGTATGCGAAGCCAGATGCAGGTGCTTGGCTAATCTCACCATGTGAAGAAGAGCCCATGTATCCACACGATGCATTTGCGGATGACTTGGTTTTGGCAGAAGGGATACATAGATACAGTCAAATGGTTAATCATGAAATTACTAATATGCAAACAAATTGGGCTGGGTTAAGAACTTTTTCACAAGATCGTGCATTAGTAATTGGTTTNGATAAAAATGATAAAGGNTTTTTTTGGTTTGCAGGGCAAGGAGGGTATGGTTTTCAAACTGCTCCTGCCGCATCACAATTAGCATCAGACCTGATTTTGAGAAACAAATCAAACCTTACAGNCGGTGTTATTAAAGCCCTATCTGCTAAAAGATTTNATTAAACAAACTATACTNATATTGAAAAAACTCTTGAGAACAAATAGTGAACATTATAAGCANAATTATGGAAAACATGAATCTACTTCATTACAAAGGCAAAATTATTAAACCTTCAATTAACTTTATTGGAGATTTAAATTTATCCCTTGGTAGAATACATGAAATATTTGGTTCCTCCCGTATCATATTAGCATTAATAATTGCGCAAAAAATGGATGGTCATATTTTTTGGATTAATACTGAGTGGAACCCTAATAACTTAAATGCAGAAGGAATTATAAATTTTATAAATCCAGGACGATTAACTTTTATAAGTCTTAAAAATATTAATGATATGCTTTGGACTATGGAGGAAATCTTAAGAACAGATTGTATTCCTTTAGTAATATGTGACTTACCTGATATTCCAAATTTCACTGCTATAAGACGACTTCATTTAGCATTGGGATCCAATATAAACGAGACAAAAANACGTTTAGGTCTCCTTTTAACACCAAAGAATGGTGGCGCAAGAGGCGTTGAAAGCAGATGGAAAGCAACACCAAACCATGATAAAATTGANATGGCATGGCACTTAGAATGTTGTAAAGCGCAAATAACAAAACCAGGCAAATGGAAAATAATAAAAAATTATGGGGTAGATAATTATCGAGTAATCAAATTATGGTAAATCAAATAACCATACAAAATAAAAAATATGTCGTATAATGTAATTAAAGTAGTTATTTAAGATTTAAATTTCAAAAGCTATGTTTAAAAAAATGGAACNAAATGACACTTTGGTCTCGTATAGCAAACGCTTTATCGTCTTTAGCAAAAGGCGAAAGCTTGTCCAATGTTTTTGAAAAATTAAAAACCCCACCAGAAAGAACAGTCGCATTTGCAATCGCAATAATTGCNTTAAGCGCCAAAATGGCGAAAGCAGATGGACAGGTAACCCGTGATGAAGTCTCAGCTTTTAAAGAGGTTTTTAACATCCCCAAAAGAAATGAGCGTCAGGCAGCAAAGGTTTTTAACTTAGCGCGGCAAGATGTTGCCGGTTTTGAGTCATATGCAACAAAAATATCAACGATGTTTCAAAATGACCATCAGTCTCTTTCTGACTTACTTGAAGGGCTATTTCACATCGCCTTATCAGATGGGAATTATCATCCAGCAGAAAATGAATTTTTAGAAAAGGTTTCGAAAATATTTAATATTTCAGAACTAAGTTTTTCAAGAATCAGATCAAGATTTGTACCTAATGCTCCTAAAGATCCATACAATATACTTGGCGTTGATCCAGACATGCCAATTGAAGAGATTAGACAGTCATGGCGAGAACTTGTTAGAACCAATCACCCAGATCAAATGATTGCAAGAGGGGTGCCAGAGGAAGCTATAAGAATTGCAACTAAACAACTCACGGACATAAACAATGCTTGGGAAAAAATAAATCAAGAAATAGTTTAATTAAATAAGATTTATTATATTGCTCTTCTGTAATTATATACCATATGATTAATAGTTAAGGNTTCAGAAGGCAGNACATGTATTTAAAATCAACTTATCTAAGAGAAATTGAACTCGTCAGAGACAAAGCTGACCCAGGTAGTAGTCAAATAAAAAATTTACCCGAATGGAATTTAGATGACCTATACTCCAGCGAAAATGATAAAAATCTAACTATAGACTTAAAATGGTTAGACAAAGAATGTACTAAATTTGAAAATGATTTCAAAAATAAATTAAGTAAATTATCAGCACAAAATTTCTTAAAATGCATTCTAAGATATGAAAAAATTCAAAATATCTCCGGCCGTATTATGTCTTTTGCCGGTTTAAAATATTATCAATCCACTACGGATCCAAAAAGGGCAAAATTTCTAGCAGACATGCAAGATAAAATTACTGTTTCCTCAAGTAAATTAGTCTTTTTCTCTTTAGAAATAAATAACATAGATAACAAAAAAATAAATTCATTATTAAAGGGAGACGTGCAACTCAGTCGTTTTAAACCTATTTTTGACAGTTTACGAAAAATGAAAAACCATCAATTAAGTACTGAATTAGAAGCATTTCTCCATGATCAATCTGTAGTNGGAACATCCGCTTGGAACCGTCTTTTCGATGAAACNATTGCAGGATTAAAATTTACAATAAATAATGAAGAACTGAATATTGAAAGCACTCTAAATCTTCTTTCTGACAACGATCGGAAAACAAGAGAATTGGGTGCAAAAGAAGTAGCAAGAGTTTTAGGGAAAAATATTAATATTTTTTCTAGGATTACGAATACTCTGGCTAAAGAGAAAGAAATTGAGGATCGCTGGAGGAAAATGCCTAGTCCACAGTTCGGGCGGCATCTTTCAAACGATGTTGAACCTGAAGTAGTAGAAGCGCTGAGGAATGCTGTTGTAAGCGCTTATCCTGAAACTTCCCATCGATACTACAAGTTAAAAGCAAAATGGATGGGCCTCAAAAAAATGGAAATTTGGGATAGAAATGCCCCATTACCAAATCAAGATAATCAAATAGTCAATTGGGCTGATGCTCAAAAAACTGTACTAGATGCTTATCGTGATTTTTCTCCTAAAATGGCGGAAATTGCTGAACCATTTTTTCATAAAGGATGGATTGATGCGGAAGTAAAAGCAGGCAAAGCTCCTGGTGCTTTCGCACACCCGACGGTCACAAACGTTCACCCATACATAATGCTTAACTATCTGGGAAAGCCTAGAGATGTGATGACATTAGCTCATGAGCTGGGGCANGGAGTTCACCAAGTTTTAGCAGCTAAACAGGGCGAATTATTGAGTTCTACTCCTTTGACCTTAGCAGAAACTGCTTCTGTGTTTGGTGAAATGCTTACTTTTAATAAGATTTTGGGTAATGCAGATAGTAACGCTGAACGAAAAGTATTACTGGCTGGCAAAGTAGAAGACATGATCAATACNGTAATTCGGCAAATAGCATTTTATGATTTTGAATGNAAACTTCATGAAGCCAGAAGTTTAGGAGAACTAACGCCTAGTCAGATCAATGAAATTTGGATGAGTGTTCAAGTGGAGAGTTTAGGTCCATGCTTTAATTTTATGGAAGGATATGAAACATTTTGGGCATATGTTCCACATTTTATTCATTCACCATTTTATGTGTACGCATATGCGTTTGGGGATGGATTGGTCAATGCACTTTATTCAGTTTACGAAGAAGGTTTACCAAATTTTGATCTAAAGTATTTTGAAATGTTAAAAGCTGGTGGGTCCAAACACCATTCCGAGCTTTTAAAACCTTTCGGGTTGGATGCCAGTGATCCAAAATTTTGGAATAAAGGTTTGTCCGTTATTTCAAAGATGATAGACGAGTTGGAAATGATGGAAGAATCATAGTTTAAATTACATTAATTTAGAAANTTTTTAATTGTNAGGATGTGTATCAATTAACATGCCCTTCGCAACTGCAAGCTCTCTCATCTTTATTTGNAATTTTTCAAAAGCACGGAATTCAATTTGCCTTATTCTTTCTCTACTTACATCGTACAGTTCTGATAATTCCTCCAAAGTGAGAGGAGGCTCCTCTAATTTACGTTTTAAAATTATGTCTTTTTCTCGATCATTCAAGATTGTTAACGCCTCAGTGAGCAATTCTCGTCTGTTATCTAGCTCATTCTTTTCCTCATAATTTGCAGCTTGATTTGCATTTTCATCTTCNAGCCAGTCCTGCCATTCTGCTGCACCTTCACCGTCTGTAACTACCTGTGCATTCAAAGAAGCNTCACCGCCAGTCAAACGCCTNTTCATTGACACNACCTCTTTTTCAGTCACGTTCAAGTCCTTAGCGATCTTTGCGACATTGTCCTCCCGCAAATCCCCTTCTTCTANCGCTCCTATCCGATTTTTCGCTTTCCTNAGATTGAAAAATAGTTTTTTTTGAGCGCTAGTAGTNCCCATTTTTACAAGGGACCATGACCTTAAAACATANTCTTGTATACTTGCTCTTATCCACCACATAGCATAGGTTGACAGCCTGAATCCCTTGTCCGGATCGAATTTCTTCACCGCCTGCATTAGCCCAACATTTGCCTCAGATACAATTTCAGAGATAGGCAGCCCATATCCACGGTATCCCATTGCAATTTTTGCTGCTAATCGCAGATGAGAAGTAACAAGTTTGTGTGCTGCTTGACTATCACTATTATCCACCCACTGCTTAGCCAAAGTGAACTCCTCCTCCGGCTCCAACATTGGAAACTTTTTAATTTCTTGCAAATATCTGCCCAATCCATGTTCGGGTGATGGAGCAGGTAAATTTGAATATCGCATTATATACTCACTTGAAATTATGACTTTACTTCACTCAGATAAGGATTAAATCAAAAAAACCAAGAGATTCAACACATTTTATGTAAAATTGTTTCCAATTTCTTTAAGTCTGTGGGCAATTCACTCTTAAAAGAAACAAGCTTATTTAGCGTTGGATGAACAAAAGCTAGGGATGTCGCATGCAGAGCTTGTCTCTTAAATTCATTTATAAATTTAACATCGCTTTCTTCTAAATTCTTGGTCTTAAACTTTCTATTTCGTCCATAAACTGGATCTCCGATCAAGCTATGCCCAATATGTGCCAAATGGACTCGAATTTGATGTGTTCTTCCAGTTTCTAACCAACAGTCTAATTTTGTTGCAAAATCTTTATATACAATTTCATTTCTGCATCTAGTGACAGCTCTTCGGCCAACATTATCAAAAACCGCCATTTTCTTTCGATCATATCGGTGCCGAGCGATCTTACCNGAAACTACTAACGTTCCAGGTTTTTCAAATTTGGTTTTAGGATTACTATTAATACGAGCATCTAAATGACTGACAGANCCATAACANAAAGCGGTATAATGGCGCNAAATAGAATGATCTTCAAATTGAGAGGCTAAACTCGAATGCGCNAAATCAGACTTAGCAACTACTAATAANCCACTAGTATCTTTGTCAATTCTATGAACAATTCCAGGGCGCTTCTTACCACCAATACCTGATAAGGACGAACCACAATGATACATCAGAGCGTTTACCAATGTACCATGATGCGAGCCTGGGGCTGGATGAACAACCATACCTGCTACTTTATTAACCACAACGATATGATCATCTTCAAATACTATATCAAGNCTGAGGTCTTCAGCAACGATATCTACGCTCTCAGGTTCTACTAGAGTTATTTCCCAAGTACTATTTGGTAACGCACGAGTTTTTAAGTTCGCCACTAAACCATTATCAGACGAAGTCACAAATCCAGCTTCAATTAATTTTTTTAGGCGAGACCTTGATAAGGCGTATTTCTCAGGTACCATCTCAGATAGAGCTTTATCTAATCGCTTTGCTGTCTCTTGAAATAATGTTATCTCTAAAACTTGAGAAGGGTATAAATTCATGTCAAAAGCTCCAAAAGATTTTAGTGAACCAAAAAATTTAAAGTTNTTAAGAATATTAGTAACTGTACTTACTATTACAATGATTGTTGGTATTATAACTTTAGTATTCCTGATTGTCATCAAAGTGCAGTCTTTAAATAATTTTGTTTCAATCGACATACCAAAAGAAATAATTTTACCAAAAAATACTATAATAAGATCATTTACTGCTGGAACTAATTGGCACGCAATAGTAACTGAAAGTGACGAAATATTAATCTATGACAGCTTAACCAATAAGTTATTAAGGGCGATACAGATTAAATAGTGGGCTTGTTTGATCTTTTGGGGTGAAAGGATACTAAAATGTCGTTACCAAGTGGCTTTCTAGACGAACTCAGGGCTCGTTCTTCGATTGCCCAGGTGGCCGGTAAAAAAGTTTCGTGGGATCCTAAAAAAACAAACGTAAACAGGGGTGATTATTGGGCACCTTGCCCATTTCATCAAGAAAAAACAGCCTCATTCCATGTAGATGATAAAAAGGGATTTTATTATTGCTTTGGGTGCCAAGCAAAGGGCGATGCATTAGGTTTTATTCGTGAAACAGAAAATGTAACATTTATGGAAGCTGTGGAAATCTTAGCTCAGGAGTGTGGTATGACTGTGCCTGCTCAAGATCATAAGGCATTGGAAAAATCAAGAAAACGAGATTCACTAACTGAAATCGTTGAATTAGCAAATCTATATTATCAAAATCAATTAAGAAGTGAAAATAAAAATATCGCTCAATCTTACTTGAACGATAGGCGTTTAAGCCAAGAATGGCAAAATAAGTTTGAAGTTGGATTTGCGCCTAACAATGCTAATCAATTAGAAAAATATTTATTATCAAAAAATATTACCACTGAAAGAATGATTGAGGCGGGATTAGTAGCAAAAACTGAAGATGGCAAAAAAACGTATGATCGATTTCGAAATAGAATAATATTTCCTATTAAAGACATTAGAGGAAAAACTATTGCTTTTGGCGGACGAGCACTTAATGCAAACTCTTCAGCAAAATATATAAATTCNCCTGAGACTTCACTATTTGATAAAGGTCGGACTTTATATAACCANAAAAACGCAAGAGATAATTTAAAAAAAAATGATCATCTTATTGTAGCTGAAGGCTACATGGACGTTATAGCATTAACTAAAGCAGGGTTTAACTCTGCAGTAGCTCCTCTAGGTACGGCGATAACTGAAACACAGCTAAAGCTAATTTGGAGATTAACAGACGAACCTATAATTGCATTGGATGGAGATAAGGCCGGAATTCGTGCAGCAATGAGAGTTATTGATCTAGCCTTGCCNCTTTTAATCATCGGCAAATCTTTGCGATTTGCCATCTTACCACAAGGCCAGGATCCTGACGATATTATTAAATCTGGTGGTGTCAAAAAAATTAATGAGATAATGCAAAATGCTATTCCAATGATTGATTTGCTTTGGCAGAGAGCTCTAGATGGCCAAAATCTCGATAGCCCCGATCGTAAGGCAGCTTTTGATGCTTCATTGAAAGACATGACAAAAAAAATTCTTGAGCCAACAATTCGAAATCATTATTTTGCAGCATTTAAAGAAAAACGATCAAATCTTTTTAAAACTACCGATTTCTCAAATTTTAATAATTTTAATACGCGCAGAAAAAATGTATCTGCAACGATCTCTACTAAAGCTTCAACACTAGCAACTAAATCTTCTGGTGACAGATCAGTTCTAGAAATTAGGATTGCAATAATATTTGCGATACTTCTGAAACATCCCGAACTAATCAAAAAATTTTCCTATCGCCTAGAAAAAATGGAATTACAAAATAAAAACTACCTCCTATTGAAAAGCCAGATGCTAAAACTGGTTGAACATGCGCCAAATCAGATCAAAGAAACATTGAACATTGAATTCCCTAAATTTATTCAAAATATNTTAAATAACCCACATGTAAAAATTTCACCTGCGATGAAGGCAAATATTGCTGAAAATATAGTAGTTAAAACCTTAAACGAAGAGTTTTCTAAACTTGAAACTTTTGAAGGCATGAGAAAAGAAATCCAAGATGCACTAGAAGACCTAGAATCTTCCAATTCTGAGAGTTTGACCTGGCGACTTAGCCAAGCAACTGACGCAAGCTCAAAAGCTCAAAAAAGTACCTTGGGCGAAGTACNAGAAGAAGGTGAAGATAAAGATGCAATGGCAAAGTTCCTGCAAAACCTTATTGATGATGAAGTTTGGATTAAAAAAAACAAATAATAATGATTGCGAATCCTTGATTCGCATTGTTGATTCGGCTCTAAGGTAAGTGATTCGAAAAAACAAAGCCCTAGGAGGTCAAATGGCTGCCAAAGATGCCGAAGTTGCAAAAAACGACGACCAAAATGATGGAGAGAATTTAGACATCAGTCAGGCGGCAATTAAGAAAATGATCTCGGAAGCTAGGGCTCGAGGTTACATAACATATGATGATTTGAACAAGGCTCTACCACCAGATCAAGTGAGTTCAGAACAGATTGAAGACGTGATGTCTATGCTTTCGGAAATGGGCATCAACATTATCGAAGACGAAGATGCTGACGAAGCAGACAACGCTGTTGTGGTAGTCGAAGAAGGTGCTCGTGAAGTNGCACTCGCTGGAGCCTCAACAGAAAAGCTAGATCGCACCGATGACCCAGTTCGGATGTATTTACGAGAAATGGGCTCTGTTGAATTATTAAGTCGAGAGGGTGAAATAGCGATTGCAAAACGGATAGAGGCTGGTCGCAATACAATGATTTTGGGGCTTTGTGAAAGCCCTTTAACTTTTCAAGCAATAACGATTTGGCGAGATGAGCTTTTAGAAGAAGACATTCTNTTGAGAGACGTCATTGATCTTGAAACTACTTTTGGAAATACGTTAGACGACGATGATGAAAATNCTATTATGCCAGAAGTGGCATCAGCTCAAACTCCATCAAAAGTTGAAGAAAAAAAACCAGAATACGATGCAGACGGCAACTTAATCCATTCAGAAGATGAAGATGATGAGGACGAAGATCAAGCAAACGTTTCATTAGCGGTCATGGAGGATGCNCTTAAACCAGAGGTCTTAGAAACTCTTGCTCAAATCGCTAATTATTATGAGGCACTTGCCCAGATGCAGAAAACCCGNATGTCTGCAACTTTAAATGTATCTGACAAATTCTCAGACAAAGCCGAAGACAAATATCAGTCATTGAGGTTGAAAATTGTAGACTTGGTAAATTCATTACATTTGCACAGTAACCGAATAGAGGCTTTAATTGATCAAATGTATGGAATAAATAGACGCATTATGTCCATTGATAGTCAAATGGTAAAACTTGCTGATCAAGCGCGAATTAACAGAAGAGAGTTTATTGAGGCCTACAGAGACAGAGAGCTAGATCCAACTTGGTTAGGTGACATTTCTAACAAGACGGGAAGAGGATGGTCTGCTTTAATTGAAAGGTCGAAACCAAAAATAGAAGAGCTTCGTGAAGAAATGGCACAAGTTGGTCAGTATATTGGATTAGATATTTCGGAGTTTCGGCGAATTGTAAGCCAAGTGCAAAAAGGTGAAAAAGAAGCCCGGCAAGCCAAAAAAGAAATGGTTGAAGCAAACCTAAGACTAGTAATATCAATTGCAAAAAAATATACGAACCGTGGATTGCAATTTCTTGATTTAATTCAAGAAGGTAATATTGGTTTAATGAAAGCTGTAGATAAATTTGAGTATCGAAGAGGTTACAAATTTAGCACCTATGCAACTTGGTGGATAAGGCAAGCCATCACTCGATCAATCGCAGATCAGGCAAGAACAATAAGAATCCCAGTTCACATGATAGAAACAATCAACAAACTTGTCAGAACTGGCCGACAAATGTTGCATGAAATTGGACGAGAGCCCACTCCTGAAGAATTGGCAGAAAAATTACAGATGCCATTAGAGAAGGTTCGAAAAGTAATGAAAATTGCTAAAGAACCTATAAGTCTGGAAACTCCGATCGGAGATGAAGAAGACAGTCAATTAGGCGATTTTATAGAAGACAAAAATGCTATTTTGCCATTGGATTCAGCTATTCAGGATAATCTGAAAGATACTACGACCAGAGTCCTATCTTCCCTTACACCGCGAGAGGAGCGCGTTTTGAGAATGCGCTTTGGGATAGGTATGAATACTGATCATACACTTGAAGAAGTTGGACAACAATTTAGTGTTACGAGGGAGCGTATTAGGCAAATTGAGGCAAAGGCCTTAAGAAAGTTGAAACATCCTAGTAGATCACGAAAACTAAAGAGTTTTCTTGAGCAATAAATAAATGCCATCACCCACAATATGCGCTTTCATTTACTTTTCTAAATTTTCTAAACTGGTATCTCATTAAATCCTTCTCACCTGAATACCGGCTAATATAGATTATTGGATCAGATGTTAGCTCAACAAAGTTATTTTCCATATTCTTTGTCTGTATCTTTTGAATCAGGATACCGGGCGTAGCACAAAAGTCCGACGGAAAACCCTCACGAAAAAGATATCTATAAGGTTCGTTTAACGCCCACACTTTATCATTAGTGCCTAATAACCAAGTTAAGCGCCCAACCATTGAATAATCTGTAACAGCTATCCATTCAACTTCTTCAAGTTGTTCCTGAAATTTAACTTTTGCTTCCTGCCAACCTTTCATTTGGTTAAAGGGGTTATCTCCCGAAAACACAACTATATAGGAATTCAAACCAAAAACTAATATTAACATTGTCAAGAATGACCCAGTAAAGATGGTTACTTGACTCCAAACTTTATTGAGATTTTGCAAACCAACAGCTGCTAAGATTGCCAGCCACGGGAAAACAGTAATAATCCAGTTGCCTTGAATACGTTCTGTAAAAGAATGGTTTAAAAAGTAAATAAATAAGGGCAAATGAGCCCACAGAAGTAAATCTCGAAACTCATGTTTTTTAAAAACCCCTAAAACACTAAAAATAAAAATAAGGGGTGTTGCAAAAATAACTATCGATAAAATAAACTCAAGAAAAAAATATGACCCAACTTTTTCATTTAATAAGCGCCCAAATTGTTTTTCTAATCCAACCCAATCATTTTGATAGTTCCAATAAACAGCAGGCAACAAGAGTAACACCCCAACACAAACACCTAACCAAATAAAGGGAGCCTTTAATTCATTTCTTCCCGCTTTTGAAAAAATACACCAACCAGCCAAGCCAACGACATAGAATAACGCATTAAATTTTGATAAAATTGCTAGAGAAACAAAAACGCCTACTAATATCCAATACCAAGGGTTCTTACGAAATAAACCCTCTAAAGTAGCCCATAGCGCACAGGTCCAAAATAAGATAAGTGGCGCATCTGGCGTTGCAATAAAACCTAAACCCATCACAGGAGCCATTATATTAAATAAAATAACAGAAATGAGTATTCTATCTCCGCCACCAATTAAGAAAGCTATCCTGGCAACTAAAATACTGACAAGAAAAAATGCAATCGAGGCGCAAAACCTTACACCAAGCGTTGTTTCACCAAAAACAGATTTTCCCAGAGAAATCCACCAAGCTATCATAGGAGGATGGTCATAATATCCTAGCGAAAGATTAGACGACCACAGGTTATAATAGGCCTCATCATCAATTAAATCAAAATAATAAGCTAGAACAAGATGGAAGAAGAAAAATAAGGATGAAACGACTAGCGCTTTATTCATAAAAAAAGCCTTTCGAAACCTTAAGGAGTTAATCAAAATCAAATAAAACTGAGCTACACATTTTTACAAATAAAAACCCTACACAAAATCATATAGGTTGCATATAGTAAGTCTAATTATTTTAAAACCTATTAGAGGAATTCAAGATGAGGTGCCCATTTTGTGGAAATGTTGATACGCAGGTAAAGGACAGCCGCCCAGCCGAAGACCATGTGGCAATCCGAAGGAGACGTTTCTGTTCTGCTTGTGGAGGACGCTTTACAACCTACGAGCGAGTCCAATTAAGAGATCTAGTAGTCATAAAAAGAAGTGGCAAAAGAGAAGATTTTGATAGGGACAAATTAGAGCGATCGATAAGAATTGCTCTACAAAAAAGACCAATTGAAATTGACAGAATAGATCAAATGATAAGTGGCATTGTCAGACGATTAGAAAGTATGGGGGAAACAGATATTTCTTATGAGAAAATTGGGGAAATTGTTATGGAATCTCTGGCTCGAATAGACACAGTCGCATATGTTAGATTTGCAAGTGTTTATAAAAACTTTCAGGCCGCTGACGATTTTGAGGATTTTGTACATGAATTACGGCCGCCTACGACCGATGAATGATGCTATCAACCAATATTGACGAAAAATGGATGCACTTGGCTCTTTCTTTGTCAAAAAGAACGAGAGGGTCAACTTGGCCAAATCCAAATGTTGGATGCGTTATTGTAAAAGACAATATACTAATTGGCCGTGGTTGGACTGCTGCTAAAGGGCGACCACATGCCGAAATTCAAGCTTTAAAAAGCACTACATCTAACCCAGAAAATAGCACGGTATATGTGACACTAGAGCCTTGTTCTCATATTGGCCAAACTCAGCCATGCATTACATCACTTATTAATGCCAAGGTCGCAAGAGTAGTTATTGCCACTAGAGACCTAGATCCTCGAGTAGCGGGAAAAGGCATAAGGATTTTAAAAGATGCGGGGATCTCAGTTACTGAGGGTATTTTGGAAGAAGATGCTCGATATGAACATCTAGGGTTTTTTAATCGAATTTTAAATAATCAACCAAAGATAACAATTAAATTCGCAACCTCGTTGGATAGTAAGATTTCCACACAAAGCAATGAGAGTAAATGGATTACTAGCGAAAAGTCACGCAAGCTTACGCATTTTTATAGAATGCAAAACGATGCAATTATGGTTGGATCGGGCACGGTTATAATGGACGACCCTATGCTTAATGTACGGCATATAAAATCAACACAACAGCCAGTAAGAATTATTATTGATACAGAATTACGCACACCACTAAACAGTAAGATTTTTCAATCAGCAAAAGAATTTAATACTATAATCTGTTGTGCAACTCACACAGATAAAACTATAATAAATACCTGGATTGACCAAGGTGCTCGAGTTTTAAAGTGTGATCTTACGTCTGTTGGAGAAATTAATTTAAATAGTGCACTCAACCAAATAAGTGATATCGGTATTAATAACGTATTTTGTGAAGGTGGTGCAAAGTTAGCAACAAATCTTATAAAACAAAATCTAGTTCATGAGTTTATATCAATGACTTCAGGTTTATTAATTGGCTCAACAGGGANCTCATTTATTAAAGANCTCGAAAATTTACCTTTATCAAAACTTCCTAGCTTTAAATTAAAAGAGTCCTTTAAATATGGCGATGATAGTGTCTCTATTTGGCACAAGCCTTGATGAAATTTANANNGCCAAGCATTCAACACCATTCTTGCTCTTTCATTGTCTCCGAGGTAAATCATCTGAAGGTGTAGTCAATCATTGCGAGGAAAATATGTTTACTGGAATTATTTCNGATATTGGAGAGATCACTGAACTAAAGAATAATGGAGATGTCAGAGCCCGTATAAAATGCAACTACACATCAGCAGAAATTGACTTAGGAGCATCTATAGCCTGCGATGGTATTTGCTTGACAGTTGTGGATAGAGGTTTGGGCAAAGAAAATTGGTTTGACGTTGATATTTCAGCAGAAACTGTTTCAAAAACTACAATCTCTGCTTCTGCAAACGGTTGGGGAATTGGTCGAAAAATTAATCTTGAACGTTCTCTAAAGGTTGGAGATGAATTAGGAGGGCACATAGTATCCGGGCATGTAGACGGGGTAGCCACCATAAAAAGCATTGAAATTGAGGGGGATAGTACTCGAATGACATTTGAGANTTCCAGTGATCTATCTCGCTTTATCGCATCAAAGGGTTCAGTTTCACTTAATGGAACTTCATTAACCGTTAATGAGGTTAATAAGAATACTTTTGGAGTAAATTTAATTGCTCACACCAAGTCTGTTACAACCTGGGAAAACGTAGCTTTAGATGATTTAATAAATTTAGAAATAGATACATTAGCAAGATATGTTGCNCGTTTAACGGAAGTTAAAAATTAATTNAAAATCCAAGTTCTTGCATTCGCTCGCAACATAAACCATAGCAAGTCAAGTTAATTAACCAGGGCGTATTAAAATGGTCAATTCCACAGTAAATATGAAGACTGCCTCGCGCCTTTATGCTGTACAGGCNTTGTTTCAAATGGAAGCAATTGGTCAGGACTTAGAAGACATAAAAAGCGAATTTGAAGATTTTAGAATAGGCGCAGAGTTTGATGGCATTTTATATAATAAGGCAGATATCAAATTCTTCAGAAAAATAATCGATAGCGCTGTAAACAATCAATCAACTATAGACCAAATGACCGATAGAGCACTAGCAGAGAATTGGCCAATTGATAAAATCGATCCNACTATTAGAGCTTTATTTCGGGGCGGCACTGCCGAATTTCTTATGAGGAAAACACCAGTTAAAGTCGTAATCAATGAATTTGTGGATATCGCGAAGGCCTTCTTCCCAGAAGGCAAAGAAACTAAATTTGTNAATGCTGTATTAGATCATATATCAAAAGAGATAGTTTAAGTTTTTATCACTCACAAAAACGTCTTAATTTGACGAAAATCTTATAGTTAATATCTTGAGATAGTTCATAATGNGCAAAAAGGTGTTCAATGCGTNTTATTATTTCATTTGCTGCTTTGATGCTTTCCATCGTCTTTTTACAATTAAGCACTGGCGGGTTAGGACCTTTAGACGCTTTATCTGGAGTAATATTGGGTTTTAGCTCCTCTGAAATTGGAATGCTAGGATCAGCACATTTTTTTGGATTTTTTATTGGGTGTTGGTGGGCACCAAGACTGATGGGAGCAATTGGACATAGCCGAGGGTTTGCCACATTTGCAGCGTTAGGCTTAATTGGGATCTTAGGGCATACACTATCAAACCAACCNATAATATGGATTGCTTTAAGAGTTTTCTCTGGATTATCTGTAGCTGGTTGTTACTCGATTATTGAAGCTTGGATTCAAGCCAAACTTAAAAATCAAAATAGAGGTCGATCACTGGGAGCCTATAGACTGGTCGATATGGGAGCATCTCTTTTTGGTCAACTTTTAATAAGTATATTAGAGCCTGCCCATTATCTATCATATAACATTTTAGCTTTAATTTGCACAGCAGCTTTACTGCCACTTACTCTGACACGNGCAAAGCAACCAGAGNTTCCTAATGCACCTAAGTTGAGACCAATCGCAGCATATATGTTGTCTCCCTTGGCTGTTTTTGCCGCCATAGTNGCAGGGTTAACTGGAGCCTCATTCAGAATGATTGGGCCTATTTATGGACTGCAAGTCGGTTTAGAAATAAATCAAATTGCCTTATTCCTAGCTGCTTTTGTTTTAGGGGGAGCAGTGGCACAATATCCTATAGGCTGGTTAGCNGATAAATTTGATAGAAGATGGATTTTGATTTTCCTCTCCTGTGCCGCTATTTGTTCATCTACATTAACAATAATGATAAGCGATCAAGGGACTATCGCAATCTTTCTGGCTGCATTCACTTTTGGATTTATAACATTTCCAATTTATTCAATAGCTTCCGCACACGCAAATGATTTTGCNGAACCTAAACAAACTGTTGAATTAAGNGCGGCATTAATTTTTTACTTTGCTGTAGGAGCTATTGGTAGCCCAGTTCTTTCAGCAAAATTAGTGGAACTACATGGGCCCAATGCTTTATTTATTTTTATTGCAATGGCACATGCTATATTAGTAATAGTAAGTATTGCTAGAATGAATGTACGGCCAACTACTAAAGTTAAAACACGCTACAGATACACCCCAAGAACAAGCTTTGGTATAGCAAAATTAATCAGGAAGCGATGAATATTTATTAAAACTGCTGGCTCTTTCTGGATCATTTCGTTAATTGAAAACTAATAGATATTTTAGAGGTCTAATGGCACGAATCTTAATAACTTCTGCAATTCCATATATTAATGGAATAAAACATTTAGGTAATTTAGTAGGTAGCCAGTTACCAGCTGATTTATACGCACGTTACAATCGACTCCGCGGGAACGAAGTAATGTTTATTTGTGCCACAGATGAACATGGCACACCCGCTGAATTAGCTGCAGCAAAAGTGAATAAACCAATAGAGCAGTTTTGCGCGGAGATGTACAAAATCCAAAAAAAATTAAGTGACGGTTTCAANCTTTCATTTGATCATTTTGGTAGATCTTCCTCAGATGAGAATAAAAAGCTAACCCAATATTTTGCCGGTCAATTAAATAAGAACGGCTTAATAAAAGAAGTAAACGAAAAGCAAATTTTTTCCAAGANGGATAAAAGATTTTTACCAGACCGATATATTGAAGGGACTTGTCCAGCCTGCAATTACGAAAATGCGCGTGGCGACCAATGTGAAAATTGTACAAAGCAACTAAACCCTACGGACCTGCTTGAGCCTCGCTCTGCAATATCTGGCTCTAAAGACNTGGAAATTAGAGAAACAACGCATTTGTATCTACAACAATCAAAATTAAAAAATGATCTAGATAAGTGGATAAAAAGTAAAAAAGATTGGCCTATATTAACAACCTCAATTGCACAGAAGTGGTTACACGATGGCGAAGGTCTTCAGGATAGGGGAATAACTCGNGATCTGGATTGGGGTGTGCCTGTAAAAAATGGTGAAGAAGATTGGCCAGGAATGGAAAAAAAGGTTTTCTATGTCTGGTTTGACGCGCCCATCGAATACATCGCTGCTACCGCGGAGCTAACTAATAGCCAAAATCTTGGTAATGAGGCATGGGAGCGATGGTGGCGGACAGATAAAGGCGCCGATGATGTATACTACGTTCAATTCATGGGAAAAGATAATGTTCCATTTCATACCTTGTCTTTCCCAAGTACGTTAATGGGTTCAGGCGAACCCTGGAAACTTGTTGATTACATAAAATCATTTAATTACTTGAATTATGATGGCGGTCAGTTTTCAACAAGCCAAGGACGTGGTATATTCATGGACCAAGCCTTGGATATTTTGCCAAGTGATTACTGGAGATGGTGGTTATTAACTCATGTGCCTGAAAATTCAGATAGNGAATTTACCTGGGACAATTTCCAGTTAAGCATAAATAAGGATTTGGCGGATGTGCTGGGAAACTTTGTCAGTCGTGTGACCAAGTTTTGCCGTTCAAAATTTGGTGAAGAAGTGCCAGAAACTAGTGGCNTTAGAAATATAGAAATAGAGCTAANTGATGAACTTCAAGCAAGAATCAACAAATATCAAACTTTTTTAGAAACTTTAGAAATTAGAAAAGCATCAAGTGAATTGCGTAAAATTTGGGTGTTAGGAAATGAATACCTTCAAAAAACAGAACCTTGGGCTATTTACAAATTCGAACCTAAAACTTCTGGTATGATTATAAATCTATCAATTAATTTAATTAGATTATACGCTATTTTATCTGAACCATTTATTCCAGATACGTCANAAAAAATTATGTTGGCAGTTAATTCTGAAGATTGGAGCTGGCCAAATTCTGTTGAAAATGCGTTGCAAGTATTGCCCCCAAAGCACAGTTTTAATGTACCAGATGTTTTGTTTAATAAAATTACTGACGATGAGCGTGACATTATGCAGAAAAAGTTTTCTGGACTATAGATTTTAAAATAATAATTTAAGNACNTTTCGGTCTTTAAGGCATTGCGTATATGAAACAAATCGCTATGAAATAATATTAATTAACCAATCGTCGCGGGCGTGATGGAATGGTAGACATAACAGACTTAAAATCTGTGGGCCTTGTGCCGTGGGGGTTCAAGTCCCCCCGCCCGCACCATGATGATGTAAATAAGTTTACATTATTTATGCCCATTCACCTTTTCTGAAAACCGCAACTCTGCTGCCATCTGAATTTATACCATCAATATCAATGTGCCTTGATCCAATCATCCAATCAATGTGGATCATACTCGAATTTCCACCACGTTTTGAAATTTCTTTTTCAGAAAGATTTTCTTCACCTTTAAAACATTTTGAGTAGCATTGGCCCAAAGCAATGTGGCAAGCTGCATTCTCATCAAATAAAGTATTATAAAACAACAATCCAGATTGTGAAATTGGTGAACTATTTGGAACCAAAGCCACTTCACCTAACCTACGCGCACCCTCATCTGAATCCAAGATTTTAAGCAAAACCTCTTCACCCTTACTTGCTTTTGCACTGGTAATTTTACCATTCTCAAAACGCACTTGAATTTCGTCGATCAATGCACCTTGGTGAGAAAGCGGTTTGGTTGAGCAAACTGATCCATTTACATTTAAAGCATGTGGCGTCGTAAACACTTCTTCTGACGGAATATTTGGGTTACAGGTTATACCATTTTGTGCGATTGACGCTCCACCCATCCATTCATGGCCATCTGCAAGCCCAACAATTAAATCTGTACCAGGCCCATTAAAATGCAATGATGCAAAATCTAACTCATTCAACCATTTACACTTTTTTCTAAGAACTTCATTGTGCTTCTTCCACTCTTCGACAGGATCAGTGGTATTCACGCGAGACGCATCAAAGATTGCATCGGCTAATTTTGATTGAGCTTCAATTCCAGATAGCTCCGGAAACATTCGTTTTGCCCAAGCAACACCTGGCCAAGCAATTATATTCCAATTAATATTGAACCGTGTAATTCTTTCTCTGGCGGGCTTGTATGCTATTGAATTGGCTTTATTTGCTCTTCCAATCTTATCTGAATCCTGATTTGCAAGAAGCATAGGATCATCCCCTACAATTGCCATTCTAGCAGCATTATTATCAAAAGCTTTCCCTATGCCATTGTAAAGCCAGTCTGGAGCCTTATCAAAAGAAGCATTATTAGCATATTTATAGCGCGCAAGTGTCAATTCACCATCAGAAAACAGCGGCGTTACCAGTCCTGCTCCCGCTTTGTAAGCATGAACAGCTATTCGCTTAACAAGTGGTAATGCTTCAACGGGTGCGGTTAAAATTAAATCCTGTCCAGGCTGCAAACCTAAACCTGTATAAACAGCCAGTTGCGCTAGTTTATCAATTTTTTCACTATCTATTCTGACGTTAGCCAAAGTTATTTCTCCATTTCATAATTTCTTGTGATTTACACAAAACGCTCAGCGCTTTCCAGTTGAATAATCATTTTTATATTTGAAAAAATATCTTTACTCGACTTTTTTAAAATTAATTTGATCTACAATGCAAATTTAATCTATAAAATTTATACGTTTGGAGTCTTTTTAAGGATAGTATTTTAAAATGAATCATTATGATGCAATAATTATTGGAGCTGGTTTTTCAGGATTATACCAATTGCATTTTCTTAGAGAAAATTTAGGACTAAATGTTAAAATCTTAGAGACTGCTGATAATGTAGGAGGAACATGGTTTTGGAATCGATATCCAGGCTCTCGTTGTGACACAGAAAGCAAAGCCTATACATATTATTTCTCAAAAGAACTCTATGAAGATTGGAATTGGTCTGAAAGATATCCTACTCAGCCAGAAATAGAAAAATACCTCAATTATGTTTGTGACAAATTAGATTTAAGAAAAGATATTGAATTTCAAACCAAAGTTACCGATTTAATTTATGATAATGAGAGAAAGACTTGGACTACTTTAACTAACAATAAGGAAAAATTTTCATCAAAATTTATTATTTCTGCTGTTGGCTGCCTCTCTTACGCAAATATGCCAGTCATCCCAAATAAAAATAAATTCCAAGGGGAAATTTATCATACTGGTGATTGGCCTAAGATTGAACCTGAACTTGCCAATAAAAATATTGGAATAATTGGCACTGGGTCAACTGGAATTCAGGTCATTCCCGAAGTTGCCAAGTTAGCAAAAAAACTTACTGTTTTTCAAAGAACACCAAATTATAGCGTTCCCGCAAATAATTATAAACTCACGCAAAATCAAAAGAATCAAGCTAATATTGATTTTCACAAATCAAAGGAACTTATGTTTCAGCATAGAGGTGGACACCCATGGACGCATTCGCACATATCAGCAAAAGCAACTGAAGTAACCAAAAGAAACGCACTTTATGAGAAAGCATGGGCAAATGGTGGGTTAAGTTTTCGAGATACTTTTTCAGATTTAAGTATTGATGCAGATTCCAATCTTACTGCTTCCCAATTTATCATTAACAAAATAAAGAAAATAATTAAAAACCCAGACACAGCTGCTATGTTGACTGACTTTGACCATCCATTTGGATCAAAAAGACCTCCAATTGATACTAATTATTACGAAACGTTTAATCGTAAGAATGTGGACTTAATAAATATTCGCAAAGATCCCATCAAATCATTTAAAACGAATGGTATAACAACCGAAAAAAATGATTACGAGCTAGAAGTTTTAATCTTTGCAACAGGTTTTGATGCGCTCACTGGCACCTTGTTGAATATGAATATTATTGGCGATAATAATATCAGTTTAAAAAATATCTGGCAAACTGGGCCAAAGACTAATTTAGGCCTGCTAGTACCAAACTTTCCAAATCTTTTTTTGATAACTGGCCCAGGTAGTCCTGCAGTATTAACAAATATGCCGCGAGCAATAGAACAACATGTAGAATGGATTGGTAATTGTATTAAATATATGCTCAAAAATGATTATGACTCAATTCAAACAACAGTTGAGGCAGCAGATGACTGGACTGAAAACGTGCAAGAAGCTGTAAAGGATAATTTCTTTTTATCAGCAAAACATTCCTGGTATTTAGGTGGAAATATTCCTGGAAAGCCAAAAATATTCATTCCATATGCTGGGGGCCTCAACAAATACCGAGAAATATGTGATTTAGTGGCACAAAACGATTACAGGGGCTGCATATTTACAAAAACTACTTAATATCAAGAATGGTTCTGAGGGTTTTATGAAAGATAACTTTCCAATTTCATGGATACCAGTCCCAGGTAAAGATAACCAATCCTTTGGAGTATCTAATTGTCCTGGAAAGCATCAAAATAGTTTATTTAAAAAGTTAAGCTTAAAAAATGATCTTAATAGTATTTGGAACCAAGAAATTAATTGTATTGTAAGTTTAATTACAAAAGATGAACTAAAAAAATTAGATATAAATGATTTTGATAAAACTATTACTGAGTATGGGTTTGAACACTATTCAGTAGAAATCCAGGACCTAGGCATTCCATCAACAAATCAGCTTGGTACATTTAAAATCCTTACTAAAAATATTATAGTAGCAATAAAAACTGAAA
This sequence comes from Paracoccaceae bacterium, assembly GCA_002683355.1. Lineage (GTDB taxonomy): Bacteria > Pseudomonadota > Alphaproteobacteria > Rhodobacterales > Rhodobacteraceae. The sequence continues at coordinate 3,739 of NYTF01000032.1, read as the reverse complement.
AAAAAGTTTTAATCCATTGCAATGCAGGTTTAGGACGATCTGGATTGTTCGCGGGAATTCTCGTAAAGGAAATGACTGATATAAACCACCCGATTGACTATATTCGTAAATTTCGCAAGGGAGCAATTGAGACAAAAGAGCAAGAAGAATTCATAAGTTTTTGGTAAGTTTATAANTTTTTTAGCCNAGCTTTCTTGTTAACATTAAGCTCGTAAATAACATCAAAGATGCAGNAAACAAACAAATGGATAATCCGCCAAATTGATATGTAAGTCCTGAAAGCAACGTTCCAAAAAATCTTCCTAGCGCATTAGCCATATAGTAGAACCCCACATCAAGTGTCACTCGTTTATCTTCGCTAAATGCCAAAATTAGATATGAGTGCAAACTAGAAATCATCGCAAATATTGCACCAAAGATTAGCAGCCCAAAGATTAAAGTTATGCTACTTAATAAATTGCTCTGATTAATAATTAAGACATAGACAGCCATTAAAAGTGTTACAGCTATTAATCTTTGTAGCCAAAGTCTTAATATATATAATATTTTACTTCTATTGACACCCTTTAATCCTAAAAGTTTTGGGGTATTAGCTTGAATTATTCCGTATAATATAATCCAGGTCGCAAGAAAGCCACCAACAAGAAAAAAGGCAAAACCAGTATTAGAAACAAAATTACTGGACACTGTGGAGTATAAATATATTGGAACACCCACAGCAAACCAAACATCCCTCGCCCCAAACAAAAATAATCTGGCCGCTGAAAGATAATTTACATCATTATTCTTTGAAAATATCTCACTNAATAACGTTGATTTACTGCCCTGTGGCAATCTATCAGGCATACTTAAAAAAATTATNATTAAGATTGCGAGCAGAGCCACTGCCAATATNAGCAACGAGGACACAAATCCAAAAATTGAAAGTAATATTGCCCCTAAAAAAAANCCAAAACCCTTAACGCTATTTTTTGAACCCGTTAAAAATGATACCCAGTTTAAGAGGTTACCGTCACCTTTANTTACCAGTGTTTTCACAGCTGACTTTGCACTCATTTTTGTAAAGTCCTTAGCGATACCAGATAAACCTTGTATTAGCATTACAAAAAGTACTGAAATAGAGACACTCCAAGCCAAATTAAGCTGTGTTAACGCGATTAAAGAAGCGNTTTGTAAGATCAAGCCCGCATATAAAGTGAATTTCAGCCCAAGTCTTGCNGCGAGCCANCCTGCTGTTAAATTTGCGATAGCCCCCGCAATTTCATATACCAAAAAAAGATAGGCAAGTTGTAAGGGAGAATATCCCAATACATGAAAATGTAGAAGGATTAACATTCNCAATGCCCCGTCAGTGAGCATAAACACCCAGTAAGCAATAGTTACATATAAATATGCTAAACGCGCTTTTTGTTGCGTCAAATTCTACTTCCCACCATTTTAACAATATCAACTAATCGATGCGCATAACNAAATTCATTATCATACCAAGCATAAACTTTTACCTGAGTATTATTAATTACCATTGTGGACAGAGCATCAATTATACAAGACCGTGGGTCGTTGACATAATCTGCAGAAACTAAAGGTCTTGTTTCATATCCTAAGATGTCTTTTAAATCATTTTCTGCAGCATTTTTAAAAAACTTATTAACCTCTATAGAGTCAGTTTCTCTATTTAGCTCAAATACACAATCGGTAAGCGAAGCATTCAAAAGTGGAACTCTCACAGCATGCCCATTAAGTTTTCCGTTAAGCTCTGGGTAAATGAAGGTTATTGCGGTTGCTGAACCTGTCGAAGTTGGAATTAGCGAATTCAAGGCAGATCTGGCTCGTCGTAAATCTTTAGCTGGACGGTCAACAATTGTTTGAGTGTTGGTTACNTCATGAATAGTTGTCATACTTCCATGTTTTATTCCAAAATGTTCATGTAGTACTTTTACAACTGGAGCAATGCAATTCGTCGTGCAGCTCGCNGCTGTAATTATATTATGTCTAGATGGATCATAAAGATTATGATTGATTCCATATACAATATTTACTGCTTCGGGGTCTTTTACTGGTGCAGAAACGATTACTTTTTTAACACCCGCTTTTACATAATGGTTTAATTCTTTCGACGTCTTAAATGCTCCAGTGCAATCAATAAGAATATCAATATTCTTTAAAGGTAAATCAAAAATCTGAGTCTCTTGATGAACAAATATTTCTTCTCCATCAATAATCACAGAATTCTTAGTTGACTCAATATTAGNGTCCCATCGCCCATGAACCGAGTCAAACTCCAAAAGATGGCTATGCATTTTGGCATCTCCCATCCTATCATTAATCCAAGAAACATTTATTCCTCGTTCTAGCAGTATCCTTAAAGCTAATTTTCCAATTCTACCAAAACCATTNATCGCATAAGTTGTCATTGCACACCTCTTTAATAGCTCTTGAGTCAACATCTATATTTAATTGAGATGAACACCTTCGACGCATTATACCACTGTAAAATAATAATCCATTTACCATTTTCAAATCTATATCNAGGGTAAGCTTTAATTGTTACAAAATGATGACGANTGANTCATAGATAAATTCTGTTAAGATTTAAAGTTAAGATTTAAAGTTAAGATTTTTNCAACTTAAAAAACTTTGTAAATCTGATATTCAGAAAATTTTCTGGCAAATTCTCCAAATGGTCGAATTATCAAGTGCCACAAAATGTCTGATAGTTTTTATCAATTCTTTCAGGAGGGTTAGTGTAAGCTAGGGAGTCAGTAGTTCGTAAAAATGGCTTTTGAAGTATTTGAACTAAGTTTTCGAATGGTTTTAAATCATCTTCATAAGCGCTCAAAATAGCCTCTTCTACAAGGTGGTTTCTTGGTATAACTTTTGGGTTAATCAATTTCGAAGTTTCATATTTTGCATTTTTTTCTTTTCTGAGCTGCAGCTTTTGATACCAATTCAATGCCCTAGTGTCATTTTCTACCCAACTAGAGTAATCTTCAGATATATCATCATTTATAATCAAAAAACTTTTGGTAAAATCTAATTTATTCTCTTCTATTATCTCAAGGAACTCAATTGCCAAAGATTGATCTTCAGGAAAATCATTAGTAATGCCAAGCTTTAATCTCATACCTTTTAACCAATAGTTATCAAAAGTTGCATTAAAACTTTCAACAATTTCAGTAGCCTTTACTATTGCTCTATTTAGATCTTCGTCAATTAGTGGCAACAAGGTTTCCGCTAATCTTGCAATATTCCATTGTGCAACATAGGGCTGATTTTTAAAAGAATACCTTCCATTAGTATCAATTGAGCTAAAAACTTTTTTGGAGTCATAAGTGTCCATAAATGCACAAGGACCATAGTCAATGGTTTCACCTGAAATAGTCATATTGTCAGTGTTCATTACCCCATGAATAAATCCCACATTCATCCACATAGCAACAAGGCTAGCTTGTCTATCTGAAACCTTTTTCAAAAACTCTAAATAGGGATTTTTGTTCCTAAAAGCATCTTTGTAATGCCGATCAATTGCATAATCTGCTAGTTTTTTCATTGCGCTATTATCACCCTTAGAGGCGATAAACTGAAAAGTTCCAACGCGCAAATGGCTAGAGGCAACGCGTGTCAAAACTGCTCCAGGCAATCTGGCTTCTCGATAAACGCTTTCTCCAGTTGAGACCGCCGCCAACGACCTTGTCGTTGGGATGCCCAAAGCATGCATAGCCTCTGAGATAATATACTC
>NYTF01000031.1 GCA_002683355.1 Paracoccaceae bacterium | reverse complement strand
TTTTGGACTAAATTACGAGCAGCATTTCCATCTGCAACTTTTTCTATTGACCATCAGATAGGAAGAGAAGACCCATTAATGCCTCCTAGAGCTGCTATTCGTTGGAGTTTGACAGGAAAACATGACGGTTGGGGCGCTTTTGGAAAGCCGACTGGCGCTGAAGTACACGTTATGGGAGCAAGCCACGTGGAATTTGGTCCACGTGGAATTCGAAGAGAATATACTCTTTATGATGAAACATCGATTTGGAAACAAATCGCAATGAAGACAGGATAGTAAAATGACATCAGAAGAACTAGAAGCACGTATTGTTAGGTATGGAGATTTAATTCCATGTAAAACTGCTTTTATTGATGCACATACTCCTGGCAGTGACCAAAAAGAGAATTTTACTATAATTGGGGGTGGAGTTTCTGAGAGCCCAGATCAGCATATACATATAAAAGATACGCCAGGATTTAATATTGGTGCAGCCGGGCAACCACCAAGATGTCGAAACTCGTTACACAGCCACACNACTGCTGAAGTCTTTTTTGTTTTAAAAGGCAGATGGAGATTTTTCTGGGGACGGTGGGGTAAAGCTGGTGAAGTAGTCCTAGAAGAAGGTGATATCATTAATATACCGACTGGGATATTTCGTGGATTTGAAAATATTGGTTTAGATTATGGAATGATAATGGCTGTTTTGGGAGGCGATGATGCAGGAGGAGGGGTGACATGGGCACCTCAAGTCATTCAAGATGCTGCAGAACATGGATTGATCTTGGGAGATAATGGAAAGCTTTATGATAGTAAAAAAGGGCAAAAATTGCCCGAAGACGTTGCACCCATGCCTATATTATCAGATGAAAAGTTATCTGAGATGCCAGAACCAACTGCAATTAATGTCATTCCAAGGCATGTAGCACGATATTTAGATCTAATGGGCTTAGCAGGAAAATTACCAGTCAAAGTAATAGGTGAAGATGCAATTTTACCAGATAAACCAGGTTTTGAAATGGATTTCATTACCAGAGGGTCATTAAATGATGAGGTCTTAACATTTAAAGATTCAATTGTACTGATGCCTATGCGTGGGCATTGGTCATTGAAGTGGGAAAATCAAACAGTATCTTTAAATCCTGGTGATACATGTATTTTGCCTGCTGGATTTTCACACAAACTTGAACCATCAATGGCTGGGGAAGCCAGTATGTATCGGGTAAAATCTAATGATGATCCTGCTGGCCCAACATGGACCAAAATTTAAAGTAATAGGGGAAAAGAAAAATGACAAGAATACTTACTTCGCATGTTGGTAGTCTACCTAGATCACAAGAGGTTGTTGATTTTATATTTGCTCGTGAAAATGGTGTTCCTTATGATGAGCCGTCATTTGACGAAACGATGACAACGGCAGTCCATGATACGGTCAGAAAACAAGCAGAATCTGGAATTGATATTGTCAGTGACGGTGAAACTTCAAAAATATCATATGCAACTTATGTAAAGGATCGTTACACAGGCTTTTCGGGCGATAGTCCTCGAAATGCTCCAGCTGATCTTAAAATGTTTCCAACATTTTTGGAGCGCCTTGCAAATGAAGGAGGTACGCCTCAATATGCTAGACCAATGTGTACTGGTCCTGTTTCTTCAAAAGGGCAAGGGGAGTTACAAAAAGATATTAATAATTTAAAAGTTGCAATGTCTGCACACGGAATAACAAGAGGTTTTATGAATGCTGCTTCTCCAGGTGTAATTTCCTTATTTTTACAAAATGATTTTTATAAAACACGGGAAGAATATTTATCTGCATTAGCGGATGCCATGAAAACAGAATATGAAACAATCGTAGCATCTGGGTTAGATTTGCAATTGGATTGCCCAGATTTGGCCCTCTCTAGGCATATGCTTTTTAATGATTTAACTGATGATGAATTTCTTAAAGTTGCCGCTTCACATGTCGACGCATTAAATTATGCGCTAAAAGACGTTCCAGAAGAGAAAGTTAGGATCCATATTTGTTGGGGAAATTATGAAGGGCCCCACTGTTGTGATATTCCTATGGATAAAATGTTTTCTACCTTGATGTCTGCAAATGCTGGTTACTTATTATTTGAAACCTCTAATCCAAGACATGCGCATGAGTGGACAGTATTCAGAGATAGGAAATCTGAGATTCCTGATAGTAAGGTGTTAGTCCCCGGCGTGGTTGATACTACGACCAATTTCATTGAACACCCGGAACTTGTCGCACAAAGAATTGAGCGATTTACGAATATTGTTGGAAAGGATAGAGTTATAGCAGGGTCAGATTGTGGATTTGGTACTTTTGCTGGGTTTGGTGCTGTCGACCCGCAAATTGCCTATGCAAAACTAAAATCTTTATCTGAGGGTGCTGCTTTAGCATCATGACACCGCATGTTTTACTTCCTGGAATGATGCGTGATGAACGCCTTCTTACTCCCAAAATAAGTGAACTATTCAAAAAAAAGAAATACATTTCGCAAAAATCTCTGATTATGAAAAAATTTCAGAATTAGCTTCCAATGTTTTATGCACGCTTGAGTTTTATGAATTAATACATACACTTTTAGAAAATAGTAAATTAGAAATTATAGAAGATGCACGCCATCTTCCGATATTAGAACAAATTAAAATGACGACAATGGCACTTGCTAGTTGGCTGGAGGATATATGAAAACATCACTTTTAAATTTATTACAATCTGTGGACACTCCAACAGTTTGTAACGCTATAGAAGTGGCTCAGGGAAAAAGAGGTTTTTCCAATTTCACCCGTGATACTATGATCCCAAGTGATCCAAAAAATGAAGCAATTATTGGGTTTGCTCGGACTGCGAGTATTAAAGCTTTAGAGCCTTCTGAAGAGCTGGCTGATACATTAAAAGCAAGGCGAATGGCATATTATAAATACATGTCTGATTTTAATAAGCCTTCAATAGCTGTGGTAGAAGATTTAGACTTTCCCAAGGCAGTTGGTGCCTATTGGGGGGAAATTAATTGTACTGTGCATAAATCTTTTGGACTTTCTGGAACTTTGACTAATGGGGTTATGCGCGACCTTGATGACCTTCCAAATGGTTACCCTGTTATTGCGGGTTCGATTGGGCCAAGCCATGCTTTTGTTCGAGTTGAAGAAATTGATATTGAAGTAAATATTTTTGGATTAATAGTTAAACCAAATGATTTAGTGCACGCAGACAAACACGGAGCNCTAGTCATTCCACTTGAANTAATCGACCATTTGGAGAGTGCTATCATGAAGCTNCTTGAAACAGAGAAATTAATTCTAGAACCAGCAAGAAANAAGAAATTATCATTTTCAGAGTTTGAAAAAGCTTGGAAAGCCTTTGAAAATAGTAGAACTTAATAATATTATATCAAAAGAACAGTGATTTGCGCATTGGTAGCTAGTCTATATTGTTAGGTTATTTCCGAAAATACTTTAGTTAATGCTTGTGTTAATTTTTCAAACATCTCATTCATTTGCCCCTCTGTCATTACAAATGCTGGGCAAAGCACTATAGCTTGTCCTAAAGGCCGGCATATAAGACCAAAATCTGAACAAGTGTTAGCAATTTTTTCAGAAACATTTGCTTCAGGTCCAAATGGTGTTTTTGTATCCTTATCCATTACAGCTTCTAAAGCACCCATCAATCCTTTTGACCTTGCTTCACCAATGTACGGGTTCTTAGCAAGCTCTGCTAAACCCTGTTCAAATTTTGGTGTGAGCGCCTGGACATTTTCTATTAATCCTTCATTTAAGATTACATTGATTGCCTTTAGAGCGATAGCGCAGCCCACCGGGTGTCCAGATGCCGTAAATCCATGAGGAAACTCTTCAACACTTTCCGCAGCCATTTGAATTTTATTTGCTAAGTTTGGTCCAAGTATGACTGCGCCCATAGGAAAATAGCCAGCAGTCAAATTTTTCGATGAAATTATCGCATCAGGCATAAAATCGTACGCTTGACAGCCCCAAATAGGGCCTGTCCGTCCAAAACCACAAATTACTTCGTCTGCTATTAGTGCAATATTATATTTTTTAAGAATCGGATGGATTGCTTGAAAGTATCCTTTTGAAGGCGGTATGACCCCACCAGCACCCATGACCGGTTCTGCTACCAAAGCCGCTATTGTTTCAGGTCCCTCTGACACGATTAGTGCTTCTAGGTTTCTGGCAAGCCTTAAAGTGAAGTCACTTTCACTCTCTCCATCTTGGCCAAATCTCCAATAATGTGGGCAATCGGTGTGAATAAATCCATCTAAAGGCAAACCAAAGACCTCGTTATAGGGTTTAGCAGTCATAGACGCAGATACTGCTGTTACGCCGTGATAGCCATTAATCCGTGTTATTATTTTTCTTTTTTGTGGATTACCTTCAGCTTTGTTCATAAACCATAGCATTTTTACCAAAGTATCGTTAGCTTCTGAGCCAGAATTTGTATAAAATACTTTACCACTTTCAAAGGGAGAGACCTCTATAAGTTTCTCTGATAGAATAACGGTTTGGTCTGACATTCTTCCAAAAAAGGCATGATACCCGGGAAAGCGATCATATTGTGCTTTAGCTGCTTCTGCTAAGCCCTTGTGATTGAAGCCGGCGACCATGTTCCACAATCCTGAATTGCCGTCTAAATATTTTTTCCCATGAACATCATAAACATACGGACCATCACCATGAGTTAATATTGTTGCGCCGCGGTTTTCAATTGTTGGTAAATCTGTAAAACCATACATTGAATGAGCATCGGCTCGAGCCTCCCAACTGTTTAGGTTTTCATCTCGCATTATGTTCTCCATTCTTGGGACTTAAGTCGTAAGTTTTGTAAATTTGCAATTATCTAGATTTCTTCTAGAATATTCTCTAATTTAAGGCAAAGTGCAAGAAATTTTTCGGAGAAATTATGGTAGAAAGTCCAGGTCGCATAACACTCTGGGGAATTGAAATATTTGTGGCAGCTGCAGAAGAAAAATCAATATCTTCTACTGCTAAACGGTTGTCTGCTAGTCCATCTGCAATAAGCCAACAACTTACAAATTTGGAAGCTGGTATAGGTGCAAAGCTTCTTGATAGAGGTATGCGTCCTCATCAATTGACAGCTGCCGGGATTATATTTTTAAATCGTGCAAAAAAAATAATTTCTGAAGCTTCTTATGCGAAAGCGGAATTGGCGGTTCAAGATCTTAGTAAATTTACAAGATTGCGACTTGGAGTCATCGAAGATTTTGATGCAAATATAACTCCCAAATTGCTGATGGAATTGTCAAAAGAATTTACAGGCTGTCAGATACAGCTGGAAACTGCATATAGTTTGAAACTGAAGAAATTGTTGGAAAAAAGACAATTGGATATGATTATTGCTGCAGATTTAGGTCAATCACAGGATTGGATGGAGGTATATCCGATTGTTAAAGAGCCTTTTGTGGTAGCGGCTCCAAAAGGTTTAATAATGCAAAATAGTAATGAGCTCACACAACTTTTGAAACTGCCTTTTATTAAATACTCATCAACTCAAGCGATGGGTCAATCCATAGATGCTCATCTGCTACGGCAAGAAATTGATATCCCACATAAGTTTGAACTCGACAGCTATCATGCGTCTCTTGCATTGGTAGCTAATAAAACAGCTTGGACGATTACTACTCCATTGGGTTTTGCACATGCTCAACGGTTTCATTCTGACGTAGAATTGTTACCTTTACCACTGAAAGGCCTTACAAGGACAATTTCTGTATTATCAAGAGCGGATGGATTTGAAAAAATGCCAAAGCATATTGCATCTCTTTTCCGCCTTTTACTAAAACGAACTATCATAAAAGATTTAGTTTTAGAGTTCCCTTGGCTTGAGCATGATTTTAGAATTCTAGAAACCTAAATCGTCTCTTATTTTATACCAAGTCATTGCTAATGCCAATAATGGTGATCTTAGGTTTGAGCCACCTGGAAAGTTTGGCGTTTTAACAGCGCTCATCACGTCAAACCGATCGTGATCTGATAAGATTTCCTCTGATATGATTTTCCCTGCCATGGTTGCCATTGCCACCCCACTTCCTGAATATCCTGAAGCGTTATATGTATTATGATTTAACTTGGTAAGAAATGGCATTCTCTTCATGGTAATTGCTAGAGTTCCACCCCATGAATAATCAAAGTTGATATTCTTAAGCTGTGGGAAAATATTTAACATTGGTTTACGAACTATTTCATCCAAGTTATTTGGAAACTTATAAGCATAAGTCTCGCCACCTCCAAACAATAATCGATTATCACTAGACATTCTAAAATAATTTACAACAAATTTACTATCAGCAACAGCCACATCCTTATTTAGAATATTAGACCTGATTTCATCATCTAAAACTTCAGTACTTCCGATGAAGTTATTGATTGGCATAACTTTTTTATTCACAACTCTATTTAAGTTTCCTAAATATCCATTACATGCTAATATTGTATGCGTAGCCGTTACTAAGCCATGTTCTGTTTTGACAACTGTTTTTTCCCCATGCTCAATTTTTTCCACAAGTGAGTGCTCATATATTTTTACGCCTTTTTCGTTAGCAGCGTCTGCCAAACCTAACGCGTAATTTAAAGGATGCAGATGGGCTGAGCTCCAATCTATGCTTCCACCCAAATACTTTTTTGAACCAATAATATTTTGGATTTCAGTTTTATCAAGTGAGCTTATATTTTTATGCCCATAGGTATTTTGTAAGTGTTCTACATCTTTGTGTTCTTCTTTTACTTCCCAATCATTTAGGCACGCATGGATTATTCCTGNCTTTAAATCACACTTAATTTTATATTTTAGAATTAGATTTGTGACTAAATCTTTAGCATCCTGACTGATTTGCCAAAGCTTTTTTGCCATTATGTCNCCATAATCTTTTTCTAAACTTAGTTGACTGACTCTTTGGCCGCTAGAAACTTGACCNCCGTTGCGCCCTGANGCTCCCCAGCCTGGGCGATGGGCATCNAAGAGNACGACATNTANGCCAGCTTCTGCTAANTGTATTGCGGAAGATAGTCCNGTAAATCCAGCNCCAATGATGCAAACATCNGNTTCTAAACNTTCTTNCAGCGTTTTNTNGCGTTTATGATNGTTTGCNGTAGANGCNTACCATGAATTGGGAAACTGCCCTCGTTNATCGTTTGAGAATAAAAGGTTCATAATTAAACATTCAANAGTAGNTGCTCACGTTCCCATGGGCTTATTATATGACTGTATTCTGCAAGTTCTAAATGCTTGACGGCTAAGTAAAGTTCACTNAATTTNGGGTGTAGGAGATTTTGCATTTCTTTCGCATTGCTAAATAAATGAAGAGCTTCACGAAGTGAGCGTGGCAAGTCCCCTGTATGGTATGCGTCGGTTGTCATTTCAGGTTTTGGTCGCAGTTTTTCTTTTAAGCCTAAAAACCCACTAGCTAAGCTAGCCGCTATACCAAGGTAAGGATTGCAATCCATTCCTAGGATTCTATTTTCTATACGGCGAGCACTTTTTTCAGATATTGGGACTCTAATTCCAGTAGTTCTATTATCCCGACCCCAGTTCAAATTAGTTGGAGCTGAAAAATCAGGTACGTATCTTCTGTACGAATTTACATAAGGAGCCAAAATCGCAATTACAGAAGGAAGATGATGTTGTAGCCCTCCTATAAAATGAAAAAATTCGTCACTGTCTTCACCATTGTCATCAACAAATATATTTTTCCCACTTTTTTTATCAATAAGTGATTGGTGAATATGCATTGCTGAACCAGGTTGATTTTGCATTGGTTTGGCCATGAAGGTAGCAAAGCAGTCATGACGCAGAGCAGCTTCTTTTATCAATCTTTTAAAGTAAAAAACCTGATCGGCCAACGCAACAGGATCGCCATAGTCAAGGTTTATTTCGATTTGGCCTGCGCCACCTTCTTGATTGAAACCTTCTATCTCAAAACCCTGAGCTGCTGCAAAATTATGGATATCTTCAATTATTGGACCGTATTCGTCAGCATCGCTCATAGAATAACATCTGGCGGCACCTTTTCGGCCTGATCGTCCTATTGGTGGTTCGATTGGATTTGCTGGATCTAGATTTTTAGCAGTTAAATAAAATTCCATTTCAGGGGCTATGATTGGCTTTAGACCCAATTCATCGTAAAAATTTAATATGCGTTTCAGAACATTGCGTGGAACCTGTGGCACCGGCTCGCCCGCGCGAGTGTGGACATTATGAATTATTTGAAGATTAGTCTCACTTGACCATGGTACAGCAGCTGCTGTTTTAAAATCTGCGGTCAAAACACTGTCTGGTTCTGTAACCCAGTCTGCATCTGCGATTTCTGCAAATTGCCCTGTAATTGTTTGGTTAAATATTGCTTCTGGTAAGTACATCTCAGAATTTTTAGAAAATATCCCTGATGGTATCGTTTTTCCTCGTGCTATGCCTGATGTGTCTGAGATAATGCATTGAATTTCTTCAATTTTATCATCACCAATATAATCTAATGCGTGTTGAGGTATTTTTTTTAACCACTCTTTATTATTTGACATTATTCCTCAATTTGTTTGCTTCTAAGAACTTTGCTATTTTTTCTGCAATTTTGTTTTGTGATAATGATTGTTGCATCTTTAATCTGGCCTGTTCAAGTAAATCATTTGGTACAACACCTTTACCTCTCGTATCAATAAGGCGGTCAATAAACTTGTGCCCGTATTCCGGGTGACCCTGAAACGTCATCGCAGGACCTTTATATATTAAGCCAGCATATTTGCAAAATTCGTTTTCAGCGATTACTTTTGCGTCATCTGGAAGCTCAATTATTTGATCTTGGTGCCAAGCGTTTATTGAAACAACTGACTGGTCTTCAAGCATTTTGTAGTCTTGTGTACCAATTGACCATCCTTTATCATATTTTTCTACTTTTCCACCCAGAGCTTGGGCAATAATTTGATGTCCAAAACAAACTCCAATTATGGGAATTTTCTTTGAATAAATACTTTTTATCAATTCTTCTAAAGGCTTTATAAATGGATGATTTTCATATGCTCCATGTTTTGAGCCTGTGATTAACCAACCATCAGCTTCGGAGTAAGATTTTGGAAAATTCATATTCTCAACATCAAATATCTCAAAATTAAACTCGTAATTATTTAAGAGTTTAATAAACATTTCTCCATAAGTACCAAATTTGCCCTTTAGCTCATTTGGAGGATGCCCAGCTTCTAAAATTCCAATTTTCATATTTCTTGCTCTCATTGAATTTGAGTCTTTAGATTGCATTAATGGTAGTNTGGATAATGTGATTNTATGATTTGTCTTTAAAATAATNGAGTTCTTGTTTTTTACAATCCACAAAACTTCTTATTANCAAGGGATCAAANATTTTTTTGATTTGCTGGGAATTTGAAAAGCATTCAATAGATTTNTTCCAATCTTTAATTATAGATACTCCACCTGAGNTGTAACCATCACCGCTAATTGGTTCTTCAANCTCCATTTTACTTTCCATTCCATTTATAGCNGCACCAAGAATGGATGCTAATACTAANTAAGGATTTGCATCGCCGCCCGCGACTCTATGTTCGATGCGTTTTGCAATATCTGGCCCACCAGGNATACGAATTGCTGTTGTTCGGTTNTCATAGCCCCAATTTATTGCTGTTGGAGCATGTGCACCAGTAGAAAAACGATCATATGAGTTATGNTTTGGAGCAAATATTAAAGTTGAATCTTTCATAAAATTTAGGCAGCCAGAGACAGCATTTAATAAGCATTCACTTCCTTTATTTGTGAAATTATTAAAAATATTTTCGTTATTCTTGTCTAAAATTGAAAAATGAACATGTAGCCCATTCCCTGCTTCGTGCGCATAGGGTTTTGCCATGAATGTTGCGCGCATTTTGTGTTTTAATGCCACTCCACGAGTAGCTTGTCTAAACAGCCACGTATCATCTGCTATTTTCAGAGCATTACCATGGTTTAGGTTCACTTCAAATTGGCCTAGCCCACTTTCTGTAATTGCGGCTTGAGCAGGTATATTCATTTGGTCGCAAGCGTTGTATAAGTCAGTGAAGAAATCATCCAAACTGTCAAGCTCTTGGAGTGAAAGAATTTCTTGTCCTACCATGGGCNTTCCAGTTGCAGGGGAAATNGCTGGAGATGGCAATCCAGATGTATTTGTCAAGCAAAACTCGAGCTCTGTNGAAACTACTGGGNACAATTTTTTATCATNGTATTTATTTAAAACTGAAATTAATGCTTGCCTTGGNTCACCTTGAAAAGGGCTATTATCCTCATTNAAGCTTTGATGTTGAATAAAAAGNGTTGGTTCTCTTANCCAATTTACAGGAATCGGNCCACGATCAGTNGCAAAAAGATTTCCATCTGCGTCGCCAGACTCAAAGACTAAAGGGCTATCNTNTATATCATTGCCCATAATATCTAAATTCAGCACAGACAATGGCATTCTAGACCCTGAATTTAACACTTTCTCTAAATGGCTAATTGGCAGTCGCTTTCCTCTGGGAATCCCATTTAAGTCAGAAACAAAAATACGCAAGGATTTTGGTTCAGGCACGATATTACTCCCAGGTCAATGTGGTTTTGCTATCAATTCAAGTTTTTAGTGTCGAGATTTATTTTAAGAGTTTACTTTTATGTTGAGATAATCTGATTTGCGAGTTTTTACGATACCTTTTAAATGAAGTATTTTTTTTGTAGGCGGCTGCAACTGATCAATTGCCGTTTCTATGGAATCGAAAAATAGAGTCTGGTTTGCATTTTTATGAGCTATAATTGGGAGGCCTGGTGTTGATTTAGTTTGTGCAATGATACTTAAATTTGATGAAAAATTATCATATTCTTTAATCAGTTTAAAACTTATGGCATCGATTGCTGCTATATCTGCTTGCCCCTCACTTACCAGTTTTGCTGATGCACGATGGCTTCCTGACACTTTAATTTTATCTATTTTAATTTTTAATTCTTTAAAATAGTTCTGAGGCGCTGCCCAGCCTGATTGAGATAATATGTCATTATAAGCGAAAATAGAGGATGAAAAATCAGTTAAACTCTTTATTTTGTCTTCTTTCCTTACAATTATTACACTGGCATAATGACCAGGCTTAAAACCTTTTAACCCATAATCAGGCGTGCCAACTAAGGTGACTTTGTTATGTAGAAATAATCTATAAGGTAATCCACAGGTTTGNGACAAAAATAATTCGTTTGAACTCCAAAAGTCGATAGACTCTCTATTTTTACTTAAAACTGGAGGAGCCTCGATTCCTCTAATTTTCAATTCTTTAACAATATTTTGGTAAAGTTCCTGATGGGCTTTTTGTGTTTCAGCTCGATTATACATTTCGAGCGAAGAAATTTTCATTTTTTAATGGCTCGCTGACGCGCAAATGCGCTATCTTTATCAGACACACCCAATAAGCTTACTACGGTCCGAATTAAAGCGTCTTCATTAGTATCTCGGAAGCTATCAGTTAGAACGACAGACCAAAGATCCTCAATTATAGCTATGCGGTCATCAAAATCTATTGCAGATTTGATGGATTTCGTAAACCTGACTGTGTCTGGAGCCTGTTCTTCGACAAGTTCCGCCTCTTTTATGAGTTCATTTGCTTCATCATTACTAAGTTTAAATCGAGCACTTATTAAGCTTATGATATTATTTAATTCTGCTTTTGAATAATCATCGTCAGATCTTGCCACTCTAATCATCAAAGCAGTAATGGCTAATCTAGCATCGTCAGGTTCTAATTGAGAGACGTTATCATTAGCAAAAATTTTTAAAATATTTTTTAACATGTTTAATTATCCATATTTAATTTATCACAAATATAAGTCAGTTTGTTTTTGCTAGACTAACCTTGAACGATCTAAAGCGGCACGAATGAAATTTGCAAATAGTGGATGAGGTTCAAAAGGCTTTGATTTTAATTCTGGATGAAATTGCACTCCTATAAACCAAGGATGATTTTTCATTTCAATTATCTCTGGAAGACGGTTATCAGGTGACATTCCCGAAAATAATAAGCCGCAGGCCTCTAGTTTGTCTTTATACTTTAGATCTACCTCATATCGATGCCGATGGCGCTCAGAAATTGCGTGGTTATCATAAATTTTTGAAATTTTACTATTTTCTTTCAAAACTGCATTATATGCACCCAATCTCATCGTTCCTCCCTTATCATCTCCCGCATCGCGCTTTATTGTTCGGTTTCCTTCAACCCATTCTTTCAGATGGTATACTACAGGAGTAAAACGTTTTTTGCCTGCTTCATGGTCGAATTCTTCAGAACCAGCGTTTTTAATTTTTGCTAAATTACGTGACGCTTCTATTACAGCCATTTGCATGCCCAAACATATACCTAAATATGGCACGTCTTGTTCTCGAGAGAATGTTGCTGCTTTTATCATGCCTTCTGTACCGCGTTCGCCAAAACCGCCAGGTACCAATACTCCGTCATATCCCTTTAGGTGTGGTGCTAACTCTTTATTATCGAAAATTTCTGAGTCAAACCAACCTATTTGAACTTTCACTCGATTTCGTATTCCTCCGTGCGTTAAAGCCTCTGTGATTGACTTATAAGCATCTTCTAACTGAGTGTATTTACCTACAATCGCTATTTTAACCGTTCCTTCCGGATTATGAATTCTATCTGAAACATCTTCCCAGACTTCTAAGTTTGGCTTAGGAGCTGGCGTAATTTCGAAAGCGTCTAAAACAGCCTGATCTAAACCTTCCTTGTGATAAGCAAGAGGTGCATCATAAATAGAACTTAAATCATAAGCAGCAATCACTGATTCTGGTCTCACATTACAAAATAAGGCTAACTTTTCGCGCTCTTTTTGAGGTATAGNGTGTTCTGAACGACAAACAAGAATATCAGGTGCAATCCCAATAGACTGAAGTTCTTTAACTGAATGNTGAGTTGGTTTCGTTTTAAGTTCTCCAGAGGCGTTCAGATAAGGAAGTAANGTCAAATGCATGAATAAACAGTNACCTCTTGGTTTGCCGTGACTAAATTGCCTAATAGCTTCAAAAAATGGCAAACCCTCGATATCTCCAACGGTACCACCGATCTCGCAGAGCATAAAATCTACTTCGTCATTACCAATATCTATGAAATCTTTGATCTCGTTAGTGACATGGGGTACAACTTGGATCGTTTTGCCTAGATAATCACCACGGCGTTCTTTTTCTAAAACCGATGAATAAATTCTACCAGACGAAACGGAGTCGGTTTTTCTNGCAGCGACTCCGGTGAATCGTTCATAATGACCAAGGTCTAAATCAGTTTCTGCGCCATCATCAGTCACAAAAACCTCACCATGCTCAAACGGTGACATCGTACCTGGGTCTACGTTTAAATAAGGGTCTAGTTTTCTTAAACGAACAGAAAAACCGCGCGCCTGCAGCAATGCGCCCAGTGCGGCCGAAGCTAACCCTTTTCCAAGAGAAGATACAACGCCACCTGTTATGAAAATATATCGCGCCATTTTAGCGAATTCTCCCGTAATTCATTATTTTTTCTGTTTTGGGAACAAAAAAATTTCAACTATCACGGGGTTCAACTCTTATAGGAGAAAACTAGATTCGGCAACTCATTAAAAGCAGAGCGAGACATAATTAATGATTTAAAAATAAATAATTGATTTTATTCTGATTTTGGAGGTGTGAGTGGATCATCTGTTCCAGACGGTGGAAGCAGATCGTTTCCTAACGTGTTACTCTTGGTTTCTTCACTACTTTCGGACCCCAATCTCTCGATAACACTATCTCCCTCAGATTTTTTTGCCGCTATGATAGTGAGGCTAAGAGATGTTATAATAAAAGCAATAGCGAACAGCCATGTAACCTTACCCAAAGCTGTGTATGCTGGTCTGCCAGACACACCACCACCACCGCCACCAATGCCAAGGCCACCACCTTCAGAACGTTGTAATAAAACTATTCCTATTAGCCCTAATGCTAAAATTAAGTGAATAACTAATACAACGTTTTCCATAGCGTTTCCCTAAAAGGTTCTGATGATAACTAATCAATCAATTATATCTTGTCGACGTTTATTCAGTTATATTTAAAATTGCAAACAAGATTTTCAAATAAAGATATTTTAATAAAACTATCGATATCTTATAAATTTTGTTTTGAAACATGTTTTCCGACTTATTGTAGCAGTAATCATTTAGGTGTTTTTATGTTAAAGCTGATGCTCTATAAAAAGTAAGATCGATTCAAAAGGAATCAAAATGGCAAATGTTGTAGTTGTAGGCGCTCANTGGGGTGACGAAGGCAAAGGTAAGATAGTAGATTGGCTATCTGAGCGTGCNGATATAATAGCCAGGTTNCAAGGCGGACATAATGCGGGTCATACGNTNGTCATTGATGGAGANGTTTTCAAGCTCTCTTTNCTTCCNTCGGGCATATTGAGAACCGGTAAACTTGCGGTAATCGGGAATGGTGTGGTCCTAGATCCATGGGCACTATTGGAAGAAATTGACAAGATTTCTAAGCAGGGCGTCAATATTTCAACAGATAATCTTATTATAGCGGAAAACACTCCGCTGATATTACCAGTTCATCAGGACTTAGATAAAATAAGAGAAGATGCAGCAGGAAAATCAAAGATAGGGACTACTGGACGAGGAATAGGTCCTGCTTATGAGGATAAGATTGGCCGACGAAGTATAAGATTAGCGGATTTAGGTGACATTCCAACATTAGAGTCGCGTATTGAAAGATTGTTGGCCCATCACAATGCTTTAAGAGATGGTTTAGGGGTGGCCAAAATTGATGGAGGAAAATTAAAAGATGAACTATTGAGAATTGCTCCAATGGTTTTAAAGTATGCTTCACCAGTTTGGAAAGTTTTGAATGAAAAAAGAAAGGCTGGAAAACGTATTCTTTTTGAGGGGGCACAAGGTGCATTGCTAGACGTCGATTATGGAACTTATCCGTATGTGACATCATCAAATACNTTGTCTGGGATGGCCGCGACTGGAACTGGATTGGGCCCAAATGCTATTGGGTTTGTTTTGGGAATTGTAAAAGCATATACTACTCGTGTTGGAGAAGGCCCATTTGCCTGCGAATTATTTGATGAAGTTGGGGAACATTTAGCAACCGTAGGTCGGGAAAAAGGAACTGTTACTGGAAGATCTCGCAGGTGTGGATGGTTTGATGCAGTATTGGTTCGGCAAACTTGCATAACATCGGGTGTAACTGGAATTGCTCTAACAAAAATGGATGTGTTGGATGGATTAAANCAACTAAAGATTTGTGTTGGTTATGATCTGGATGGGGAAATATTANATTATCTTCCAACAGCATCTGATCGTCAAGCTCGAGTAACGCCNGTTTATGAAATTATGGATGGCTGGAAAGAAACAACGGCAGGGGCTCGATCCTGGGCTGAATTACCCGCAGCCGCAATAAAATATGTACGACGAATTGAAGAATTAATTAATTGCCCTGTCGCAATGCTGTCCACTTCTCCAGAGCGTGATGATACAATACTCGTCACTGATCCATTTGTGGATTAATACTTATGACCTATAGATTACGAAGAATNCTTTCTGTTTTAGTTTTATTGGTGGCACTGCCAATATATGTGGTTGTTGTTATTTCAGTCATGGCGTGGTTTGTTGCTTGGTTTGGAAGACCACCCTTTATTATTGAACTCATAATCTATGTTGTTCTAGGTGTTATCTGGGCATTTCCTTTAAAATCNGTATTCATGGGCGTGGGGCAAGAAGATCCCAATAAAAAAACTGATTAAGGAAATTTTTCTTTAATTTTATTTATTTTGGATTAAATAAAAATGATTAACTTTTGGCATGAAGGTGTGACATTTTTAGGTGGCGGTANGGTTCGTCGGGAAGATTTATTAAATGCTATAAAATTTGCACCAAACTTAATAGCAGCAGATGGAGCGGCAGATATTGCCTCACGAAATAATCTTACTCCTCATACTGTTATTGGTGATATGGATTCCATTTCGGACAATTTTTTTGAATTGAATCCAAATTCTGTAAAAATGAAAATTACAGAGCAAAACACTACTGACTTTGAAAAATGCCTGATGACGGTAAATGCCAAATTCGCCATAGCAGTTGGGTTTCTAGGGTGCCAACTAGATCATGAATTGGCAGCTTTTAGTGCAGTCGCAAAACATCAAAAATATCCAGTATTATTGANAGGAGACAAAGATGTCATAATTGCCTGTCCAAACAACATAAGTTTGGAGTTGANCGNAGGGACTCGGGTTTCCTTATTTCCCCTAAAAAGTGTACGTGTGTTAACTGAAGGCCTCCGTTGGAATTTGAATCAAGAAATTTTATCTCCATTGGAGAGAATTGGAACTTCCAACATCACAGTTAGTTCGCAGGTTAAGATAAAAGTCGATGGTTCAGGTCTATTAATCATTTTGCCAAAAGTATATCTTTCTGAACTGATTAGAGCGATGTTGGCGTAGGTTTTGTATGATTATGCTCACGATATATAACATAAAGTCCTGAAAAAATAATAATAAAGATTCCCAGAAATGTTAGGTAATCTGGAAAGTCGGAAAAAAATAAATAACCAAAAAGTGTGGCTGTTACTATCTCAAAATACTGTAAGGGTGCTACTATTGTTGCGGGCGCTAGAGATAAGGCAAAAGTTATAAACAAATGCGCGATTATGGCAGCTATGCCAACCCCAATTAGGAGCCAAATAGATTTAGTGGAGGGTATAACTGGATCTAACAGGTCAATATTTGTTCCATTTGCGTAAACTATTATAGGAAATAATATAATTACTGCTGCTAGTGCAGTATAAGCTTGAAGGGTAACAGGGTTCATATTTTGAGCCATCTTTCTTGTCAGAAATATATAAAAAGCAAAGCTTAGAGCAGTAATCAGGGGTAATAAAGCTACCGCCCCAAATAATGAGAAACTTGGTTTTATTATGAAAAGGGCGCCAAAAAATCCTATCAGGCAAGCTATAATTCTTCTATTACCTACAGTTTCTCCTAGAACGATCCCACCTAATATAGTAACGATAAACGGCTCTACAAAAAATATAGCCATGGCGTCTGCTAATGGCATATATTTTATTGCGGAAACAAATGAACCAGTTCCTATTAAAATTAAAATTGCTCGCAAAAAATGCAATCTAATTTCTGAAAGATTTGGTTTATGTGCCCAAGTCATAAACAAGGCTATTGGCAACAATATAAACGCTTGCATTAGGAATCTTGATAAAATTATTTGGCCAATTGGAACGTCATCAGCTGCTAATTTAGCAAATAAGTCTATTAATGGCCCAACTATTGCAAAAGCTAGCATTAATAATATTCCGAGTGATATTGATTTATTTTGATCCATCAAAAAACACTCTATGAAACACCCTTCTGGTCTATTCTATTTGCGACTCATATTTCTATTATATTGGCTGTTAACGCCAAGAGTGTATAAATCTTGCGCGTATATGTGATCTTATTTCTTTTCTAAGAATGGATCTTGGTTGCTTTTGGCTAATAAAATTAAAGAGACAAATATTATAATTCCACCAATTATTTCCAATCTGGTCATAGCCTCAGATAAAATAATCCACACCCAAACTGGACCTAATACACTTTCCACCAGAACGAGCAAACTTACTTCAGCAGCAGGAACAAATGGTGTCCCAATGGTCACCAAGGTAATACCAAGACCAATAGTAAAGGCTCCCATAAGTAAGGATATGCTCATATCATAATGTGATATTAATAAACCTTGGTTAAAATAGACGGTCGAAAGAAAGCCAATCAAGCAAGCCAATCCTCCGCCTAGAAATGTCCCCCCAAGGACATTTTTTTTCTCACTGTATCTCGCAATAACAAGAACCAAGGCAAAAAAGACTGCAGATAAAAAAGCTAATAAATTCCCAAAAGTCTTGCCATCCGCAAACCCGTCATTAACCATTAACGCCACTCCAAAAGAAGCAGCAATCATTGTAAGCCATACGATCCTTCTTGGTTTTTCGCCCAACCAAAACCAAGCTATTATAGCTGAAAGGAATGGTGTTACGCTCAAAATGAACAAAGTCGAAGCAACTGAAGTATATAGCATCGAAAAGACATATGTAGCAAATGCTAAACTTAAAAATGCACCCATTGCGAAGTCAAACTTATCTAATCTTTTTAAAAAGACTAATGGGTTGGATTTAGTTAAAATACAGGCGAAAATAATAACAACTAAGCTTAAGGTCAAAGAACGATAGAATAATATTTGAAATCCAGATGCGTCTTCAATCAAACGCATAAGTAATCCTACAAAGCTCATGAATAATCCGCCAAGCAGTATAGTAAATGTAGCTGATTTTCTTGTCATCATATATCTTTTTTGAAAAGTGTTTATTAACTTCTCTTATTGTTTTACTTTATAGTTTGTCTAGATGAATCTTTAATTCAGAATTCTTATAGAAGTGCTTGACCTATTGGATGAGCGTGAATAAAAGCTCAGGACATTCATGTAAAGTGAATGGAAAAAGTGCGCGGTTGTAGCTCAGTTGGTTAGAGTACCGGCCTGTCACGCCGGGGGTCGCGGGTTCGAGCCCCGTCAACCGCGCCACTTTCACCCTTTCTCTTTAAAGCTCTCAAAACACAGGCATTTGATGCCTCAAAGCGCGATCACTGCGGTTTTACCTTTTCCTGTGCGGGCGCTGGCGACACAGTGGGGATGACCCCAGCCATCCGTTCACAGATGAGAGCCAGCCCATGTCTTTGCCAGAGAGCCCCCCTGAAACCCAACCCACAATCCGCGTGATTGCGATGTCG
>NYTF01000030.1 GCA_002683355.1 Paracoccaceae bacterium | reverse complement strand
GCACCTCTGATAGTAAGAATTTACCACAAATGCCCACATATCATTTAAAACGAAAAGATGGCTCAGGTATAACTCTAGTGAATATTGGTGTAGGTCCTTCCAACGCCAAAACTGCGACTGATCATATTGCTGTTTTAAGACCTCACGCATGGATAATGCTTGGCCATTGTGCTGGGCTACGAGCTTCTCAAAGATTAGGTGATTATGTCCTAGCCCATGCTTATGTAAGAGAAGACCATGTTTTAGATGATGATATCCCTGTGTGGGTTCCTTTACCAGCATTAGCAGAGGTTCAAATTGCCATGGAAAATGCCGTCGCCAGNGTCACAAAATTATCTGGGTTTGAANTGAAAAATATTATGAGAACCGGAACTGTCGCAACAATCGATAACAGAAACTGGGAATTAAAAGATCAATCTGGACCAGTAACGCGACTTTCTCAAAGCAGAGCAATTGCTCTTGATATGGAGAGCGCTACAATCGCTGCNAACGGGTTCAGGTTTCGAGTGCCCTACGGGACATTACTGTGTATTTCTGATAAACCTCTTCATGGAGAANTAAAATTGCCTGGNATGGCGACAGAATTTTACAATACNCAAGTTAAGCAGCANCTAAATATTGGGATAAAGGCAATGGAATCTCTTAGAAACATGCCTTTNGAGCGCCTACATTCAAGAAAATTGCGTAGTTTTGAAGAAACCGCCTTCCTTTAGTAAAATAACTCTTTATTTTATTGATATCTACGCATACAAATTATTACATAAGACAAGAAATTTAGTTTTANTGAATTTTAATGGTCCTTTTTAGGACAAAANTTTAGGGAGCAGCTATATGGCACAGAAGCCTATGACAAAATCACAGTTGATCGCCACTTTGGCAGAATCAACAGGTTCAGACAAAAAATCAGCAGGAGCCTCATTAGAGGCGTTATGCGCGCTTATAACCAGTGAAGTATCTGGTGGAGGCGCAGTTACACTTCCCGGTGTTGGCAAAATTTATTGTCGTGCACGTCCAGCAAGAATGGTTCGAAACCCTGCCACTGGCGAACAGATGCATAAGGATGCTGACAAAGTTGTTAAAATGACAATAGCAAAAGCACTAAAAGATAGTGTAAATAGCTAATATTTCATCTAATACGTCAATTTAAAACTTTTACAAAAAGGTCGCTTGATTAGCGACCTTTTTATGTTTTGGAGGCCAAATTCACTGCGAGTTTTTATATTAGGAATAGCTTTTGCATTAATGTGGTCTAGTGCATTCACGTCTGCAAGAATTATTGTAAGCGCTGCCCCCCCTCTATCTGCACTTTCGTTAAGGTTTATGGTATCAGGCTTACTGGCTATGGTGATAGGATGGGCGTTAGGACAATCTTTAAGTCTCACGAGAGCTCAATGGAAAGCTACATTCATCTTCGGAATTTGCCAAAACTCCATATATTTAGGATTAAATTTTATTGCGATGCAAGAAGTAGACGCCTCAATCGCTGCTATAATTGCAAGTACAATGCCTTTGATTGTCGCATTTTTAGGGTGGAGTATTTTTAGGAACCAATTAAACTTTAAGGCCACTTTCGGATTAATTCTTGGGTTTACTGGTGTCCTAGTAATAATGACCACCCGAATACAAAGTATTTCAGATCTTGGCCCAATTATTTTGTGCATTATTGGGTCTATATCATTAGCAATTGCTACTCTTTCAGTTAAAAATGCAGGGTCTGGAGGGAATTTATGGATAATTGTAGGTTACCAGATGATTATTGGTAGCGTTGTTTTACTGCCATTTGCTTTATTTTTTGAAAAAATAAATGTGATATGGTCTTCTAAACTTTTGATAGCATTCTCTTATACCACTTTAATACCGGGGCTTTTAGCTACTTGGGTCTGGTTTGTTTTAGTTTCTGAAGTTGGGGCTATCAAAGGCGCAACATATCATTTCTTGAATCCTTTTTTTGGGGTTTTAATTGCTTATATCGTGTTAAATGAAGGCGTGGGTCTTTATGATTATATTGGAGTAATTATTATTTCACTTGGAATAATGGCTGTTCAGTTTTCCCAAACAATAAAAAGTTAATAATTAATCATTTCTAAATTGACATTCACCTTATTAATTTTAATGAACTAGGAAACAAAACCTGAGATAATTTCAAGAGAGCCATTACATGAAAAAGAAATTCGAAATCAGCCCCACCACTCGCTTAAGAAGGTCACCTTTTTTTGAGTCAACGGTAAAAGAGGGGGTAACGGGATTTTATCCATATAATAATATGTTAATGCCAACCGGCTTTGGACATCCTGAGCAGGAGTACTGGAGAATAATCAACGGTGTTTCTATGTGGGATGTTGCTGTTGAGCGNCAAGTTGAAATAAATGGTCCCGACGCTAGTAAATTAGCNCAAATTCTGTGTCCACGNAATTTATCAAAATGCCAAGAAGGGCAAGGAAAATATGTGGCATTATGCAACCATGATGGTGTGATTATCAATGATCCAATATTATTAAAGCTTTCAGAAAATCGGTTTTGGCTATCTATTGCAGATAATAATATTGTATTATTCGCGAGAGCTGTTGCTGCNGAAAGAGNGTTAAATGTAACTGTGTTTGAACCTGACGTCTCTCCTNTAGCNGTTCAAGGCCCAAAAGCAGAAGANGTCATTGCAAGTATTTTTGGTGATTGGGTACGGGATCTAAAATACTTTTGGTTCAAAGAAACACAAATTAACGGAATCCCTTTGCAAGTTGCTAGGTCAGGTTGGTCAAAACAAGGTGGATTTGAGTTGTATTTGATGGANTCCTCAAAAGCTGCGACCCTATGGAACATTGTTAAAGAAGCTGGAAAGGCTTGGGATATTGGGCCAGGAAATCCAAATATGAGCGAACGTATTGAAAGTGGTTTATTGTCATATGGNTCTGATACAGATGATAAGACAAACCCTTTTGAAATTAGAATGGGTAAATATATTAATCTTGAAGTCCCTGATGATACAATCGGTATAAAAGCACTTAGAAAGATTGCAGCTGAAGGTCCAAAACGCCATCAACTTGGCGTTGTATTGGATGGAAATACTCCATCTGAGATTGCAGCAGAGTGGCAAGATATTCAACAAAATGGAAAAAACATAGGATCAATGACCAGTGGTGTCTGGTCGCGCAGATTAGAAAAAAATATCGGTTTAGCACTGATAAATATTGACAGTAAAGTTGGTGAGAATGCGATAGTGAAAACAAAAAATGGTAATGTTAAGTGTGACCTTGTAGAGTTACCATTTTTATAAGAATTAAGGATTGGTTAAATGCAATATGGTCTAAATGAAGAACACGAAATGATTGCTACAACAGTAAGATCATTTGTTGAAAATGAGATATACCCCCATGAAGAGTTAGTTGAAAAAACTGGCTCTGTTCCAAAAGAAATTGCACAAGATATAAAGCAAAAAACAATTGATCTTGGGTTTTATGCATGTAATTTTCCTGAAGATGTTGGTGGTGCTGGCTTAAATCATACAGAATTTACGATAGTTGAGCGAGAGTTAGGCAGAGGTTCCATGGCTCTCTGTCATTTTTTTGGGCGCCCACAAAACATCTTAATGGCATGTAATACTGAGCAAAAAGAACGTTACCTTTTACCAGCTGTGCGGGGAGAACGAATGGACGCACTTGCTATGACAGAACCAAATGCTGGCTCTGATGTTCGTGGAATGAAGTGCTACGCAGTAAAAAAAGGTGGAGATTGGATCATAAACGGAACTAAGCATTTTATTAGTGGAGCAGAGCATGCTGATTTTGTAATTGTTTTCATCGCTACTGGTGAAGATCAAACACCAAGAGGTCCTAAGAAACGTATTACGACCTTTTTAGTTGATCGCGGCACAAAAGGATTTACAATTAGAGATGGATATAAATCTGTAAGTCATAGAGGTTATAAAAATATGATATTAGAATTTGATGATTGTCGAATTCCTAATTCCCAAGTTTTAGGCGAAGTAGATAGTGGCTTCGCCGTCATGAACACATGGTTGTATGCGACACGTTTAACCGTAGCAACCAATTGTGTTGGTAGGGCCAGAAGAGTCTTTGACTATGCATTAAATTATTCAGCAGAACGAGAGCAATTTGGGCAAAAGATTGGAAAGTTTCAGGGTGTTAGTTTTCAAATTGCAGATATGATAACTGAAATAGATGCTGCAGATCTCTTAACTCTTGCTGCTGCTGATAGATTAGATAAGGGACAGCCAGCAAATCGTGAAATTGCCAGCGCAAAACTTTATGCAACTGAAATGCTTGCGCGAATAACTGATACCGCTATTCAAATTCATGGTGGCATGGGATTGATGGATGACTATCCCCTTGAAAGATTTTGGAGAGATGCGAGAGTTGAAAGAATTTGGGATGGGACATCCGAAATACAGAGACATATTATCAGCCGTGATCTTTTGAGGCCACTAGGTGCTTAACAATTACTCAAGGTAAATGAATGAAAAACCTTAATCGACTGTTCAAACCAAAATCAATTGCCGTAATAGGAGGTGGTAGTTGGTGTGAGGCTGTTATTAACCAATTAAAAAAAATGGAGTTTCATGGATCAATTTGGCCCATTCATCCAAGCAAAAAATCAATCTGTAAAATAAAAACATATACATCGATTAAAGAACTACCAAGTGCTCCAGATGCCACTTTTATCGGTGTAAATCGATTCAAAACAATTGAAATGGTAAGTGAGCTGTCTAAGCTTAATGCTGGGGGTGCGGTTTGTTTTGCTAGCGGCTTTTTAGAAGCTAAAGCTGAAGATTCTGATGCAGAAGATTTGCAACACCTTTTGTCAANAGCGGCNGGTGATATGCCCATACTCGGGCCCAATTGCTATGGTTTTATCAATTATTTAGACAACGTTTTACTTTGGCCAGATCAACATGGAGGAGTAAAAGTAAAGAGTGGTGTGGCAATCATTACACAATCCTCTAATATAGCAATTAATATAACCATGCAAAAAAGAGCGCTACCAATTGCAATGATAGTAACAGCTGGGAACCAAGCACAAATAGATTTGGCAGAGATTGGAACAAGCTTGCTCAATGATAAGCGTATCACAGCTCTTGGTGTGCATATTGAGGGTATAAAAAACCTTTCCACCTTTGAGGCGCTCGCTAAAACTGCACTAAACTTGGGTAAGAGCATTGTGGCACTAAAGGTTGGAAAATCTATCCAAGCGCAAGCCGCAACTATTTCTCATACCGCATCATTAACTGGAGATGATTCTGGGGCTACAGCATTATTTGAACGCCTCGGTATTGCTAGAGTTAAAAGTTTACCAATTTTTCTAGAGNCTTTGAAGCTTTTACATGTGACAGGCTCTTTGCCCTCAAATAAAATAGCATCGGTTAGCTGTTCTGGAGGCGAAGCTTCGCTGGTCGCTGATTTAGCATTAGAGGCCAATGTAATTTTTCCTAATTTAAATAAANATCAAAAAAATAACCTTAGAAGCGCATTGGGNCCNATGGTTGCTCTAGCAAACCCTTTAGATTATCACACTTATATTTGGCGAGATACTCAAGCAATGACTTTGGCTTGGAGCGCCATAATGGATCCTAATATTGCTCTTACTTTACTAATTGTTGATT
This sequence comes from Paracoccaceae bacterium, assembly GCA_002683355.1. GTDB lineage: Bacteria > Pseudomonadota > Alphaproteobacteria > Rhodobacterales > Rhodobacteraceae. The sequence goes on along the minus strand of NYTF01000030.1, from coordinate 9,050 downwards.
TTCCAAGAACAGACAGATGTAATTCAAGTGATTGGAAATGTGCTATTGATGCTGCAATTTTATCAAAAAAAAATACTGGGGCAAATGTTGCCTTTGTGTCTACATTACCAGAACTTTTACCAGAAGATATATCAATCAAACTTCTAGCAGCTGGAGTAGTGCCATTATTTGGTCTAGAAGAAGCAATATATGCCGCTGAAGCAGCTTCGATTGCTAAACCAAAAAGTATTACACCATTATTAATACCTTCACCCTTGACGAAAGTTAAATTANTTCCGGAAGGTTTGGCAAAAAGTNACTTAGCAGACTTTGGATTAATGGTACCAAAATCAACCCNAGCGCNCTCTCCTCACCAAGCGTCTGTTGACGCAAAAAAAATTGGCTTCCCCATAGNATTAAAAGGAGAAGGTTTTGCTCATAAAACTGAAGCAAATGCCGTGTTTTTAAATCTATCTTCTTCAAAAGATGTTTATGAAAAGGCATTAACTATAAAAGCTAATTCATTTTTGATTGAAGAAATGATTAGTGATAACATCGTCGAATTACTTATAGGGGTTATCCGTGATCCAGCACATGGTTTTATTTTAACTATTGCCGCTGGTGGCACTTTAACTGAACTAATAAAAGATAATTCGACAATTATAATTCCAGCACAAAAAAATGAGATAATAATTGCATTAAAAAAATTAAAAATCTTCCAGATCATAGCTGGTTACCGCAGTAAAAAGAAGGCAAATCTTGAGGCGATCNTGCANTCAATCATTTCTATACAAAATTTTGTTGTCAAAAATGCTGACTNTATTGAGGAAATTGAAATAAACCCGTTAATCTGTGGNAGTGTAAAAGCAATTGCNGCAGATATCTTACTGAGGAGAACTTAATGCTAAAATCACCAATAAATACCCNCAAAGAAGATGGAATTCTTGAAGTAACTCTTAACAGACCAAAAGCAAACGCTATTGACTTAAAAACGAGTCAATTGATGGGAAATATATTTCAAAATTTTAGGGATGATCCAAATCTTCGTGTAGCTATTATTACAGGTGCCGGTAACAAATTCTTTTGCCCTGGCTGGGATTTAAAAGCGGCGGCTGATGGCGACGCTGTAGATGGGGATTATGGAGTTGGAGGATTTGGTGGCATTCAAGAATTGCGCGATATGAATAAGCCAATCATAGCAGCTGTGAATGGGATTTGCTGTGGNGGTGGTTTGGAGCTTGCAATTAGTGCTGACATAATAATTGCAGCAGAGCAGGCTTCTTTTGCATTACCTGAGATTAGGTCTGGAACGATTGCTGACGCCGCAAGCNTTAGGGTACCAAAGAGAATTCCCTATCATATAGCTATGGAATTGTTATTGACTGGGCGCTGGTTTGATACAAAAGAAGCCCAAAATTGGGGATTAATAAATAAAATTGTAAAAGAAACAGAATTAATGACTGAAGCGTGGAAANTGGCTAGATTATTAGTTAGTGGTCCACCATTAGTATATGCNGCAATTAAAGAGGTTGTCCGTGATGCAGAAAATAAAAAATTCCAAGACGTCATGAATAAAATAACAAAAAGACAGTANCCAACTATTGATCAATTGTATTCTTCAGAAGATCAGTTGGAGGGTGCTAAAGCATTTGCTGAAAAACGAGACCCTATATGGAAGGGATATTAAAGAATTAACATTNNTTACTCATTTTTTCATAAAACGGTATTGCTTGATCACAAAGATCTTGCATCNTATTTGATAGGTCTGGTAANGGCCCTTCCTCAGGCAAAAAACCNGTAGAATTCCAAACAGAGTTGTACCANTGAGATGCCCAAATNCCATCATTTTTATGCCCCCCAGAAGGCCAATGTAACATCTTAGGATCAAAATTTAATCCTATCTGGGCACATAACTTTCGAAGCTCTTTTTCAGGGTTTTTACGAATATTGTAACTATCAATTACTGGTGGTTTTTTATCACTTTTCTGACAAATGAAATCAAAAATTTCTGCTTGTTGTTTAAATCCAATATCATTTAAAGTTGGATTTTCTCTTTTTTTCTCATAACTCGATATTACACGCGCAGGATGCCTTATAAGAAAAACATTTGTAACATTAATTATCCAACCTCTATCGAAATTTTCTAACATATGGTGGGTTTGATGTTTTTGATAAATATTAGGCTTACCTTCTTCTTTTTGCGCAGTACATGCTGATTTAACAAGTTCGTGATCTTGAAGACCCATTTCCAAAATTTCTTTTCGCATTGGGTGAATAAGTCCAGTTTGTTTTAAATAAGCCGCGTAATAAGGCTCATCCCAAATAGAAAAATCTGGCCTAGAACCAAAACTATACATCAAAGTGGTAGAAAGGTTACGTGGACCGGACCATACTGCCAAGATCATTATAATGTCTCACGCACTATTAAATCTTTATAAAGAGACTGNATTTTTTTTGTAATTGGCCCTAGATCTGACTCTCCGATAACACGTCCATCTATTTCCCGAACAGGCGTTTGAGCACCGAATGTGCCTGTAACAAAAGCTTCAGAAGCACCATAAGTCTCGACAAGCGAAAAGTTTTTTTCGACAATAGGGATTTTATTTTTATGGCAAATATCTATAACTTTCTGACGAGTTATTCCGTTCATGCAATAATCTCCGGTAGATGTCCAAACAACTCCTTTTCGAACAATAAAAAAATTACATGCGTTTGTCGTATTAACAAACCCATTAATATCCAACATTAAAGCTTCGTCAGCGCCAGCTTTCTCGGCAGCTATGCATGCAAGTACACAGTTTAATTTTGAGTGAGAATTTAATTTTGGATCTTGTGTCATTGGCAGACCCCGCACATGAGGTACCGTTGAAAGTCTGATTGGTCGAGAAGAGACCGCTTTTGAATGNTCCATTATTATCACTATTGTCGGACCTGATTTAGACAAGCTGGGATGTTGAAAAGGTTTTACCTTTTTACCACGAGTTATCATAAGGCGCGCATGAGCGTCTGTATGCATATTATTCGCTGCTCGTGTTTCTTCTAATATGCCTTTAACACCATTTTTGTCCAAACAAATATCTAAATCTATGGCCAAGGCAGCTTCAAACAGGCGTTCAAGGTGTTCTTCTAAAAAAATCCATTTACCATTAAAAAGTCGTAATCCCTCCCATACGCCATCCCCTAACATGAAACCACTGTCGTAAACGCTAATAGTAGCTTTTTCGCGCGGGATAATTTTACCGTCTACATAAATCAAAATATTTTTGTTGCGGGAATCTTCTTCAGATTGGTGAGTGGTAATTTTCTCTATCATACTTTAGACCCCTTTAAATTTTTATAATATCTATAGTGAAGATATTTGTCTTTATCATTTTATACGCTAAATTGAAATTCATATATAGTTAAGGAATATAAAGTATCATGAAAACAACAACGTGGATCCTTTTAAGTCTTTCTTTGTCACTATTCTTTCCCAACCAAGTAATTTCAAAAACGGTAGGGTTGGCTTATGTGGCTGGGGGCTGTTTTTGGTGTGTGGAAGCCGATTTTGAGAAAATCCCAGGTGTCATAGATGTGGTATCTGGGTACACAGGAGGACAAACCGAAAACCCAACATACAAAGAAGTAGTTAAAGGTGGGACAGGACATTTTGAAGCTGTAAAAATAATTTATGACAAGGATATTATAAATTATAGGCAAATAATGGATACTTTTTGGAGAACGGTTGACCCTACTGATAAACAGGGTCAGTTTTGTGACCGTGGCCAAAGTTACCAAACCGCTATTTTTGTAACAAATATGGCAGAAAAAGAAATTGCTTCACATTCAAAGATATTAGCCCAGCAGATTTTAGGTAAAGAAATTGTGACGCCTATTTTAAATTTTTCAAAATTTTTCGATGCAGAGGACTACCATCAAGACTATTATAAAGGGGAAAATTTGATTTTTACTCGTTTTGGCTTGGTAAAACAATCTAAAGCGTACAAATACTACAGGAAAGGGTGCGGGAGAGATGCTCGTTTAAAAATACTTTGGGGGTCAGCCGCAATAATTGCTGTCGATTAATAGCTATAAAGATTATTTTGAATAATTATCCTAAGTGCATATACAGCGAATAGGGCAATCAAAGGAGCAAAATCCAATCCACCTGTGTTGGGTAAAAATTGTCGTATTCTGCTATAAACGGGGTTAACTAAACGATTAATTCCATGCCACATCTGAGCAACAAGAAGTTGCTGAAGATTTAATACTCTAAAGTTTATCAGCCAGCTCATAATAACATGAGCAAGGATGATAAACCAAGCTATATCCAAAGCCATTAAAATTATTTGTAATATTGAAATCATTTTATTTCTATAAACCACTTAGCCAAATTTAAGCAATAAAAAAATTCTTGTCATAAAGTTAATTTTTGAAATCTGCGTTCANGAGATTGAAATATTACTTAATTATTCATAGATCGAAAAACATTAACAAATGTTTTTCCATATTTGCGACAATCCAAGCACTCAAACTCTTTTAACAATATCTCTTTGTTACTTTCGAAGACAATAATACTATCTTCAGATAGCCATCCTTCTTTTAAAAAATTCGAAATTGCGATCTCTCCTAAGTTGCTGTGATAGGGTGGGTCCANAAATACTAAATCAAATTTTTTATCTGGATTTTTTATAATGTTTGTTAGATCACACCTTCTGATTTCAACCAATTTTTCTACGTTACAAATAGATATATTACTTATCAGAAGTTTAAGAGAAATTTTATTTTTCTCAAAAAATGTTACTTGGCGTGCACCCCTACTCAATGCTTCCAAACCCAATGAACCTGTTCCCGCAAATAAGTCTAGTACTCGTATGCTTTCAAAAGATAGGTTCGTTTTCCCATTTTCTAGTAAATTAAATATGTTTTCTTTAACTCGATCAGATGTTGGCCTAAGGTGACTGACCAAATCTCCTGCACCAATATGTGTCAACTTAAGGCCACGGTTTTTACCAGAAATTATACGCATACTGAATTTCCATATAGAATTTTTATAACATAAAAATATTAAATTAAGTCTTTAAAAGTGATTTTAAATCAAACTTTATATCTTCTATTAATTCATACTCAGGCGACTTTCCCATCTCAATTAATCTCTTACCAATCATATAACAACGTGGATCATTCATTGCATCCACTGCTAAAAGTTTGTCAGCCCTATAATACCAATACGACACACTTGAATTCTCCCCAATTCGAGTTGCGATTTTATTATACCCAGTATTTAGGCCGGCAATTTGTAGCTTAGTATCATATTGATCAGACCAAAACCATGGTTGCGGGCTGTATTCCCTTTTATTACCAACAATATTATCCGCCACACATTCTGCTTGATCAATTGCATTTTGGACACTCTCTAAACGTATACGTTTACCGTCAAATAACAAACTAGCACAGTCTCCAGCAGACCAAATATTTTCATCTGAAGTTCTACAATACTTATCTGTTTTAATTCCATTATCTATCTCAATCTGTGCCATTTCAGCCAGCGCAGTATTGGGAGTTATTCCGATTCCACATATCACAAAATCAACATTTATTTCACTATTGTCAGAAAGAATAGCGCCAGTAACCCGCCCATCACCAATCAATTTTTTAAGCCCTGTTTTCTCAAAAATTTTTACTTCATTTTTCTTGTGTAAGCGTTGAAAATAATTCGATGTTTCCTTGGCCGCTACTCTTTGTAAAATCCGGTCAGCCATTTCAACCAAAATAACTTTCAACCCCTTTTTTGATGCAACTGCCGCTGCTTCTAGCCCTATATACCCACCTCCCACTATTAAAACTGTTTTATCTCTTTTAAATTCAGACGCCATTATGTCTACATCATTTAAGCTCCGCACACTATAAACGCCTTTTAGGTTTCCACCCATTGAGTCAGGTAACGAGATCGGTTTTGAACCAGTGGTCAAGACCAACTGATCATAAGATAATTCCTCAACACCAAGAAAAATCTTTTTGGCATACTTATCGATCTTTGTAACAGAAGTTCCTAATTTCAATTTGATATCATTTTCATCATAATATTTTTGTGGCCTTAAATATAACCGATCCAAAGACATTTCTCCTAAGAGATATCCTTTTGATAAAGGAGGGCGTTGATAAGGAATAACCTTTTCATCACCAATTAAAGTAATAGAACCTTTAAACCCATTTTTTTTTAATTTTATTATTAAAGATGCTCCCGCTTGGCCTGCACCAATAACGATGATATCCGACATACGTTTACCCTGACTTAATAGCTATTGTTAAATATTAGCCATACCATTAAAACGGGCAAGCTAAAACGTTTTTAAAGGAGTTTATTATGACAATTAATATTGGTGAAATCTTGCCAAATAGTAGTTTAACTAGATTTAGTTCAAAAGGTTTGGAAAACCTTCGGCTACATGATTTCATTAATAACGACAAAGTCATAATATTTGGTGTTCCTGGCGCTTACTCTCGCACTTGCTCTAGCAAACACTTACCTAGTTTCATTAGAACAATGGGCAAATTTAAAGNTAAAGCTGTCTCAAAGGTAATTTGTGTTGCTGTTAATGACCCATTCGTTATGGCAAATTGGGGTAAAGACACTGGGGCGATAGAATCTGGGATAGATATGCTATGCGATCCAAGTAGCGCCTTCATTACAGAAATTGGTTTAAATTTTGATGCAGAGCCCATTGGATTTTTTAATCGATCTAAACGATTTTCAATGATTATAAAAAATAAGAGGATTGAAGTATTAAATGTTGATGAGGATTCTGGAACTTGTGATCTTTCTGCGGGCGAAACACTGCTGAATTTATTGTAACGTTTTTCTCACACACGGTCTAACAGAAAATTAGATGCAAAATTATCCATATGTTCTGCCAAGGTAATATCAAGTTCTGATACGCCATTTAGATCATGAGTGGTCAATACTACATCAACTCGAGAATAAACGTTAAACCATTCTGGGTGATGGTTTATTTTATCTGAAAATATCGCTACGCTTGTCATAAAGGCAAATGCTTCATTAAAATTTTTGAACTTGTACGTTTTAGAAATAGCATTTCGATCACTTAATAACTTCCAATCTACTTCTAATAATCGCGTTAAATTATTTTCATTTACTTTTTTATTCATAAGTTTCCTCCAATAAATTTCTTTTAAAAGGCCCATAACTGGTTAATATCTCATTGTGATCTTCAACCATATTTCTTTCAGCTACTAAAAATTCCTTGATCGCATTATTAAAACCTGGATCTACAACCCAGTGAAGTGAATGTGTTAAAACAGGCATATAACCTCTAGCTAATTTATGATGACCCTGCGCGCCCGCCTCAACCCTCAAGAAGCCATTCTCAATTGCATGCTCGATTGCTTGATAATAGCAAACCTCAAAATGTAAAAATGAGTGATCTTCCAAACAGCCCCAATATCGTCCAAATAATACATTATTTGAAATAAAATTTAATGCTCCTGCAACATTTTGTCCATTTCGTTTACATAAAATAAGCAATACATCATCTCGCATCTTCTCGTGTAAACTAATGAAAAAATCTTTAGTTAGATATGGTTGACCCCATTTTCTTGCGCTCGTATCTTGATAAAATAACCAAAAATCCTCCCAATCTTGTAACCGTATTTCATCCCCAGTTAATCGGCAGATCTCACCACCATAATCAGAAGCTATTCGCCTTTCTTTTCTAATTGCTTTTCGCTTTCTTGAAGATAAGTTTGATAAAAAATCATCAAAATTATCATAGTTATTATTTATCCAATGGAATTGCTGGCCTGTTCTATGTAGNANACCAAGCTCTTTACCTACGCTAACCTCAGATTCTNAACAAAATGTAACATGAAAACCACTTATATTATTANTANTACAAAGNTTCTTTACNGNCTCAATAAGGGCTNAGACCCCATTTTTTTCATATCCTTNAGAGACTAAAAATCTACTTCCTGTGACTGGTGTGAACGGTGCTGCTATCTGTATTTTAGGATAATAACTGCCTCCAGCTTGCTGATAAGCGTGCGCCCAACTGTGATCAAACACATATTCACCCTGNCTATGGCTTTTAATATACATTGGTGTAACACCAATNACTTCANCTCCCACCTTTGCGGCCAGATAACGTGGTGACCAACCAGTGCCTTTACCAACACTGCCACTATCTTCTAATGTCTTTAAAAATCTATAAGTTGTAAATGGATCAATTGATCTAACGCCAATTGTGTTTTTAGCACATTTTTCCCAATCCTCTTCACCTATTTCACTAATACTTTCATATATAAAAACAGTAATGTCATTTACCTCAGACATCTTTTACCTTTACCCATCAGAATTTTAATCACTAGACATGTTAAGCCATATAACCTTCAAAAGTTATATTGACAGATTTTTTTCTAGCTATGACTTCGTCCTCAAGAGATTTAACTGTCCAGCTTAAAATAGGAACACCCCTGTTTCTCAATTCTGAAATAGCTTTAGCCTCTAANTTTCTAAAGTCATGGCTAACAAAATCACATGAGATTTTATCAAAAAAGGCCAATCNTCTTAACAATGCTAATCTGTAGTCAGAAATCATTGGCCAATCTTTCTTTTTAAACGAATCTGAAACTAATCCGATAGGTAGTTGACCACCATATGACTTATAGGCCTTTAGCGAATGAGGGTTNAANGACATGACAGCTGCAGGGCCACNATANGTNGATAATAGANNNCANACTTCTTGTTCTAAAATTCCTACATTTGATCCTAGCGCACCATCTTGATCTTTGATTTCAATTAATAATGGTTTTTTTCCACCAACAATATCTAAAATTTCTTTAAGCAATGGTATTTTATTATTACTACCTTTTAAAGANATTTTTTTCAGTTCTTCAGCAGTTTTATCTCTAATTAAACCAGNATAATTAGTTAGTCGATCTAACTCATAGTCATGAAAAACAATTGCTTTGCGATCAGAAGACATCTGAATATCGATTTCGATACCATAGCCATTATTTAGCGCATTAATTATCGCTTCTACAGAATTTTCTGGACATCCCTTAGCTGCGTTATG
>NYTF01000029.1 GCA_002683355.1 Paracoccaceae bacterium | reverse complement strand
AACGTTATTCGGAATTATAAATTACCGCGCGAAAGTATATTTTCCCGACAAAAAGATTTTCCAGCTATACGTGATATCAGTTTTACGTTGAAAAAGGGTGAAAACTTAGGATTAGTTGGAGAAAGTGGCTGTGGGAAATCAACCCTAACACGAGCAATACTGGGTTTGGAAGAATTGCAAGGCGGTGAAATCAAGCTGGAAGGTGATATTGTAAAAGCAGGTAAGAATTTAGACCCTAACATTAGACGCAAAATGCAAGTGGTTTTTCAAGATCCATTTGGTTCTTTTAATCCACGGCATAAAGTTGGACGGCTAATATCTGAACCATTTTACTTAATTGAAGACCAACCTAAAGGACTAGAACTTAAAAATGAGATAGATGACGCCCTACTGAATGTTGGTTTAGAAAGAGAGGACGCAAATAAGTATATACATGAGTTTTCAGGGGGCCAGCGTCAAAGAATAGCAATAGCTCGAGCCTTAATAATAAAACCTAGCCTTATCGTATTAGATGAGGCTGTCTCAGCTCTTGATGTTTCTATTAGAGCGCAGGTTCTAGATTTGTTAGCAGAGTTATCTTCAAAATTTAACCTTTCTTATTTGTTTATAAGTCACGATCTATCAGTAGTCAGAAATATAACAGACAGAGTGTTAGTTATGAAATCAGGTCGTATTGTTGAAAGTGGTCAAACTCAAATGGTCTTCAATGATCCTAAACATGATTATACAAAAGAATTAATTGCAGCCACACCAAAACTGCCTAAAAATTTTAACCAAAGTATATAACCAATTTAGTTTGGATTTGCTTGCGACTTGCTAATATTACGATACAGGCAATTGTTATTAAAATATTAGTAATACCTTGGCTTAAACCTAAGCCAACAATTTCTTTGCTAAATCTATATCTATATTAGCACCACATAATAAAACTATAGAATTTTGCTTACCAATCCGTTTTTCAACCTGTTTAAAACCAGCCAATGCTAATGCTGCTGAGCCTTCAACAATTTGATGCTCCTCAAACGCCATATCTCTAAAACACTTCTCAATTTCATTTTCCTCACACCAAATCAACTCATCAATAGTTTGCTGTGTAATTGGTAAAGTCACAGTGTCTTCATCTACACCACCCGCACAACCGTCAGCCAGGGTTTCAAAATGATCAGTACTAATCATTTTTCCAGCTTTTATTGAATCTGCTAAAGTACACGAATTAATCGCAGACACACCCCAAATTTTTGTTGAAGGGCTATGGGCTTTTATAACAGCTGAAATACCACTTATCAGACCCCCACCACCGATTGATACAAACAAATTGTCAATAGACTGATTTTTCATTTGCTCAATAAGCTCTAACCCGATTGTACCCTGGCCAGCAATAACATCTAAATCATTATAAGGTGATATATAAAAATACCCTTTTTCTTTCGAAAGTTTCTGCGCGTATAATTCTGCCTGACCTGATTCATCTCCTTCTATCAAAACTTGAACTCCAAAACCTTTTATTCGCTCAAGCTTAATTTTTGCTACCGTTTTCGGTAAAACAACAGTTAAAGAAGCCCCTAATATTGATGATGCCTTCGAGCATGCTATCCCATGATTACCAGAAGAAGCTGTTATAAACTTTACCTCATCTAAGTTCTTTTCCTTAGCTAATGCAGTTAATTTGCTTAATGCACCACGAATTTTAAATGAACCCGTCTCTTGAAAATTCTCAGCTTTAAACATTAGTTTTGACCCATACCGCATTGAAGGCAATAACGGTGTTTTAAAAATACTCTCTTGTATACGATCCATTGCCTTTGATGAATTAGCAGCGATAGTCTCAATAGATATTTGTTTAGTGGTCATGTTATTTACTTCCTAATTTGTCTGTAACAGCTTTTGCTATCATAATATCTTGTATGGCAACACCAGATAAATCAGCTATTGTTATTTGCTGATCGTTTGTACGACCCTTCGAAGGGTCAATGATAATTGATCCTAATTCAACCAATTTATCTTTGTTACATTTACCGGCTTTCAATGCCTGAGAAATTTCCCCCCTTTGTATTGCCTGCTCAATACTATCAGCGGCAACAATATCAGCTAAATCAAGTATTTCGGGAGAAAGTTCACATTTATCGCTTGTGTCAGACCCCATCGCCGTTATGTGCGTCCCAGGAGTAATCATTTCGCGTTTAAGTAACGGACTCGTCGCAGGCGTGGTAGTCACAATAATTTGACTTACTTTGCATAAATCATTCAAATTTTCTATTACATTTGCTTCGTATCCCATTTTTTGCATGTCAACAGCAGCTAGTTCTGCCTTATCTTTGTTACGACCCCAGATGACAAGGTTTCTGCAATCTGTCATTTTTTGTAGGTACAATGCTTGCAAACGCGATTGAACTCCAGTTCCTACAATTCCAATCATATTGACATTTTTTGGTGCTAAACATTTTGCTGCGACAGCACCAGCTGCCGCTGTCCGATGATTTGTAAGTTCACCCTCTTCTAAAAGGACAGAGCTAATATGACCTGTTTTTTGGCTAAAAACCATCATACAACCACTGAATGGGCTGAGCCCTATACTTGGATTCTGGAAAAAGCCAGTTGCCATTTTTACAACAAAATCTTCATCTCCTTTTATTGCACCATATTTAATGTGAAGCTCTCCATCAACATCAGGGAAAAGCATTTCGCCAATAGGTGGAATAACAACTTTTTCCTCAGATAGAGCTTTAAAACCCTGAGCTATAACATCTACCACATCAATATCTTTTAAAGCTTTTAGGATTTCATCAAGTTTAAATACTTGGGCCAAATCACCACCTCAAATTAATTTCTATAATTTTAATACAAGTTAACCTATCTAATGAAGAGACTTACTAAAATAGATTTTTTCTATAAAGCCTCTTTTAATATTTTCACCACCTCATTTGAGTGTGTTATGATCACATAATGACCTGCTTTTATAGAAACATGCCTCATACCATCAGATTTTGCTCGCACCGCAATCTCACCAAAAAATGATGGTTCTTGCGTACATTCTATAAATGTACCTGGAATATCTGTTGTTGCAGATGGCAACTTATCTGAATGGGTTCGAATTGTCATCGGAGTTGATCGATCCATATCAAAACTCTCTAATTCAGGAAAATAAGTCATCTTATCTACTGGCTCTACCTGCCATGGCTTGTCTTTTAAACGCAACGTTTCAAAAATCTCTGGTTGCCATGGTAATAAATCCCAAGCACACTCACCTGCTCTTGGCAAAAAGGCATCAACATAAACTAAATGGGCTAGTCTATCTTTAACTTGGGCAGCAGCTCCAGTTATAACCATCCCACCATAACTATGCCCTACCAAAATTACGTTATAAAGATCCTCCCATTCAATAAGGTTAGCAATATCATCAATATGAGTTTGAAGGCCTACATTTTCATTTATCAAATGATGCCGGTCAGACATTCCAGTCAGACTGGGGGTCAGAACACGATGGCCGTCCTTCTCAAGGCTTTCTCTAATTGCTGCCCATTGCCAACCGCCAGCCCATGAACCATGTACTAACACAAAGTTTGCCATTTTAATCTCCTGTTTTTTAATTTAATCTCTATAGCTTTTTTTCCTAATTATAATGAACTAAAGGTCCAACTCTATACTTTCTGACGAACAACTTGAAACACATGGTGTTATAAATTCTTTTCTGTCAGATGGTTGCATAACAAGATCACGGTGAATTGGGGTTCCCGCCAGAAACCTCGTCTTACATTCAAGGCAAATTCCTCCCTCACAAGAAGCAGGCACATCAAAACCAGCTACTCTTAAAGCTCCCAGCATAGTTTGTCCCTTCGGGACTTTAACCACACTACCACTTTTCTTAAGAACAACTTGATAAGCCGCATCTTCTAAATGTTCGTCAATACCAAACTTTTCAAAATGCAACCGATCTCCCAACGCCTTTCCATTTATATTAGCATCATTAATCATCGAACTAGGCCCACAACAATATAAATGTTCGTCAGACTTAATCTTTGAAATAACTTTTTCAATCGATAGACGATTTCCTCCATGACTTATATATTTGTAGATATTTGGTTCCTTTTCATATTTCTTAAGCAAGCTTTGGCATGAAATTTTTTCTCCAAATTTTGCACAAATATGTAATTCCCAATCAATTTCTTTACTGATTAAATCTGGTAACATTGATAAAAATGGCGTTATTCCAATGCCACCAGCTATGAATATATGACGCTTTGCATCTCCAAGTGAAAAGTGATTACGTGGAAGCGACACTGGTAAGATCATGCCTTCACTTAAATTGTGCATTTCACTTGAGCCCCCACGTCCTTCTATCTCCATTTGCACTGCTATCATGTATTGGGTTTTATTGTTGGGATCACTACAAAGAGAGTACTGTCGTATTAGACCACTCGGTAAATAAATATCCAAATGAGCTCCTGGCATAAAACTTGGAAGAGGCCAGCCATCAGGGTCTGATAACGTAAATATCTTGATATTGTTCACATCATCTTCAATAGAAACAATCTCAGTAGTTACACTATGAATTCTATTACGCATAGATTTAAACCATCCTTATCTCATCACCAGTAAAAATTTTCCCACTAACTATTATTTTGGCATTTAACCCTGACCTATTTAGCAGTTGATTGAAAAGCTCTAGACCAGTTATCTGTTCAATATGGCGACATGGCGTTGAAAGTCTGGTGCCTTCCAGAATTGCCTCACCAATCTTAAATTTTTTACCCACCAAATGATTCAGAGGAACATCACGCGTTGTTACATTTCTTCTATGGTCTTCTGGTCTAAGAATAATATTGTGATCTCTCAAAAGAGCATCAATTGTTTCTTCCTCAAATAAAGTAATTTGGCGCCCTTCTTCTGGCCTATCTGAATGAAAAGCCTCTCCAGTAGCGTGCCTATCACCATCAATACCAACCCCTGCAATAAGAGATAAACACCGAAAATTTTTCATAGGCAGAAATGATCGAGGAGTCTTATGCAACCCAACAATCTCACCAGACCATCTTGCTAAATTTTTAGTCACTTACTTTCTCCCAATTAGTGTCATCAGCTCACATACACTGTACAAAACGGCTATAATTATCAAATAGTAATACGTTCCTCAATATCTTCTCTAAACATCAGTCCTTCCATTTTAAAAATTGCTTCACCGTGGTCCATTAGATGGATTACGTCATTGAATCTCTCAAGAAATGTCAGGTTCTGGTCTACTATTAAAAATCCACGGCCCTTTGCTTTTTCCTTTATGATGATTTCTGCCATCAATTCTATATTATCAGATTGTACGCCCTCAGTGGGTTCATCGAGTAATACCATTTTTGTGGGCTCAGCGATTACCCTAGAAAATGATAGGAGTTTTTTTTCTCCTCCCGAGAGCGTGCCAGCTCTTTGGCCCAGGCGCTCTTTTAAACGCGGAAAGTATTTAAATACTTCATCATAGCTTGCAAGATCTGTACCTTCGTAGTGCAAAGTCAGATTTTCTTCTAAACTCAATTCATCAAATACAATACTTTCCTGAGGAGCATAGGAAACTCCCATCTTAAGCCTTTTATGCTTTGCGATTGATCGAACATCTTGGTTTAATACAAAAACAGTCCCACCAGATAATTTCAGTGAGCCAGAGATTAACTTCATAAGTGTGCTTTTACCAACACCATTTCTACCAGTCACGCTAACAACCTGACCAGAGTATACGTTCAATGATATATTTTTCACAATTATAAGATCGTCATACCCACCTGATAAATTCTTTACTTCCAACATGAGATCAGCCATCATTTCGATCCTCCAGCGTAAACAACTTGCACCTCCTTGTTCGCTCGGATTTCTTCTAAGGAACCTTGAGCAAGCAGTTTCCCTTGATGCATAACAAACACATTATCAGACAATAATTCCACAACATGCATATCATGCTCGACAATAATAAATGTTGCTTTTGATGTTTTGGCTAATTTTGATATTGCTAAAATCATTTTTTCTGTTTCGTATTTCGACAATCCAGCGCAAGGTTCATCAAGTAAAATCAGGTCAGGCTCAGCTAAAACAGTCATTGCAAAATCAAGCATTTGTCTCTGCCCAACTGACAAAGTTCCAGCATGGACATCAGTTTTGTTTAGAAAAGGAAAAGACTCTTCTAAATCTTTCAGCAAATTAGTGCCCCATGAGTATGGACGTAATGAAAATAGGTGCTTTATATTGAGTCTATTTACCCAAATTGCGATATCAATATTCTGCCGAACTGTGAGATTAGAAAAAATTGATGGTACTTGTAATTTTCGTCCAATACCAATTTTTGGCGTACGAAAAGGTCGTATTCCTTTTAATGATTTGCCAGACCAATAAACATTACCTGTATTGTAATCTAACTTACCCGTTAGTGCATTTAAGGCAGAGGTTTTTCCAGCGCCATTAGGACCAATCAAACAATGCACACCAGGATTTTCTATGGTAAAGGAAAGATTATCAAGGATTGAAACATTGCCCACCTTGACTGATACATTATCAAATTTCAAAACTGGCTTTCGCAAATTATTTTTTTTGGGAATAATTTGAGATCGTGAGGATACGTTATTGGACAAAATATCAATGTTAAAGCGTCTTAATAAGGATGTTACCATGCCTGAAATTCCACCAGGCATTCGCAGAACAACTAAAATAAACACCAAAGCTACACCTACCTCCCAATATGCAAAGCTATCTCTCAGCCCTGATGCCAAGAAACCAATCAACACTGCTCCCACAATTGGACCAATAAATCCGAATCTTCCCCCAACAGCAGCCCAAATAACCAATTCTGCAGAAAGTATGAATCCAACAACTTGTGGGGTTACAATTCCTTGGTGTGGGGCAAAAAAAGCTCCTGCCAGACCTGCAATAGCACCACTGATAGCAAACGCAGCTGCTTTTACCAAACTAGTATTAATACCTAAAAATTGTGTTCGCTCCTCATTTTCTCGGACAGCCTCTAATAACTGTCCGAAAGGTGTTCGTATCAAATAGACTAAAACGAATGTTGAAATTGCTAACGCACCAACAATAAAAAAATATAGACTTCCATAACTATCAATTCCAGGCAGACCACCTATACCTGTTAATCCATTAAACCCGCCAGTTATCCATACCTGTGAGTTAGCTAATTGATATCCTAATAAGGATAATGCTAACGTGATTAATGAAAAATAAGGACCCGAACCAATTTGCCTGTCAAAAACCAATAATCCTACTAAACCAGCAATAAACGCTGGTATAAGTATAGACAAAATTAAAGCAGATATTACTGATAACCAACCAACACTATCTTGTAATATTGTTCCAGAAATATACGCACCGATACCAAAAAATAGGGCTTGTCCCAAAGGCAAAAAGCCTCCTTTTCCCCAGCAAAGAGCTATACCCTGACCAACCATCCCATATAGAAGATACAATCCCAATTGATAAGCAAAATAGCTATTAGTCAAAAATGGTATCAGTATTAATACTGCTAAAAGCAGGCTTTTAACGACGAGAGTATATGCCATCAGGTCTTAACCATAGAAACAAAATTGAGAGAAGCAATACTGACAAATAACCAGCTGTCTTATCAAATATTGTTGAAATTAAAGCATCACTACCACCTATTACAGCTGAACCTATTAAAAGTCCCTCCAAAGTACCTAATCCACCTACGATCAGTATAAAAAATGATGAAAGCAGGTAATCTAGACCGATATAAGGCTCTACCCTCACCAATGGTGCTAAAAGCACACCAGCCAAACCAGCGAATGAAACCCCTATTATGAACGTCACCGTAGAAAGCCGCGAAGTATCAATACCAACAGCCGAAGCTAGACCAGGATTCTGAACCATAGCTCTTATCCGCAATCCAGTTTTACTTTTTTGATACCAGGCAAACAAAGTCACAAATAAAAAAATAATTATAGCAATTAATATTAGTCGATAAGAAGGGTATGTAATTCCTAAAATATCTATAGTTCCCGGCATCACTTGATCAACGCTTTTGTAATCACGTGAGAAAATAGCTTCAATACCCTTGCGAATTAAAATGGCAACACCCCAAGTTGCCAAAAGAGTATCAAATGGACGATTATATAGATGCCTTATAATCGTCCATTCCATCAACCATCCAACTACCACACAAACAAGTATTGAAATTGGAATGGCCCATATAAAATTTAGTCCTAAAGATTGCACAACATAAGCACTATAAGCACCTAGCATCACAAACTCGCCGTGTGCCATATTCATAACACCGAGCAGACCAAAAACCATCGCAAGCCCCAGCACAATTAGTGCCAGGGTCGCTGATGAATATATAAAGTTTAAGACAAACGTTATTAGAGCTTCCACTAATTACGCTTTACAAAAATTTCCAGGTTCTTGTTTTGAAAATGTCTTAACAATTTTAAAATCTGTACCTTTAGCTTCAGCCAAATAAATATCGAGAGTTAAATGTCGGTTTTTCATGACCGCATCCCCACGAGGGCTTCCGAATGCTGTACCTTCAGCTACAGAGTCCATTTCCTTCACAGATAAGCCACCTGCCCTCTCCGCGATTGCATCAAGTGCGGTTAAGCCATCATAACAAGATGTACTAAGCCCATTTAATAACGCAGCTTTACTTCCAAATTTTGCAGAGTAACTCTCAGCGAAAGCTTTAGCATCAGCAGTTTCAATGTTGGCAAAATAGCTCGCTGCTGAAAAGACATTCTTTGAGTTTTCTGCGCCAATACCCATCAATGTATTTTCATCAATAAGGGTACCCAGCCGCATGACATTATCTGCTAAACCAAAGCTGGCAAATGCCCGATTAAAAGATACCGACGCGCCACCAACCAATGTGATCAAAACCATGTCAGCTCCACTGTCTTTAATTTTAGCTAAACTAGAATCAAAGTTATCGACGGTAAATGGCATATACTCTTCGCCTACAACCTCACCACCAATATCAGCAATCGTATTTTTAGCAATTGCATTGGTGTCTCGAGGCCAATTGTAATCATTCCCGATAAGGTAGAATTTTTTGCAATTTTTTTCATTAGCAAGCCATGTCATCGTAGGGACAACAGACTGAGCTGGCGTTTCACCAACATAGTAAACTCCATTGGCACATTCTCCACCTTCATAATTTGGACAATAAACATATGGGACTTGTTCCTTAAATACATTTATTAAAGCCCCGCGAACCGCACTATCATGCATGCCAATAAAAGCTTCACAACCTTCACCGCGCCATAGTCTCAATGCTGTTTGTGCTGCTTCGGCTGGTGGCAACCCTGCATCACCAAAAATTATTTCAATCTGTCTGCCAAGAATTCCTCCAGCAGCGTTAATGTCTTCAGCAGCCATTTGAGACACATTTTTTGAAGCAGGACCAAACAAACCTGCCGGCCCACTCAGTGGTATCATTACTCCCACTTTCAAAACTGATCCGGCCATTGCTTTACCAGCCACAGTTTGAAATGCTGCCGTCGCAGCGACAGCTGTTAGGGATGATTTAATAAAGTCACGTCTTTTCATTTTACCCTCCATTTTTACGCTCAATAATTTAAAAATCTTTAAGATGTGAGCGTCATCTCAATAGATTTTGCTAAATTTAGTAAATTTTGGTCATCACCAGGCAAGCCTTCAAGTTCGATGCCAACAGGCAAGTCAGTTGAAACTCCACAGGGCAAAGAAATTCCTGGCGCACCTATGTTAGATCCAAGATCCGTATTTCGAATGTAAGTTGGAAATACTGGAACTTGTGTCCCATTCAGTTCAACCGTTTCGTCCTCACCTATATTTCGTGCCGTTAGTGGGGTTGTGGGGAAAATAATTGCATCTAGCTTGTGCTCGTCAAAAGTTGACTTATAAATTTTAAGCATTTCAGGCCTGTGAACATTAATTGCTGCATCATAAGCCTCTTTTGGCATAGCATCAGCACCCATCTGACTATTAAAAACCCCCAATACGTCTGGAGATCTAATACCCTCCACTAATTCATGAAAACTTACACTTGGGACATATTTCTGCAAATAATCTGGTAAATCCTGCATAACTTCATAAAG
Source organism: Paracoccaceae bacterium (assembly GCA_002683355.1). Taxonomy (GTDB): domain Bacteria; phylum Pseudomonadota; class Alphaproteobacteria; order Rhodobacterales; family Rhodobacteraceae. Next base: position 17,367 of record NYTF01000029.1, on the reverse strand, counting down.
TGCGACTGGGAACCCAAAAGCTTCATTATGGCTCCAGATTTCCGACATGGTTACTTCTTTCAATTTAACCCCCACTTTTTCAAGGGCTGACAACTGAGCTTGGACCGTTTTTTCTACCTGAGGCTCTAGATTATCAAAGAACACCTCACTTGGAATCCCAAGTGTGATATCATTAAAAGTTTTATCATTATCAACCTTATCTGTATCACACAAAATATCATCAAATAAGACAATATCACTTACATTCCTGGCGATAGTTCCAACGGTATCTCTAGTGTGAGAAATTGGAACTACTCCTTCAGCAGAATATCTTCCCGTCGAGGGTCTAAAACCCACCACGCCACAAAGAGCAGCTGGGATGCGGCAGGACCCACCTGTATCAGTACCCAATCCTATGGGGAAAATTCCTGATGCTACAGCAGCTGCAGTTCCCCCTGACGAGCCGCCAGCAAATTTTTCTTGATTGACAGGGTTCTTTACTGGTCCAGTAACTGAATTATTAGAAGTAATTCCAAATGCCAATTCATGCATGTTCGCCTTTGCACCCAAAATTGCATCTTCTTTTAGCAATAAATCAATTGTTTCAGCATTAATATCTAAATGATTATTCATCAACGCTGTAGTGCATGCTGTTGTTGGAAAAATCTTAGAATTCATATTATCTTTCACAACGAAGGGTATGCCACATATTTTTCCTGCTACACCAGATTCTCTTTTTTCATCTGCAATCTCAGCATTCTCTAATAAGAGATCTTCGTTAAAAGATTGAATTGAGTTTAAATGATTAAGATCTTTAAGTCTTCTTGATAACTCAGCAGCATATTCTTTTGCAGATATTTTTTTGGTGTCCATTAAATTCAGTAGCTCTACAACACCAAGCTTCATAGAATCAGAAGTCATTCGTTCCCCCATAAAATTTATCTTATCTTATGCAATGGGCCCATTAAGTATATCATCACAAATGATGATTTTTTTCCGCCAAACATTGCGCCAATTGTGTTCTTCGGTTTAATCCCGATTTTCTAAAAATTGCTGTTATGTGCGTTCGTAAAGTTGGTTTTGAAATGCATAATTTCTCACATATCTCTTCATCCATGAGCCCTAAAACTAATAAATCGGCTATCTCTGCTTGACGTGTAGTGAACCGAAAATCCTCTTTTAATTGTGAGAACCTTAGAGAAGGAGCAAACTCATCAGCATTTTGCGCTCTTATTAATGCATTTACAAAACTTGGACCTATTGCATCAACTATTTTTGCGTCACGGTCTGTAAAATCTTCTTTTTGAGAACCTCGCCAAATTCGAACATCACCAATATTTTCTCCACGATTATAAGCGAAATAATTTAGCCCAAAGCATAATCCATCTTTTTTCAAAAAATCATTAAAAAACTCTGTTCGTACCAATCTATCGTGGCTCATCACTTCACTAACAGGTGTGGCGTTCTTTCTTCTTTGTAGAGTAGGCGTGATTGGATCATGAAATTGATAGTAATCCTCATAAACTTTCAAATTATCATTATTCATGTTTAATTGAACACAAGATACAAATTTCTTTTGATCTTCATCCCAAACATAAGAAGCGAAATAGTCTGCATTAAGCAATTCTAACAGAGTCTTTCCAACCCTTTGTCTCACTTCATTATGATCAAAATCACCACTAAGATCTCGCATAATGGAAAAAACTAAGTTTGCTTCCTGGTCTGTTAAATTCAATAACCTTATCCTCGAATTGGCTTCACTGAAACCACAACAATTACAAAATTATACTAGTATAATTTCATAGACTGGTATTTAAAATCATAGGATAGAAAGCTAGGCAAAAAAGTATTAAAGAGTCAATCAATCTATAAAACAATTTTTTTAAATGTTTATTACATAGTTATTATTATGTAAGTTATTAATAAAACACATATGATTGAAGATTACAAAAAAGAGCTTTCTTAAATGTCAATTAGACTAAACATAACTAATTTTTATGCAAGATTGATGGTCAAGCCATTTCTCAGAAGAAATAAAGATCCGTATCGTGTTAGAAGATGGTTAGAAAATCAAGCAAAATATTTTTTCTTAAAACCTGAAAATTTCTGGGAAACTCCAACCACTTTTTCTGTAGATAATAAAACTGTCAAGGGGCTCTGGGTTGGTAGTGGAAAAAATAAAAAATATAAAGGGGTACTGCTATATATCCATGGTGGGGCGTTTATATTTGGAAGCCCCAAAACTCATATGAAGTTAGCGGCTCGAATAGCTAAAGAAATCGATTTTAAGGCTGCTTTGCCAGATTATAGATTAGCGCCTGAAAATAAGTATCCATGCGCGGTCGAAGACGTAATCACGACATATCAAGCGATTTTATCAACTGGTATAGAATCAAGCCAAATTGTATTGGCTGGGGACAGCGCTGGTGGAACACTTGTTCTTGAACTAATCAACCATCTTTTAAAGAAAAAATTAGATCTTCCTGCTGCTGCAGTTCTTTTAAGCCCGCTTACAGATCTGACATTTTCAGGAAACTCTATAAAAACTAATAAAGAAGCTGAGGTTATACTTCCAGCAGAGCAGATTGATTTTATGAAAACATCATATTTAGGATCAATAGATCCAAAAGGTATTTCACCATTATTTNATCAATACTCAGGATCNTGTCCAATTTTAATTCATGTCAGCGAAAGCGAAATTCTTTTGGANGATAGTANTAGGTTATCTAAAANATTAAAATCTGAAGGCGTTGATGTTGTCNTNCAGAAAATGGCTANTACNCCACATGTNTGGCATTTAATGNATGGTTATTTTCCAGAGGCCAAACAGTCCTTTAATCAAATATCTAAATTTTTGAATACCAAATTATCCAACAAAATATAGCAATTTTACAATAATCTTCGCTACGAGTTATAATTGATATTTAGTTTAATTATGCTAATGTAACGAGGCAGAGGTTAAAAAATGACAGATACTGAGAAAAAGCGAACACTAGTNCTCACAGGGGCTAGTCGGGGTATTGGTCATGCTACNGTGAAAAGATTTTCTGCTGAAGGTTGGCGAGTACTTACATGTTCTCGAAAACCTTTTGACGATAGGTGTCCTTGGCCTGGTGGCGCAGATGATCATATACAGGTAGATTTGGCAGATCCAACAAGCACCATTAATGTTATTTCTGAAATAAAAGAAAAATTAAATGGTCGTTTAGATGCCCTNGTAAACAATGCGGGTATTTCTCCAAAAGGTAGCAAAAGTGAACGATTAAATAGTATTGATACAGATTTAAAAACTTGGGGCCACGTTTTTCATGTTAATTTCTTTGCATCAGTAGTTTTGGTAAACGGCCTGCGCGATGANCTAGCTGCAGCAAAAGGCTCAGTTGTAAATGTAACTTCAATAGCTGGCTCAAGAGTGCATCCATTTGCCGGGGCTCCTTACGCAACTTCCAAAGCAGCATTAGCAGCGTTGACTAGAGAAATGGCTTATGACCTTGGCCCATTAGGTGTTCGAGTTAATGCAATTGCGCCAGGTGAAGTTGAAACTTCCATTTTGAGTCCAGGTACAGACCAGATCGTAGATGCGCTTCCATTACAGCGCTTAGGCCAACCATCAGAAGTAGCGTCAGCAATTTACTTTCTATGCTCCGGACAAAGCTCTTACATATCTGGTGCTGAAATACAGGTGAACGGCGCGCAGCACGTTTAAATCTTTAAGAAATTCGTATAATCCTTTTCTATTTGCGATACTGCTTGATTCATTAATTCAATCCCAAACTCTTCTTTTGCTAACGCGGAATGTGAACCAACTCTTCCATCAGGGAAATTCTTCCTATGTTCTTTAGCATTTCCATGCTTGTCACCCGAATGGTCTATTATGTATTTTTTACTTAATTTTTTGGGTGGCATTTTTGCAAGCGAAGATTGAATTTCTCGATGATTAACCCGCGTTATTGAAATTTCAGATGGGGTAGCATGCATACCTTCCCAATCACCAAAATATTTATCACGTAACTCATTGACGCTTTTAAAATCCCACCAGCTTCTGACTCTTATTTCAACATCTGTGATAGAATTTTTTAAGTTTCTTAATGGCTCTAGGTTTGCACCGTGACCATTCAATAAATAAATATGTCTAAATCCTTGCCGAGCGAGTGAGCTCAAAACTTGCCCACAAAGTTCTTGGAATAGCTCTGAAGAAATAGAAATTGTACCTGGAAATTCCATATTAAACTCAGCTGGGGCATATGTCAAAGTCGGAGCAATCAAGGCATTTATGTTCCTTCCAACTTCTCCAGCAATTTCTTCTACACAAAGAGCATCAGTACCAATTAACCCAATTGGTCCGTGTTGCTCAACCGAGCCAGTTGGCACAATTATCCCATCGGAAGATTTTAAATAATCCTGAACTTCAAACCAGGTTGAGGTGAGTAATTTCATGCATTATCCTTGATAAATATTTAAATTAATAGTTTTTATCTTCTAAAATAAATAAAATAAAAAAAGCCCCAAAGGGGCTTTTTCTTTTCACACTCTAAATGAATGGTTTTTAAAGACCGTATTTATCAGCTGTCGCCTTAAAGAAGCCTCTCGCCTCTTTAATTTTAATCCAACTATTTACATAATTGATCCATACTTGATCTGCTTGAGGTAAAAGCATAGCCAATGGCACCGGTGCTCTTGGAGCCTCAACCGGAATCTCACGTAAATTTGGATATTTAGAAAGCAGGCTTCCACCTTCAATGTTAGATGTTACAAAAACATCAGCTCTACCAACCAAGACTTCTTGATAACCTCTAGCTGGTGCTTCAACTTTAGTAATCTTAGCATCTGCGAACCAATTCTCAACTTGGGTTTCAAAAGAAGTTCCTAATGTTGTTGCGACATGCACATCAGCTTGATTGATAGAATCCCAGCCGTTAAATCGATCAATCTTATCATCAGTTGTGTAAGCTTTAGTCACAACAGCTGTATAAGGGTCAGAAAACCCTGAAGCTTTCATTCTACTTGCTTTGATACTGGCAGATCCTGTTATGTAATACTTTTCAGAAACTATTCCATTAACTAAAGTTTTCCAGTCAGTAGCAACAAACTCTATCTCAACATCTAAGTCTTTTGCTAATTCATTTAGGATATCTATATCATATCCTTCGTAACTATTCGTTGCGGTGTCCCTTTTACTAAAAGGGTAAAAATCACCAGTCGTACCAGCTTTTAATACTCCAGAACTTAAAATTTGATTAAGAACTGACTCAGCGGCAACTGAGCTATTTACCATAAATAATGTCAATATAGCTGCGATATATATTTTTATTAATTTCATCGTATTTACTCCCAATTAAAGATCTATTTCTTTTAATTTTTTAATTAACAACCTAACGCAATCTTTTTTTAAGACTTAACTACGCCAAGCTCATCTAAATATTTTTAAAATACTACAGTAGCACCTATCATCATTAAAAGTTAAATGAAAGATTTTCATTTTTAGATTAACAAACTTAAAACTGAAAAATAAATAATTGCAATTCTTAATTAACTCGCTAATATTTTTTGATCAGGCTCTTTGTGTTAGAGTTCAATCATACAGGTTTATTCTGAAAGATAATCCTCCATCATTTGGAAACAAAATGTCAAAAAAAGCTCTAGCCGTTGAATTCAAAAGTGTAGACAAATGGTTTGATGATTTTCAGGTGTTAAAAGATATAAATTTAGAAGTATCAGTTGGTGAAAAAATTGTTATATGTGGTCCCTCAGGTTCTGGTAAGTCAACATTGGTTAGATGCATTAATAGTTTGGAGAGCCATCAAAGTGGAGTTATAAAAGTCTCAGGCGATGAAGTAAGTTCAAAATCGAAAAAAGATAATAAAACCCTCACCGAAGTGGGTATGGTATTCCAACAATTTAATCTATTTCCACACCTGACGGTGAAGGAAAATTTAATTCTAGGGCCAATGAAGGCTCTCGGTTTATCTCGGAAGGATGCTGAAGAGCGTGCAACAACATTATTAAAAAGAGTAAAAATTCCAGAACAAGTTGACAAGTATCCAAGTCAACTATCAGGTGGACAACAACAACGTGTAGCTATTGCGCGTGCTTTGTGTATGGAGCCAAATATAATGCTCTTTGATGAGCCTACGTCTGCTTTAGATCCAGAAATGATAGCTGAGGTTTTAGACGTGATCATTGATCTTGCAAATGAAGGGATCACAATGATTGTGGTTACACACGAAATGGGTTTTGCAAAAAAGGCTGCAGATCGGATGATATTTATGGACGAAGGAATGATTGTTGAAACTGGCGCGCCAGAAGATTTCTTCAAAAACCCAAAAACAGATCGTTGCAAGCTATTTCTAGATCAAATTTTACAGCATTAAAAAGGTTCAACTGTGCAAAAAAAAACTGTCATCGCAATTCTTTTAATAACCTTATTAGCGAGCTGTTCTTCACCTCCTGGCACCTGGGGTTGGTATGTAATTGACCCCACAACAAAAGCTGGATGGAATAATATTACATTTTTATTGAGTGGATTCTCAGCTACAATACAACTTTCGATTATAGCAGCGATATTATCAATTATTATTGGGTTAATTGTAGTTCTTCCAGGATTATCTGAAAACAGATGGATACGAATGCCTAGCAGAATTTATGTCGAATTTATTAGAGCAATCCCTTTGTTACCCATGCTTTTTTGGGTCTTTTATGGTTTACCAGTCATCTTAAAATCAATGGGCATTAACATTCCAATTGATCCATTCTGGGGAGCTATATTAACTTTAGCCATCTCAGACAGTGCATTTACTGCAGAAATATACCGAGGCGGGATTCAATCAATTGAAAAGGGGCAAACAGAAGCCGCAAAAACGATAGGATTAAATTACTTTCAAACTATGCGATACGTGATCTTACCACAAGCATTGAGAAGAATTTTACCACCTCTTGCTAATCAGTTTATTTATATTGTCAAAATGTCAGCATTTGCTTCAGTTATTGGCATGCAGGAGCTTACAAGACGAGCAAATGAAGTTAATGTTAGTGAATATAGGCCATTAGAGATTTATACACTTCTAATATTTGAATATCTAATATTAGTTCTGATTATTAGCTCGGGAATACGTTGGTTAGAACGAAAGCTTGGAGCAGATCAAAGAAAATAACTATCAAAGGTAATTATCACTGAAAGGAAAAGAGATGCATTGGCAAAACTTTTTAAATAATACGATGAAATCCTTTAGTAATCTTTCAAAAGAAATCCCTGAGACTTTTAAGGGCTTTGAAACTATGGGCAAGGAAGCAAAAAAGAATGGCGCGCTAGATGAAAAAACAAAAGAATTTATAGCATTAGGGATAGCCATCTCAACAAAGTGTGAGAGTTGCATCGGATTTCATACAAAATCACTGGTGAGATTAAAAGCGACCCGGGAAGAGTTTACAGAGGCATTAGCTATGTGTTCTTACATGGGCGGGGGACCATCAATTACCTATAGCGCAAAAGCGCTTGAAGCTTTTGATGAATTCGCTAGCTGATTGCTAATTTAAACAAGGATTAAGGATCTAATTATGTCTGCTTGGATAAAAATGATATCTGATGAAGATGCCGATAAAGAACTATCAGAAGTACTCAATTTGGCTCGAACTCCACATGGTACAGTTGATAATGTCATGCGAGTACATTCTCTACGGCCAAATACCATGAAGGGGCACGTCACCTTATACCGAGCGGCATTGCATGATGAAACGAACACCATTCCAATGTGGTTTCAAGAAACTATAAGTAGCTACGTTTCAATATTAAATGATTGCCCTTACTCCTACGCTAATCATTGGAAAAATGCCGCACACTTAATGCAGGACTCCATCAAATCAAATAAAATAGAAATTGCGCTCAATTCAAAAAACCCTGAGTCTTATTTTTCTGGAGCAGAGTTGGCAATGCTCCAATATTGTCAAAAATTAACCTTACAACCAGGCGAAATGATAGAGTCTGATGTAATTAATCTGCGTGATAATGGCGTAGATGACGGGCAAATTCTTGAGCTAAACCAGATTATTGGATACTTCAATTATGTAAATAGACTGTTAAATGGTCTTGGAGTTACCACGAGTGGGGATACTGTTGGGTTCTATAAAGATTAATTCGATTGAGAGTATAGCCTCATGTCAATTTCTTCTCAAAGTTTTTTAGAATATATAAACAGTACAAATATTGCTCCAATCGCTCATAGGGGGGCTAGCCTTCTAGCTACCGAAAATAGCTTTGAGTCATTTAGAAAAGCTTTAGATCTTGGTTATCGAATAATAGAAACAGACATTCACAGTTCAAAAGATGGAACAGCCTATATCTTTCATGACGCCACATTAGAGCGATTAACAGGAGAAAATTTAAAAATAAGTGATTTAAACGATATTGATATTGATAGTTTGAAATTAAACAAGTCATCCATAATACCACGACTTTCAAACGTTTTTGAAGAGTTTCCAGATGGCTTATTTAACCTAGACGCAAAAACCTGGGAATCAACTATGCCAATTGCTTCTGTTATAAAAAAAATGGGGTGCCATTCACGAGTTTGCATTGGAAGTTTTAACCACAAACGCATAAATGCTATCATAGGTGAACTGGGAGTAGAAACCTGCCATAGCATGGGCACAAGGGACGTTATTAAATTTTATTTGGGTGCTCAAATTCAAAGAAACCAAAGCTTTACGTCACAGTGCATTCAATTACCAATTAAGCAGTTTGGTATCTCTCTTATGACAGAAAAAGTGCTAAAATACGCACGCAAATTAGGAATTAAAATTCACTTTTGGACAATCAATGATCCCGTAACAATGCAAAAACTACTAGAGCTTAATGTTGATGGCATAATGACAGATGACTGCGTTTTATTAAAAAAAATAATGAAAAAGAAAAATAAATGGCCAAGCCTAAAAACCTAACCCTTTAATTAAAAGACTTCTCACTTAAGCGTTCAAATAATTTACAATATGCTTCCTGGCCTCTCCTAAAATTCTTCAGGCGAAAAAACTCATTTGGAGCATGTAAATTTTCATCACCAACAGAAAAACCAAACATTGTTCCATAAACGCCTAATTCTTTTAGGAATATAGTCATAATTGGTATCGAGCCACCTAGACGGGTAACATAAGGATCCATTTCATAGACCTCCTGTAGCACTTCTCTTGCTACNTGATTAGCATTGTGACTTCGAGGCATGACGAAAGGGTCAGCACTGCCAGCTAATCGTTTAACCTCTGATTTAACTCCTACTGGCAAATTTTCTTCAACGTGTTTGCAAATAAGATCATAAATTATTTCAGGGTTTTGATCAGAAACTAAGCGACAGGTAATTTTCACACTAGCCTCTGATGGATGTACTGTCTTACTTCCCATTCCTTGATAACCACCAAAAATGCCATTTACATCTAAAGTTGGCCTAGCCCAAAGTCGTTCTCTAGTGGAATAACCTTCCTCACCATGCAACTCGTCAACTTTCAATTCCTCTTTGTAAGCTGCCTCATCATAAGGAACTCGAGCAATATCATTTCGATCCTCCTCAGTTAAATCCTCAACATCATCGTAAAATCCGTTAATGGTTATCTTACCATTNCTGTCCTTCATTGAGCTTACCAACTGACTTAAGGCCATCAAAGGGTTTGCTATAGCACCGCCATGAAGCCCTGAATGTTGATCAGTTATTGGCCCTATAACTTTTATCTCTGCACCCACTAATCCTTTTAAACCTGTAACAAGGTTTGGCTCATCTGCGGTCCACTGCAAACCATCTGAAGAAAAGATCATATCACAAGACAATTTGTTACGATGTGCTGCAACAAACTCAGGCAGTTGAGGCGAGCCTATTTCTTCCTGCCCTTCAAATAAAAACTTTATGTTAATTGGCAATTTCCCAGATGTTTTTTTAAATGCTTCAAATGAGATAATTGGAATTAACATTCCTCCTTTATCATCCGACGCACCCCTTCCAAAAATCTTATCATCGCGGACATTCGGATCAAAAGGAGGCGTGTCCCAAAGCTCATAGGGTTCAGCCGGTTGAACATCAAAATGACCATAAATTAAAATAGTTGGTTTATTATCACCCGCATGCATCCAATCTGCATATACACATGGGTGACCCCCAGTTTGCATTACTTCTACATTCTCACCTCCAGCCTGAGTAATTCGCCGCGCCACCCAGTTGGCTGCATCGACTACATCACTCTCAAATTCTGAAGAAGCTGAAACCGATGGAATTTTAACGAATTCCATTAATTCTGACAAAAACCTATCTTGTTCGTTAGCAAGAAAGCTTGACCAATCTGACATAATCCACCCATATCTAAAATTTAATCATAATCAACTTCTTAAATTAAACAATTTTATGCTACATGGTAAACATAATTTTAGATATAAGTTAGTAATATTATTTTTTTGGTAAGTAAGGAGATATTCTTGGCAGATTTTCCAATATTTGATCTCGAAATGTACTTTAAATCCACTAGATCGAAAAAAAAAGAAATAAGCAAAGACGTAGATAACATATGTCGCAATAGCGGTTTCTTAGCAATAAAAAACCACGGTGTGAAAAAATCCATAATTCAAGATGTTTGGAAAGCTGCAGAAACTTTTTTCTTACTTTCTAATAGTGAAAAAAATGAGGCAAAAGCGCCTTATGATGGCTATCCTTACGGGTATCTAGGCCCAGGTAAGGAGGCTTTAGCTGCATCAAAAGGAATAGATACACCACCTGATCTAAAGGAAAGCTTCAACGGTGGTCCACTTTTTAAACCAGATAATATTTTAGATCCTGACGCGTTGGCTTTTTGCTATGCCAAAACAATTTGGCCCAGTTTTCCCACTGATTTTAAAAGTTCTTGGACAGCATATTATCAGGAAATGGAAGTTTTGGCTTCTAAAATAATGCAAGTATTTGCGTCTGCCTTGGATTTAAAGGAATCATACTTTGAACCATATATAAATCAACCGATTTCCGCTCTAAGGGCATTAAACTATCCAGCTCAAAAAGAATTACCAAAAAAAAATCAATTAAGAGCTGGTGCGCATAGCGATTACGGGAGTTTGACCATATTATTGCCAGAGGAAAATTCGGTTGGTTTAGAAATCCTAATGCCCAATGGGGAATGGCAGCTGGTACCAGCTATTCCAAATACTTTTATTATTAATATAGGTGATCTGATGGCCACATGGACAAATGATCGCTGGGTCTCAACACTCCACCGAGTTGTAAATAAAGGGACCGCTGATAAACGGCAATCATTAGCTTACTTCCATCAACCAAACTGGGATGCAGAAATTAAGTGTCTTCCATGCTGCTTATCAGATGAAGAAAAGCCAAAATATCCAGCAACTCGATCAGGTCCTTATTTAATGGAGAAATTTAAATCAACTAATATGTAAAGATAAGTCAGTCTAAATTTTCTATAATGCCATCAGCTTTTTTCCAAGCAGAGAAGCCCCCTTCAATATGAGCAACAGGTTTTAAACCCATATCCATCGCTGTTTTAGTGCTTAGTGCAGAGCGCCAGGCACTCGCACAATAAAAAACATAGGTTTTATCCTGATTAAATATCTCTTTATGATAAGGGCTTTCTGGATCAATCCAAAATTCAAGCATTCCACGCGGGCATGAAAAAGCATTTGGTATCTTGCCTTCTCTTTTTAACTCTCGAATGTCGCGCAAATCAACAAAGACATAGTCTTCATGATTCAAAACTTTTTTTGCTTCCTCTACCGACATTGTAGAAACAAATTGATTTGCCTCTGAAATTAATGATTTCGCACTTTTTACAATTTGTTGGGCCATAAAAGCTCCTTTATAAATTAAAATATTTTTTTACAGATTTTAATATTGCTTTTTAATCTTTCATCTTAATATTGATTAAGACAATTGGTGTCAAAGAATATAAGAGGTCAAAATGTTTGAACAGAAAATAGACGTAGAGTCTTTAAAGAAGCTTCAATGGAAAATTATGCAAAATGTTGCAGCTGGCGCAATTATTCCATTAATGCGAATTGGGGATGAGCTAGGATTGTTTAAAATATTGGGGGAATGTAAACCAACTACAATCAAACAATTTAGCAAAGCAGCAGATATTGATCAAAGATATTGTCAAGAGTGGCTATATGCCATGAGTGCAGCGGGGTTTTGCTCTCATAATAAAACCTTGACTAAATTTCACTTAAGTCCAGAGCAAAAAGCAGTATTTTCTAACGAAGATAGCCCTGCATTAATGATAGGTGCATATGATGTTCTTTCTGGTAACATACATAATATTGAGAAAGTAAAAAAAGCTTTTAAAACAGGTGCTGGTGTACCCTACGGCGAGTCTCATCCATGCATATTTCAAGGTACCGCACGCTTTTTTCGACCTTCATACTCTTCAAATCTAATTCAAAAGTGGCTTCCTAAACTCTCAAAAGCTGTCGAAATATTAGAGAATGGTGGTCGTTTTGCTGATATTGGCTGCGGTTTTGGACTATCAACCATGATGATTGCAGAAGCATTTCCTGATGCAAAAATTTCGGGTTTTGACATTCATGAGCCATCAATAAAATCAGCAAAAAAATATGCTGTAGATGCTGGTCTAGACCAAGTTATTTCCTACAAGGTAAGTGATGCTAAAAGTTATACAGGTGAATTTGAATTATTAGCTTTTTTTGATTGTTTACATGATATGGGGGATCCTCTTGGTGCTGCTAAATATGCTTACAACCACCTCTCAAAAGATGGCTACATAATATTAATTGAACCAACCGCATCTGATGATCCATCTGAAAATCTAAACACGATTGGTCAAATGTATTATTCTTTCTCAACCATGGGCTGCGTTCCCACTTCAAAATCTCAAGAAATTGGCCTCGCATTAGGCGCTCAGGCTGGCCCAAAAAAACTTATGGATATTTTGTTAGAAGCTGGTTTCAAAGACGCAAAAGTAGTTTATAAAAATGCTACAAACATGGTTATAGAAGCTCAGAAATAATTTTTTAAATGGAGCACTAATGCAAAAAAGACCAAATTTTATTATTTTTATTACAGACCAACATCGAGCTGACTGGTTGGGATGTTACGGTCATCCAATAATTAAAACACCAAATATTGATGAAATAGCCTCTTCGGGAACACGGTTTAACAATTTTCATGTAGCATCTCCGGTATGTATGCCTAATAGAGCCTCTTTGTTAACAGGAAGATATCCAAGCCAACACGGCCTTAGGTACAATGGCTGCACTTTGCCAATCAGAGCCAATACATTTGTCGATGTTTTGGCATCATCGGGGTACCAAACCGCCACGATTGGTAAAAGTCATATTCAACCGTTTACTGATCAAGAGCCATTTTATAAAAACCCTGAAGAAACTGGTCCAATAAAAGAAGCTTGGAAACCTGAAATTGGGAATTTTGAGCAAGAGCAACCAGGCCGATATTTAGACGATGGACGATATGAATTTATAACTCCTTATTATGGCTATAAACACGTTGATATGGTTACAGCACATGGCGATCGCTGCGGAGGGCATTATAGACAGTGGTTCCGCGAAAATGTCCCAAACTGGGAAGCGCTACAAAATAATAAAAATGAATTACCCCATAATTATTCGTGCCCGCAAGCCTATCGTACTCCTATTACAGAAGAGTTTTACCCAACTTCTTATATAAAAAACCAATCTATTGATTATTTGAAAAACCACAGCAAAGACGAAGATCCATTTTTTCTTTTTGTTTCATTCCCTGATCCACACCATCCTTTTAACCCTCCGGGGAAATATTGGGACATGTATTCACCGGAAGATTTTGAAGTTAACTTACCATACGCAGCACATGAAAACCCCACTCCACCAATGAAATGGTTATATGAAAATTGGAAAAATGACACTGGTCAGTTTAGCCCTCAAACGGCAATGATGTTAGATGATAAGAAAATCAAACAAGCTATGGCATTAACCGGTGGCATGATTTCAATGGTCGACGATGCAATTGGTGAAATCATGAATGTTTTAAAAAGTAATAACCAAGCTGAAAATACTATAGTCTGCTTTAATTCTGATCATGGCGATTATTTGGGCGACTTTAATATGATACTAAAAGGTGCTCTACCCTTCAATTCTGTAACTAATGTTCCTTTCATTTGGTCGGATCCTCACCAAAAAAGAGAACAGGTATCTGACAAATTAGCTTCGACAGTAGACATCTCATCTACAATTTTAGAACGCGCTGGCATTGCTCCGTATAATGGGATGAAGGGCAAATCACTACTGCCAATTATTGAAGGAAAGGAATTTGACAGAGAGCGTTTGCTGATCGAATACAATGATGGCGGTGCCAGATTGGGCTTTAAAACTCCTGCTAGAGTTCGATCTATTGTTACTAAATCCTACAAGTTTAACATCTATTTAGATCAAAACTGGGGAGAGCTGTATGATTTGGCCAACGATCCAAGCGAAACTAATAATCTATGGAGCGACCCAAATCATAGTGCGATAAAAGCTGAATTAGCACTTTCTATGAATCAAGAGTTGATAGGTCTAATGGATGAAAGCCCAATGTCAGACAGACCAGCCTGATCAAAAGTTTACTTATTTCAACATAGCATCCATAGCTGCCCTAGTTTCATCCCCGTACCAACCATCCACCGGGACACCTGAATTATTTTTCATCAACTCATTTATTTTATCGATTGAAACACCCCGTACTTGTCTCTTAATCCGGCTATAAGTCTTTTTTGGTATATTTGAATAATCTTCTGCAACTATTAAGGCTCTATTAAAGGCCTCACCCGTATCGACAATTTCATCGATTATACCAGAGGTCAGTGCTTGTTTTGAATTAATTGGATTTCCACTTTGCATCAATCTTCGCAAATCTGCCGCACTCAATACAGATTTCGCAATTTCAAGGAGGGGCTTAGGGAAGTCAACTCCAACTCTCGCTTCTGCTAATCCATACATACTTTTTGCTCCGCCAACACGGTAATCACTTGTTAAAATAAAGAAAAATCCACCCGCAATTGCAGCGCCCTCAGCAGCAACTATAACTGGTTTGGGAAATTGAAAAAGTTTGGAAAATGCGAAGTTTAGTCCTTTTACCATCAAAGTTTGCTGATCTGACGTGAAATCTTTCGCATCCTTTAAATTAATACCAGCAGAAAAAACTTTAAATGAGCTATTAACTACCAACGCATGAACAGAACGATCTTTTTCTAAATCACCAAGCAAATTATATAAATACATTAAATTACTGGACGTTAGGGCATTAACTGGTGCGCAGTTCATAGTTAAACTCATAACCCCACTATTATGTTTTTCTGTTATTATCCAATTTTCTATAGACACCTTAAAATTTCCTACTTTTAGAGCATACAAACAACTTATAAATATTTAAAAAATACTTCAAATATCCGAGCATTTATTGACAATTTAAAACAAGTGTATCTAGTTAGTCAAAGTGATTTTAAACTCAAATAAAATGCCTCCTCTGGGAGAATGGAGTAATGAGATATGAAATTATACTACGCAAGAAATAGTAGAGCTGTAAGAGTGGCCTGGTTATTTGAGGAATTAGGTCTATCCTACAAAATTCAAAAGTTTGACCTTGGAGCGCAGGAAATGAGATCTCCTGAATATAAAAAGCTACATCCTATGGGTCGCGTTCCAACACTTGAAGATGGCTCAATTACAATATTTGAGTCAGGCGCCATAATTCAATATATCCTAGAGAAGAATAAAAACCATAAATTGATACCATCCTCCGATGATGAAAAATATGCTAATTACCTGCAATGGTTCCATTACGCAGAGGGTATGATTATGCCTCCAATGAACATTATTGTAGTTGAAACAATTTTGTTACCGCCAGAGCGTAGCAACGAAACAAATGTTAAAAGAGCTACCAAACTACTTGGACAAATGCTCTCCGCCGTTGATCACCATTTGGTTGGGCGAGATTATCTTGCCGGAGAGTTTTCTGCTGCAGATTTAATGACGGGACATGCTGTGGTAATGGCTAGCAAGCTTGGTGCTGATATTTCTGACAAACCGACCTTACAAACATATATTCAAAGATTAACCGACCGGCCAGCATTTAAAAAAGCATCAAATCTGTAAATTTACCAGCCAAAAACTTTTTAAAAATTAAAACTTTCTGAATTTAATAATTCTTTGGCACGCTTCTTACCATTTTCGACACCCCACTGATCAAAACTATTGATATTCCATATAAAGCCACAAACAATCGTAATATATTCATACAACGCAAACAAACGGCCAATTGCATAAGGTGAGTTGGATTCCCAGCTAATTAAATTAGAAGGTCTATTACCCTCACAATTTTTGTGCATATTTAAATTATCAATTGATCCTAAGGCTAAGGCACTCGCCTGAGCTAGAACGTTTGATAATAGACGCTGATGCGCTTTTACTATTTTGGCAGAGTTCCTTACGTCAGGTTTCTCAGCAAACAAGATATCGACCGGGTTGCTTTCAATACCTTGCATCAAAAATTGCCCAACACTATGTTGCCAGTTTGTACCAATATCACCCCAAATTAAAGGTGCTGCTGGTAATTTGAGAATTTTGCCAAGTAAATCTACGCCTTTACCATTGCTTTCCATTTCCAATTGCTGAACCCAGGAAATAAATTTCTTTAACCTCGGTTCATATGGCAATATTGCATGCGTTTGATATCCTAAGAAATTTCGATTCCAAACCCTTAAAAGCCCTAATAAGACGGGAATATTTTTTTCCAGTGGTGTGGAAAAAAAATGCTCGTCCATCGCGGATCCACCCCTTAAAAATTCCTTAAAATTTTGCACTCCTATTCCTAGCATCAAAGGTAGACCAATCGCTGACCAAACCGAAAATCGACCTCCAACTGTTAGTGGAAGATCAAATATTTTGTCAGGCATAATACCCCATGAAATGGCTTTATTTGGGAATGCTGTCACCGCAATCATGGCATTTTCATAACTCACACCTTGGTCAACAAACCATTTCCGAGTAATCTTTGCATTCTCTAAAATTTCAGATGTGTTAAATGATTTTGAAGAAACAACCACCAAAGTAGATGTTGGGTCACAAATGGATAAAAGATCCGAAAGATATATTGGATCAGAGTGAGATACAAAATACAAATCAGGCCCACTAGCATAATTTTTCATTATTTTTGCTACAGCCGAAGGGCCTAAATCAGAGCCGCCGATACCTATGTTTATAATTGAGCTAAACTTATTTTTTTCACGAGAATCTTTTACAAAACTTTCTAGCCTGATCCATTCTTTGGAGGCAAACCTAATTGGGTCACGCTGTCCCATGTGTTCAACTGCCAAGTTTTCAGTAGTATTAATCTTTTTGCCATCTGAAAGAGCCTGCATTTTTTC
>NYTF01000028.1 GCA_002683355.1 Paracoccaceae bacterium | reverse complement strand
TTTTTCAGGTAATTGAACTGCACCACCATCAAATTCAAAGCTGACATCGATATTTCGACCACTCGAGGGGTCTATAGACAACTGACCGACTATATTTTTTAAATCCCCACGATTTATATTTTTCTGAGCCCAAATTTTACTCTTTTGCCCCTCAATTAAGGGCCAAAAATTCACCAAATCTAAAACTTGCAGATCAGAAAAAGAAAAATTTGATTTTATGTTTACACCATTATCAGAGAATTTTATGCCACCATTCCCTCGAAGTTGGAATTTTTCGAATTGGGCAGAGAATTGACCAAACTCCACAAAACTCTTTCTCAAATCAAACTTGAAATCCGTAATTAACTTATCAATTGCAAAATCTTTTGAAACTATTTTTCCTGCTTTAATAAACGTTTCATAAAACTCAAATTGCCCTATGAATTCATCTGCACTCTCACCTTCTTCTATTGTTGAGTAAATACGACCAGTGGCTAAGCTGGAACCATATTCAGTATCAATTGAAAGTTGTTTTACATCTATTCGGCCAAAGCGACGGTTATATTCAAAATATATCTTTCCTTCATTAACAAAAATCTTTTGCGAAGATTTCGGGAAGTAAACTTCGCCAGAGCTTGTTTCAAAAACACCTTGAAGGCCCTCAATTGTCCCATCATCAAGTAACGTCGCTGTTGTAGCAAGAGAGGCTGGCAATCTTAAGCTAGATAAAAAGGAGACATTAGGGAATTGCTTAGCAAATTCATCAATTTTGATATTCTCAATATTTGCAGAGATTGATACCTGTTTTTCTCCATGCATTTTTACCATTTTTACCAATCCGGCAGCCTTTAAATCATCTCCGTATAATAGTTCGGCTGAAAATTGTGCTAATAAACGATCATCCTCATTTTGTAATAAAAACTCACCATCTTTAAACCATAAAGTTTTACCAGATTTATAATCAACAAATGCTAATTTGGAATCTTTAGCCGATATAACATTTAAATTTTTCAACTGTTCCTTCTGTAATAAGTTCTCGATCCAATCTAATAACTCTACGACCTCCGAATACGTAGTAGTCTCTGGCTTTTCCCGCTTCTCGCTCAATTCAACTGAGAAATTACCTTCTAAATTTCTAGTAATTATTAACGTGCTATTGAGAATTGTAAGAGAGTTTGGCTTTAAATCTTCAGAAAAAATAATGTTATAATTAAAGCTTGCTTCAAGTTCGTTTAAGTAGGCTAATTGACTTGAATTTGAACCCGTTAAGATAACTTTAAAAAATGTTGCTGATAAAAAATTACCTCTGTTAAAAAACTGAATCTTAGCTTCGCCAATAGAGGCCAAAGTTCCATTTAAATTCTTATTAAATTCACTTTCAAACTTTTTTACTGCCCAGTCCGGAGCATAAAATCCATTCTTACCAATTATTATTACAGCCAACGCTATACAAAATAATAAAGTAAAAATCACACTAATTAAAAATTTAGTAAGCTTGTTCATTCGACATTCATTAATAATTTTTTATTTTCATATTTCATATTGCAGCTGTTTACTACTTGTACTTGAAATTATAAATATTAATCCAAAGTATATTATCTAATTTTAAAATAATGAAGGTAGTTTAATGATAGAAAATAATAATAAAATCCCAACTTTCACAGCAATTAATGAGGATGAAGAAATAATTACGCAAGATTTTTTTCTCAAAAAGGCTTTTATTTTATTTTTTTATCCCCGCGATGACACTCCCGGATGCACAATAGAAACAAAGGAGTTTTCTTTTCACAATACCCAATTCTTAAGTTTAGGAATTGAACTTTATGGAGTTTCGAAAGACGACCAGAACTCTCATAAAAAATTCAAAAATAAATATAATTTAAATGTAAATCTGCTTTACGATCACGAAGGACTTATGTGCGATAATTTCAAGGTATGGAAAACCAAGCAAATGTATGGAAAAAAATTCCAAGGCATTGAAAGGTCAACATTTCTAATTAATCGAGATGGAGAAATTGTTGAGGCTTGGAGAAAAGTTAAAGTAGACGGACATGTTCAAGAGGTACTCTCTAAGGTAAAAGAAATATCAATATGAAATCTCTAACACACATGGCGGCAAACATTCTAAAAACCGCTAATGTTCAAACTAAGATTAAACTGTCTAAAGAATATTCAGATATGTGGTTCGATGATAGAAAAAATTACAATCGAATTAGTATAGGCAATGCGGCCTGTCCAGATATCCCTTCTAAACCCAATAAACCAGAACTACTGCCGCCGAGATCAATGCCAAAAAGAAAAATTGGAACAGAAAGTGGGAAAATTGCGTTAATTCATTCAGTTGCGCACATTGAATTTAATGCCATTGATTTACATTGGGATATTATTGCCAGATTTGGGCATATGAAATTTCCTATTAGTTTTTATGATGATTGGGTCAGCGCAGCTAGAGATGAGACTAAGCATTTTGAGCTGTTATCCAGATTACTGATTGATCGTGAATCATATTACGGGGCATTGCCTGCTCATGATAGCATGTGGGACGCTGCTAAAATAACCAACAATGATATACTCGGCCGATTGGCAGTAGTCCCGATGGTTTTAGAAGCAAGAGGACTTGATGTAACACCAAATATGATCAAACTATTCGAGAGATCTGGTGAAAAAAAAGCAGTCGAATACCTTAATATTATTTATTCAGAAGAAGTTAGTCATGTTTCGTATGGATCCAAGTGGTTTAACTTTTTGTGTGGAAGAAATAATTTAGATCCCAAATTGACCTTTCACAAACTAGTTAGAAAATATTTTCATACTACGCTAAAACCACCATTCAATGAGGAGAAGAGAGCAGATAGTGGCTTACCTCCTGATTTCTATTGGCCATTAACTGAGAACGAGCCCTAAGTAACTTTACCTCATCTAAGTATAAGTTACAAAATAGTTGCGAAAATTCGTATTTTTACTTATGGTAAATCTGTCAGAAAACGTTCTGCCCAATTGTGAGATTTGATAATATGAGCAAAGTGACAAAATTAAATACTTGGCTTACTGAAAAATTCAGTCAGAAAAGAATATTTATTAAATCAGCAGACAATACTATTTACTTAACTATCAAGCCTTACCAACAAATTTCAGCAATATTATTTTTACTAACTATTGGAATATGGCTCATAATTTCTGTGTCTTATATAGCAATTGATTCTAATTATTCTCAGAACGAAGTACCAAATTTTGATAAAAATAGCATAGAGCTTCAAGAACGTTTAAATAGACTGGCTCTNGAGCGAGATATACAGATAACGAATGCGATCAGTGCTAAAAAACATTTTCAATCCGCACTTACAGAACTAGCGAAAAACCAAACAGAAATNTTNAATTCAAAAATTAGAGCACAGGAATTAGAAACTGCAGTTAGTGCNCTGCAGGAGATGTTGATTATACCATCCGATAATNTTAAGCAATCANCTAGAAAAANAATNANCTCTATNAGTAAGAATACNGATTTAGCTCNTGAAGACGCTCAACTAATTGTTAATTTTNTAGCAAATGCTCTGGANCGNAATGCTGAAAAAAGACTAGAGGTAAATAAAGAAAATANTGAATTAAAAAGCACAATACGGAATTTAGANCACAAAGCATTAGTATCCACCGAACGTACCCAGCGCATTTTCTCTCGTTTAGAAGAAGCTGTCANTGTTTCNGTTGCTCCTTTAGAGAGAATGTTTGAAGATGTTGGAATCTCTACTAAAAAATTNTTACAAGATGTNAGGNGNGGTTATTCAGGNATTGGNGGNCCATTAATGCCGTTAAAANTTTCAAAAGANCATTCTCAAGACAGTCANATTAATTTTAGAGCAAATGAAATTTTAAGTAATTTGGANACANTAAATTTATACCGCATAGCAGCGTTTCAAACTCCATTTTCCCACCCTCTNAAANCAACGCATCGATTTACNTCNGGATTTGGANTTAGAAAAGATCCTTTTACTGGNAAAAANCANATGCACAGTGGTATTGATTTAGCGGCTTATTCGGGATCAAAAATTCATGCAACAGCAGATGGAGTAGTTACAAAAGCGTGGCCCAATGGAGCATATGGGAAACTAATTGAGATTCGTCACGCTTTAGGATACTCCACGAGGTACGCACACCTNAAAAAAATNCGGGTAAAATCTGGTCAGAGAGTTGCGCGTGGGGANATAATAGGCGATATGGGTAATACTGGACGAAGCACAGGTACACATCTACACTACGAAATAAGAAAAAACGGAAAAGCAATTAACCCTATGACATATATTAAGGCGGCAAGAAATGTTTTCTAAAAATAAAATCACTACTNCTTCGGCAAAATCAGGATCTGAAGATCAAAAATCTCACAATCCAAACTCGATACACTCCCCATTAAAACAATCAAGCGATAGTAAGAATTTATCCTCTGAAACTAAAATAAAGCCACCAGTTTCAAGCCTATCTTCTGACTTGATTGTGAAAGGAAATCTTCAAACAACTGGAGACATTCAAATTGAGGGAACGATAGAAGGTGATATTCGAGCACACCTGTTAACAATCGGTGAGGGAGCCACAATAAGAGGCGAGGTTATTGCCGACGACGTCGTTATAAATGGAAGAGTAATTGGAAAGGTTAGAGGATTAAAAGTAAGACTAACTTCTAGTGCGAAAGTTGAAGGGGATATAATTCACAAGACTATAGCTATTGAGAGNGGNGCGCATTTTGAGGGGTCTGTTCAAAGACATGATGAACCNCTAAGCGGGTCTAAANCTAAAAACGATGTGCAAAAACCAATCTNAGAAAGCCTAATTCTGAGAGTTAGCTTCAGAGCGACTTTTACCAGTTACTTTTTGAGCTAAGGCACCAGACATAAACATATCTAAATTACCATTTAAAACTCCTTGGGTATCAGAAGTTTCAATATTAGATCTCAAATCTTTAACCATTTGATATGGTTGCAATACATACGATCTNATTTGATTTCCCCATCCAGCATCACCTTTACTTTCATGTGCATCCGATATTGCNGATGTTCTTTTGTCTAATTCTAATTGATAAAGTCTTGATTTTANAGCCTTCATCGCAATATCACGATTTTGATGTTGCGATTTTTCTGANCTCGTTACCACGATACCAGTTGGGTGATGTGTAATTCTAACTGCAGAATCAGTGGTATTCACGTGCTGTCCTCCTGCCCCACTAGACCGNTAGGTATCAATTCGTATATCAGCAGGATTGACTTCTATTTCAATATTTTCATCAATTACGGGATATACCCAAACAGACGCAAAAGACGTGTGTCTCTTTGCGTTACTATCAAANGGAGAGATCCTGACTAATCNATGCACCCCACTTTCAGATTTTAACCATCCATAAGCATTTAAACCTTGNATTTTATAAGTTACAGATTTTATTCCCGCCTCATCACCAGCATTTTCNGCCATCAACTCAACTTTATAATTATGNCTCTCCGCCCACCTCACATACATTCTGGAT
The DNA here is from genome assembly GCA_002683355.1 of Paracoccaceae bacterium. Taxonomy (GTDB): domain Bacteria; phylum Pseudomonadota; class Alphaproteobacteria; order Rhodobacterales; family Rhodobacteraceae. Next base: position 2,888 of record NYTF01000028.1, on the reverse strand, counting down.
AGCATTGAAGCCCAATCACAGCTCTCAGTNCCGCCTGCGCCAGCATTTATTTCTAGAAAAGAATCGTTTGNATCTGCCTCACCGTCAAGTAANGCCTCAATTTCTTTCTTTTCCACAAAANTTAATAGTTTTTGTAAATTTAACTGACTTTCTTGTAAAATTTCCTCTTCTTCTTCAAGCTCAGCNAGTTCAATTAAATCAATATGTTCCTGGAGTTCCAAACTCAAATTTTTATAAGTGTCAATTTGACTAACTAAAATCTGTCTTTCTCGCATCAATTTTTGTGCTTTTTTTTGATCATTCCAAAATTCAGGACTTTCAGATAAAGCATTGAACTCCTCTAATCTATGATTGACAGAATCTAGATCCATCCGTTGAGCTAAAAGTNTTAAAGANTTTTTAATTTTTTCAACAATATTCTGTAGTTCAGCTCGCATTTTAAACCCTAATTTTAAATGGATAGTGATGCTTCAGTTTACCAAATCCCTAACGGCAGGTAAAGCAACGAAAAAGATTACGNGTTAAANATACCTAAAAAGATTCTTTTTAATTGCTCTTGTACTTNTTATTTAGAAAAGTGTATCAAGGNNNCANTGGATGCATANATTATTGTATCTTTAGGGATTTATTTAGATTTTCGTGTATTCTAANACATGACTAACTAAAAAGNAGCTANTAATTAGCTAGATAATGGAGCACTGCTTCAAAATAANTTGGACTAATAGTCCGGAATTGTAACGCGANGAACCAGAAAAATNATTTGTTAAATAATAATNATCNTACTTCAAACTGTAACATTATGAACNTTAATGGTTTATTGCCCATAAACAGGCTGTATTTAATTTTAAAAATNAAATTATTTGGACAGACCAGAGCAGAGAAAACATGGCAAANAAAATGCTTATCGACGCCACTCACGCAGAAGAGACGCGCGTGGTCGTTGTCGAAGGAAATAAAGTTGAGGAATTTGATTTTGAGTCGCTGAATAAAAAACAGCTGGCTGGAAATATATATTTAGCAAAAGTAACGAGAGTTGAGCCGTCATTGCAAGCAGCATTTGTTGATTACGGTGGTAATAGGCATGGATTCCTGGCCTTTTCTGAAATACATCCAGATTATTATCAAATTCCGATAGAAGATCGAAAACTTCTGATTGAAGAGGAGAGAGCATACGCTCAACAAATTCAAGAAGAATCTGAAAAAAGAGAACTAGAATTAGAAAACGAATTAACAACTGAAGAGCTCAGCCAAGATATTAATGAGTTTACGGATCAAGATGAAGAGAAAGCATTAGACACTGAAACAACTAATTCCTCCGAAGCTCTTCAGACGTCAAAAGATGAGACAAATACCGAAACAGCAGACAAAGAAGATTCATCAGAAGTAAATATAATCAAGCCAAGGCATCGTAGATATAAAATACAGGAAGTTGTAAAAGTAAGGCAAATCTTATTAATTCAAGTAGTAAAAGAAGAAAGAGGAAACAAAGGAGCAGCTTTAACGACTTATTTATCGATTGCAGGCCGATATTGTGTCCTAATGCCAAATACTGCAAGAGGCGGAGGAATAAGTCGCAAAATCACAAACGCAAATGATCGAAAACGACTAAAGTCAATTGCAAATGATTTAGATATTCCTGATGGAACAGGTTTGATAATACGCACGGCCGGAGCTAACAGAACAAAAGTAGAGATAAAGAGAGACTTTGAATATTTATTACGACAGTGGGAAGAGGTTAGAGATCTGACTCTTAAGTCAATTGCTCCATGTCAAATTTATGAAGAAGGTAGCTTAATAAAGCGCTCTATTAGAGATCTCTACACAAGAGATGTCGATGAGATTTTTGTCGAAGGAGAACAGGGTCATAAATCAGCTAAAGAATTTATGAAAATGTTGATGCCAAGCCACGCAAAAAAAATTCGTTTATATGACAATCCAATGCCTTTGTTTGCCCGTTACCAAGTAGAAAGCTTTTTGAGCGGAATGTTTAACCCTACTGTCCAACTAAAATCTGGTGGTTATATTGTAATCGGCATTACAGAAGCGCTCGTGGCAATAGATGTTAACTCAGGCAGAGCAACCAAAGAGGCATCAATTGAAGAAACAGCCCTAAGAACAAACTTAGAGGCCTCAGAAGAAGTGGCTCGGCAGCTACGCCTTAGGGACTTGGCAGGCCTGATTGTAATAGATTTTATTGATATGGATGAAAGACGAAATAACAACTCAGTTGAAAAGCGCTTAAAAGAAAAGCTAAAAAATGATCGAGCGCGAATACAAGTAGGTCGAATATCTAATTTTGGACTTCTTGAAATGTCTCGACAACGATTAAGGCCGGGCATGCTAGAAGCAACGACAGCACCATGCGATTATTGTCACGGAACAGGGTTAATTAGATCAGATGATAACTTGGCTTTGACGATACTTCGAGAGATTGAAGAAGAAGCAGTAAGGGGGAAAAATAAAGAGTTATTAATTTCTTCTTCTTTTGATGTGGCTAATTTTTTAATAAATCATAAGCGAGATCATATTTTAGAAATTGAAAAAAGAAATAGTATTTCAATTCGAATAGAGGCTCAACCTCATATAAAGAGCCCCAACTACACAATAGAAAAATTCAAGGATGCGACAAGAGCAATCCCAAAAGTTGATGAGCAGTCAGTTTTAGAGGATACACACACATCAACAATATTAGAAACCCAAACAGAGAGTTCCGTTAAAGATGTGACTTCAGAGGAAGAATCGACTGAAAAAGAAAATTTCAAGAAAAAAAGACGCCGACGAAAGCGAAATGGAAAAAGCAAAACCAATAATAACGAAGCTAATAATGAACTTTCTGTCAGTGCGGTAGTCGATACTAAAATAGTTGATGACCCAAAAACCGTGGATAT
>NYTF01000027.1 GCA_002683355.1 Paracoccaceae bacterium | reverse complement strand
TAATGGATTTGTCAAACTCAATCATCGAAAAGGGAATAATACAGCCTTTGATTGTAAGAGCTATTGGTAAAACCCCAGTTAAGTATCAGATTGTTGCTGGAGAGCGGCGTTGGCGGGCAGCCCAAATGGCCAAATTACACAAGATACCTGTTGTGGTGCGTAGTTTTAGTGATGTTGAGGTTCTAGAAATAGCAATAATCGAAAATATTCAGAGGTCCGATTTGAGCCCGATTGATGAGGCCAATGGATACCAACAATTGATTGATAGATTTAATCATACACAGGATAAAATTTCGAGAGCTTTAGGTAAAAGCAGAAGTCACATTGCAAATCTTCTGCGTCTGTTAAATTTGCCTAATGATGTGCAGACTTTACTTAATTCAGGCGCTCTTTCAATAGGGCATGCAAGGGCCTTAATTACCCGAAAAGATGCATCTTTATTAGCGAAAGAAATAATAAGGAAAAAACTGTCTGTACGAGAGGTAGAGAAGCTTGTTAAGATTGATTTTGTTGAGAAACAAAAAAGTAGTTTTATTAAAAGAAAGGATGCTGACACTCGGGAAATAGAAGCTAATTTAAAAGCGTCAATTGGCATGCGTGTTGATATAAACCATAATACCTTGACAGAGGCAGGAGAGGTAAAAATAAAATACAAAAGCTTAGACCAATTAGATTTCCTTATAAATAAACTTGAAAAACAACTATAATTACAATAGCTTGCTACATTTTTAATCTGATAATAGACTTAATATCAAGCTGTTTAAAACAGCTCGACCACTCTCTGTAGCCCTTATAAAACCTTTTTCAACCAAGATAAGATCATCATTTATTAAGTTCGTTAAATTTTTTTCATTAAATTTTTTTCCAGATAATTTTTGATAGCGGGCTTTAGATATCCCTGAAGATAACCTTAATCCCATCATAACCATTTCATCTGCTTGGTCAGGCTTGCTAATAAGAGTTCTAGCACTTTCGCCAGTTGATTTACGAACGCTTTTTACCCACTTATCAGGGTTTGAATGGCTCTGAGTAGCATATCTTCCGTTTGAGTTACTTAACCTTCCATGAGCGCCAGGTCCAATCCCAACATAATCACCATAATTCCAATAAATTTTATTATGTATACTTTCATGACCCAGCTTTGCGTAATTAGAAACTTCATAGTGAAAGAGGCCATTTAACGAGCAAATACTATTAGTAGTATGGTAAAGCTCTCCACTAGTTTGCTCATTTGGCAACCCCATCAACTTACCGTTTTTGTGTAGTCTGCCAAACGCTGTATTTGGTTCAATTGTAAGCTGATAAAGTGATAAATGATCAGGGTCAAAGCTCAATGCAAGATTTAGTTCTGCTTCCCAATTTTTTAAACTCTGCTGTTGTCTCGCGTAAATGAGATCAAAACTAGTTTTCTCAAACGTCTGCCGTCCGATATGAATCGCTTTTAATGCTTCTTTAACAGAGTGTAATCGGCCTAATTGTTTTAGATCTTTATCAATTAAAGATTGAACACCAATTGAAACCCGATTGACACCAGCATTCTTGAAAGCCATAAACTTTTCAGCTTCAACAGAAGAAGGATTGGCCTCAAGTGTTATTTCTGCTTCTGGCTTTATACCCCAAAGGAGAGAAATTTTATCAATTATGTTGGAAACCAAGCTTGGCTTCATAAGGCTTGGTGTTCCACCACCAAAAAAAATAGAATCAACGTTACGACCAGGCGTTTCAGAATGATACCTTGATAATTCAGACAAGTAGGTTTCTTGCCAATTAATAGTGTTTACTTCTGGCCTAACGTGACTGTTGAAATCACAATATGGACACTTTGACTGGCAAAAAGGCCAATGCACATATATTCCAAAACCTGAGTTTTTCCAGTCAAGGGAAGCAGGCATCTAATAACTTTTTGAAAGCAACAGATCGATGACTCATATTATGTTTTTTCTCAGGTGACATTTCGCCAAAAGTTTTGGTTTGTCCGTCTGGAAGAAACACGGGATCAAACCCAAAGCCTTTTGTTCCTTTCATTGGCCAGACAATTTGTCCAGAAATACTACCTTCAAATATCTCATCATGGCCATCAGGCCAGGCAATACAAAGCACACATATAAAATGTGCTACCCTTGGAAAGGGTGTTTTTTTCTCTTCCAAGAGCGACCAAACTTTTTCCATTGCGAGGTCAAAGTTTCTGCCCTGAGCAGTCGTTGCCCAATCAGCGGTATAAACACCGGGAGCGCCATTTAAACCATCAACCACTAAACCACTATCGTCTGACAGAGCAGGTAGACCGGTTGCTTCAGAAGCAAAATGTGCTTTTATCCGAGCATTTCCAATAAAGGTACTTTCAGTTTCTTTCGGCTCTTTAAGATTAAACTTTGATACAGATATTGTCTTGATTTTAAAGTTTTTAAATAGTTCTGAAATTTCAACAAGCTTACCATTATTGTGAGTAGCAATTACAATAGTATCTTCTTCTATTTTTCTCATCTTAAGTATCGGTTGCTTTTTTTTGCGCTAGCATTAGTTCCCTGACGCCTTTTTCTGCTAAGTCTGTCATTCTATTAAGTTGATCTCTTGAAAAGGGGGCACCTTCTGCAGAACCCTGGATTTCAATAATCTTATTTGAATTCGTTAATACAAAGTTTGCATCAGTCTCTGCCTCACTATCCTCAGCATAGTCCAGATCGAGGATGGCTTGATTTCCATATATTCCACAACTTACAGCAGCCATATTTTCGATAATAGGATCAGTTTTTAAAAGGTCAGTCTCTAACAGTCTGTTGGTTGCCAATCTTAAAGCAACCCAGCCACCTGTTATTGCGGCACATCGAGTTCCGCCATCAGCCTGTATAACATCACAATCGATTGTTATTTGTCTTTCTCCTAAAGCACTTCTATCTACACACGCTCTCAATGATCGTCCAATTAGCCTTTGAATTTCTTGCGTGCGCCCAGATTGCTTTCCTGATGTTGCCTCTCTTCTGTTTCTAGTTGATGTCGAACCAGGTAGCATTCCGTACTCACCTGTGATCCATCCCAAACCAGAGTTTCGTAAAAATGGTGGTATGCGCTCCTCAACAGACGCAGTGCAAAGAACGTGTGTATTGCCACATCTAATTATACAAGACCCATGAGCATGCATCGTAACGTTTGTTTCGATGCTGATTGATCGTATTTGGTCAACTTTTCGTCCTGATGGTCGCATACTTCTTAATCCTTTAAAATGATACAAGTTACTAAACTATTAAAAAGGCATGAGTAAAGCTTAAAAGCTTAATTGACTGATTGGAAACTAATCATTAAACATGTTTAACTTCAAAAAGTTGTTAGATGAATCATAAACAAAATTTAATTCAAGAACTAAGTGAACGAAGTCAGGTTGTTTTTCGAAATCTGGTCGACTCCTATATTGCAACAGGTGACCCTGTTGGCTCTCAAAGCATTGCTAATTCATTGGCTGAAGACATATCACCAGCTACTATCAGGAATATTATGCAAGACCTAGAGTCGCTTGGTCTTTTAAATAGCCCNCATGTTTCTTCTGGNAGAATACCAACTCAAAAAGGACTTCGATTATTTGTTGATACNCTNTTAGAAGTTGGTAAAATTTCTGATGAGGAGCAGGAAATAATTGATTGTAATATTAAAGAAGATCCAAAAAACTTGTCAAATATTTTAAATAGAACTGGTACTGTCTTATCAAGGTTAACAAAAGGNGCAAGCTTAGTTTTGGCACCAAAAACAGAGGCTCCTATTAAACATATTGAGTTTGTTAGTCTTTCAGATGAGCGTGCTTTGGCTGTTCTAGTAACAGCTGATGGAATGGTTGAAAACCGGGTTTTTGAAACACCTTTGGGGCAAACACAATCAGATTTTAGAGAAGCTGCCAATTTTATGAATTCACATGCCAGAGGTTTAACCTTGTCAGAGTTGCGTGAGGTCATGGAAAAAGAGGTTAGTGAAAAACAATTAGAAATAGACAAACTGGCGGCAGAGTTGGTTAAAGATGGACTTGCTGTTTGGGANGGAAAGGACACNGACAANAGTAGGTTGATTGTAAGGGGACGTGCAAATCTTATAGANGGCAATACAGCAGAAGATGATTTTGAAAAAATAAGAGAGCTTTTTGATGATTTGGAACGAAAACAGGATATCGCCAACTTTTTAAACTTGACAGAAAAAGGAGATGGAGTTCGAGTGTTTATTGGTTCCGAAAACAAACTTTTTTCNCTTTCGGGTAGTTCTTTGATTATTTCTCCCTATATGAATTCTGAACACAAAATTATTGGCGCTGTTGGTGTCATTGGGCCAACAAGATTAAATTATGGAAAAATTGTTCCAATTGTAGATTATACAGCTCAATTAGTGGGTAAAACATTATTGGAACGTGGTTAAAAGAGGAAAATATGAGCGACAAACAACAACCAAAAAAAAGCAAANCAGAGGNGCTTCTGTCCTTGGATGAATTGATAGCAGAATCAGAAGAGAGTGAGGAAAGTTTAGGTGCAGAACATGAGCCTGATGAACAGGAAGGCCCAAATTTAGAAAAGATTATTGAGGAGAGAGATATTCTTCAAGATAAACTGATGCGAACGCTTGCAGATTCTGAAAACCTTAGAAAACGATCTATTAGAGATAGAAGTGACGCCGAGGTATATGGTGGCACTAAATTAGCGAGAGATTTACTTTCGGTATATGATAATATTACTAGAGCACTAGATGCTGTAAGTGACGAACAAAGAAAGTCAAATGCTGGACTGATAGAAGGAATTGAATTAACCCAAAAAGAATTAATTAATGGTTTTGAGAAACATAAAATAATAAGAATTATGCCTGAGGAGGGGGATGTTTTTGATCCATTGATTCACCAGGCAATGTTTGAAGCGCCTTTGCCAGAATCAAAAGCTGGTGAAATTATTCAAGTTATGGCGGTAGGTTTTAAGATAGGNGACCGANTATTGCGCCCGGCTCAAGTNGGNGTCTCTTCTAATCCAGGTTAGTTTAAAATCATNTCTTTTAATTTATAAATTAAATCAAGAGCTTCTTTAGGAGTCATNCCGTCTGGGTCTGTATTTTCAAGNTGAGTTTCAATTTCTGAGGTCGTTTTTTTTGTTAATTGGGTATTGGCCATCGATTGTTCAAACAGAGGCAAGGTTTCGAGTGTTTTTATTGTGTTTGGTGTGTTTTTTTGATCAGTTGANTTAAGTGCTGATAGCACCTGATTGGCTCTCATTAAAACTGATCTGGGCATGCCAGCTAGTTTTGCAACTTGAACACCATAGGATCTATCCACGAAGCCTAAAACAACCTCATATAAAAAAATAATTTCTTCTTTGAACTCTTTTATAGAAACAGTTGCATTAGTAATACCGTTCAGTTTTTTAGAAAGAGACGCTAACTCATGGTAGTGAGTGGCAAATAAAGCGCGACATCTGTTTTGTTCGTGAAGATGCTCTAGAGTAGCCCAGGCAATGGACAAACCATCATGGGTCGCTGTTCCTCTGCCAATTTCGTCTAAAATTACTAATGATCTTTCATCTGCCTGGTTTAAGATAGCAGCTGTTTCCACCATTTCCACCATAAAGGTAGAATGTCCTCTTGCTAAATCATCAGACGCTCCGACTCTACTAAAGAGCTTTGTTACAATTCCAATGTGAGCAGAAGATGCTGGCACAAAGGAGCCCATTTGCGCCAAGACAACAAGGATAGCGTTTTGTCTCAGAAAAGTGGATTTTCCAGCCATGTTTGGTCCGGTAATAAGCCAAATGTTAGCAGTGTCTTTATCACAAGTTAGATTGCAGTTATTTGGAATGAAATTGTGTTTTGTGTTTTCTTGAAGAGAGCTTTCTACGACAGGATGTCGTCCACCTATTATTTCAAAACTTGTTGTTTTATCAACTCTTGGTTTACACCAGTTTTTGGCATCAGCTGTGCTGGATAAAGAACATATAACGTCAATTTCTGATATGCTTTTTGCGGTGACGAGAATTTCTTTAGCATTTTTCAGAATTTCTTTTTGTATTTGTTCAAATATATAGCTTTCACGCTCTATTGCTTTATTTTCTGCATTTAGAATTTTTGATTCTGCTTCAGTCAGTTCATTAGTTGTAAATCTAATAGAGTTTGCGGTTGTTTGCCTGTGTATGAAGAGCTCACTGTGGGGTGGAGACAACATATGTTTAGAATGGCGTGCTGACACCTCAATAAAAAAACCCAAGACGTTATTAAATTTTATTTTAAGTGTGGGAATCTTACATCTTTCAGAGAGGTTGATTTGAAGCTCTGTTAAAAGTTTTTTTCCATCATCTCTAAGTTTTCGTTCATTATCTAACGCAGAGTCAAATCCAGGCTTGATAAACCCGCCTTCTTTAAAATTAGTAGGGGGGTTATCAATTAATGCATTTTCGATGGTATCTATTATGGCATTATGACCACTTAACGAATTGGTATTAAACGACAGAAAATTTGCTTCTTTTACAGAGTTTATTTCTTTAAATATTTTTTCACTATAAATTAGTCCGTTACTTATAGCTTTGAGGTCTCGAGGATTTGATCTATTAAGAGAGAGTCGCATCAAGCCCCGTTCGATATCTAGAATATGACTTAGATTTTTTTGGGTATTTTTTCTAAGCTTATTGTGGTCAACAAAATATTGAACGTCATCTTGTCTATTTTTTATCAGTTCAATATTGGTAGATGGGTTGCTCAGGCGACTTTCAAGCATGCGAGCCCCTGCAGCAGTTACTGTCTTATTAATAATATTTAATAGTGACCCTGCTTTTTCCCCAGAAAGAGATAGGGTTAGCTCAAGATTCTTTCTAGTGAAGCTATCAATATTTAATGAGCCTTCTCTGGGTTCTCTAATGGGGGTTTTTAATATTGGAAGAATACCTTTTTGAGTTAGATTCAAATACTCAAGGATAGCACTTAGTACTGACATTTCCACTCTGTTGAAATTGCCAAAACCTTCTAAGGTATTAACATTGTAGAAATTAATTAACCTACGATTAGCGCTAGAACTTTCAAACATTAGATTTGCTAATGGGGTAATGGTTGGCTTTAAATCAAATAATTTTTCTAATAGCGATTCTTTTGAACTCTCAGACACCAAGATTTCTTTTGGCGCTAATCGTGAAAGCAGGTCACCTAAATGGGATTTTTTGAAAGATTTTACATGAAAGTCCCCTGTGGATATATCAACCCATGCTAATGCACAGCTTCCCCTAATTTCGGAAAACGCACTTAAAAAATTATACTCTCTAGCGTTAAGCAACGTTTCTTCTGTTAAAGTTCCAGGTGTAACCAATCTAACAACATCTCGGTTAACTATCGCTTTATAACCCCGTTTCTTTGCATCACTGGGGCTTTCCATCTGTTCACAAATGGCTACTTTAAACCCTTGTTTAATTAAAGATAGCAGATAATTGTCNGCTGAATGTGCGGGCACTCCACACATTGGTATTGCTTGCTCTAAATGTTTTCCTCGNGTTGTCAGTGTGATATTTAATGCGTCAGAGGCTTTTATTGCATCTTCAAAAAATAACTCATAAAAATCTCCCATTCGATAAAACAACAAAGCATTTGGATATTCTTTTTTTATGCTAAAGAACTGCTCCATCATAGGAGTTGTTTTTTGTGTTTCTGCAGCCATNAGTTATCTCAAAATGTTGATTTTTNGATTCTAACGCCCTTACCTGATATATTAAAGAGGTTATGTTATCTTTAGGTTGAGAAGTTTTGTTTACTTTGTTAAACGTTCTTTTCAAAAAACTTTAGGANATAAAATGGCTNGTAATGGAAAGTTNACTGATGAAGAGGCGTTGGCATATCACTTAGAGCCAAAGCCTGGAAAGTTAGAAGTTGTTGCNTCTACAGCTATGGCAACACAGAGAGACCTTTCATTGGCATATTCTCCTGGTGTGGCAGTGCCAGTGAATGAGATAGCAAAAAACCCAGAGAGTGCCTTTGATTATACGACACGTGGAAATACTGTGGCTGTTATATCAAATGGAACAGCAATTTTGGGGTTGGGAAACTTGGGAGCATTAGCATCAAAGCCTGTTATGGAAGGGAAAGCAGTTTTATTTAAAAGATTTGCAGATGTTAATTCGATAGACATTGAACTTGATACGGAAGATCCGGATGAGTTTGTAAACGCTGTAAAATACATGGGCCCCTCATTTGGAGGAATAAATTTAGAAGATATTAAGGCGCCAGATTGTTTTATNATAGAACAACAACTGAAGGAATTAATGGATATCCCAGTATTTCATGACGACCAACATGGAACAGCAGTTATATGTGCTGCGGGCCTGTTAAATGCATTATATTTAACAGGCAAGAAAATTGAGGATTGTAAAATTGTTTTGAATGGAGCGGGTGCTGCTGGCATAGCTTGTTTAGAGCTGATTAAAACAATGGGAGCTAAACATGAAAACTGTATAGCTTGTGATACTAAAGGGGTAATTTTTCAAGGCCGGTCTGAAGGTATGAATCAGTGGAAATCGGCTCATGCAATTTCTACAAAGTTGCGATCTTTGGAAGAGGCTATGAAAGGAGCTGATGTATTTATAGGCGTGTCTGTAAAGGCAGCGGTAACAGCAAAAATGCTTGAAAGCATGAATAAAGATCCTGTAATTTTTGCGATGGCTAATCCTGATCCTGAAATAACTCCTGAGGAGGCTCATTTAATCAGGCCAGATGCAATTGTAGCAACAGGGCGGTCTGATTATCCAAATCAGGTNAATAATGTTTTGGGGTTCCCCTACCTATTTAGGGGAGCATTGGATATTAATGCGCGAGCTATAAACGATCCAATGAAAATAGCTTGTGCTGAAGCCCTTGCAAAGCTTGCGCGGGAAGACGTGCCTGATGAAGTTGCAATGGCGTATGGCAAAAAACTTAGTTTTGGAAGAGACTATATAATTCCGACACCTTTTGATCCAAGGCTTATATTTACTATTCCACCAGCAGTAGCCAAGGCTGGAATGGATACCGGATGCGCTCGTAGACCAATAATAGATATGGCGGCATATGAATTAAATNTAAGAGCACGCATGGACCCTACAGCATCTATGTTACAAACTTTACATGTTAGGGCAAAAAATGCTCAAGCAAGGATGATTTTTGCTGAGGGAGATGATGTTCGAGTGCTTCGCGCGGCTGTTAGCTATGTTCGATCTGGGCTTGGTCAAGCAATAGTTGTGGGCAGAGAAAAAGATATCAAGAAAAAGCTGGAAGCAGAGGGTTTGTCAGATGCTTATTCGGAGCTAGAAGTTATCAATGCGGCCAACACAGTGCATCTATCCGAATATAAAACGTTTCTTTATAATCGGTTACAGCGCCAAGGTTTTGATCAAGGAGATTGTCATAAAATGGCTTCTCGAGATCGACACATTTTTGCTTCACTTATGCTTGCTCATGGGCATGGCGACGGAATGGTAACAGGCGCAACCAGAAAATCAGCTGCTGTATTAAGTAGAATAAACAGAGTTTTTGATGCAAAGCCAGGTGATGGAGCTGTGGGTGTTACTGCAATGATGTTACGAGGCCGCTTGGTTTTGATGGCTGATACTTTGGTCCACGAATGGCCAGAAGAAGAAGATTTAGCAGATATAGCAGAAAGAGCGGCTGGTGTTGCTAGAAATTTAGGTTTGGAGCCAAGAGTTGCATTTGTTAGTTTTTCAAACTTTGGTTATCCAGTTTCTGAAAGGGCTGAGAAAATGAGTAAAGCACCTTTAGTATTAGACAAGCGTGGTGCTGATTTTGAATATGATGGGGAAATGACCGCTGATGTTGCTTTAAATGAAGAAGTTTTGGCAAGCTATCCATTTTGTAGGCTAACAGAACCGGCGAATATTCTTGTTGTTCCAGCAAGACATTCGGGATCAATATCTGTAAAATTAATGCAAGAGATGGGTGGTGCTACGGTTATAGGGCCAATTTTATCTGGTATTGATAAGCCTGTTCAGCTTTGCAATATGGCTGCCACAGGCAATGATATACTAAACATGGCTGTTATGGCAGCATGTAAAGTAGGTTAATTTATGACGATTTATAATTTTGGATCTATTGTGTTAGATAATTTCTATAGAATGCCACGAATACCGGTGCCGGGAGAGTCTGTAAGAGCTAACGATGTAAACTTCGGCTTAGGAGGAAAGGGAGCTAATCAATCAATTGCTGCTAGAAAAGCAGGATCAGATGTTGTTCATATAGGTGCTATCGGTTTTGATGGTGAGCATATACTTAATAATCTGCAAAAACTGAAAATAAATACAAAACATATCTATATCAGCAGTGTAAAAACTGGTCATGCGAACATTACGATTGATCCGAAAGGAGAAAATGCAATCACGTTTTTCGCCGGTGCAAATGATGATCAAGCTTTAGAGAGGATATCTTTGGGCTTAGAAAGCGCCCTACCTAAAGATATTTTTCTTTTACAAAACGAGGTCAGTTTAGTTCCAGAAGCAGCTAAAATTGCAAGGTCAAAAAGCATGATGGTAATTTATTCTGCAGCACCATTTAGTATCACCCATCTTGAGAGTGTTTATGATTTTGTTGACTTAATAGTCGTTAATGAAACTGAACACGCGCTTTTAATGGAGGAGTTTGGGTCAAGTTTAAATAAGCCTCTTTTAATTACTAAAGGTTCCAAAGGATCTTCTTATATAAGTGCTACAATTCAAATAAATTGTGCTGCTCCATCTGTTAAGCCGGTTGATACGACCGGTGCAGGAGATACCTACTTGGGTTATTTTGCTTCTTATTTGGATCAAGGTAATGCTATTGATGCATCGATGGAAATTGCTTCATTTGCGTCTGCAATTCAGGTTACAAGGAAAGGCACATCTGACGCGATACCAAGCTTAGAAAAAGTTATAAGCTTTTCAAACAAATCTCAAGTAAAGCCACTAATTTTTGACTGATTCCCAAAAACTTTTAACACTAGAAAAAAAGTTTTTGCTGTGCGGGTTGTTGTCCACACTAAGAGCCTCAAACTGTTTTAATAAGTCTTTTTGTTCTGATGTTAAGTTAACTGGAGTTTCCACAGCAAGCTCAATAAAAAGATCCCCATTGCCTGAACCCCGTAATGCCGGCATGCCCTTACTTCGGAGCCTCATTTGTCGTCCTGATTGACTTCCGTTTGGTATTTTAACCCTGCTACGACCCCCATCTATCGTTGGTGCTTCAATTTCGCCACCGATTGCGGCCGTTGTCATGCTAACAGGAATTCGACAGTACAAATTTTTTCCATCACGTTCGAAGATTTTATGTTCAGCGATTTCTGTAAAGATATATAGATCACCACTAGGTCCTCCCCTGACTCCTGCTTCTCCTTCACCGCTTAAACGTATTCTAGTTCCGGTTTCGACACCAGATGGTATATTTACAGAAAGAGACCTTTCTTTTTCTTCTTGCCCAGAACCTTTACACTTTTGGCAAGGGTTTTTAATTATTTGTCCCATTCCTGAGCATGTTGGACACCCTCTTTCAACCGTAAAAAAACCTTGTTGAGCTCTAACCTTCCCCATTCCTGAGCATGTGGGGCAGGTTGTTGGTTCTGCACCTCCAGAAGCCCCAGTTCCATTGCAATCGTTACAGTTAACACTTGAGGGAATAGTAATTTTTTTTTGGATGCCAGAAAATGCTTCTTCTAAACTGATATTTAGATTGTATCTTAGGTCTGAACCTCTTGACGCACGTTGCCGTCCATTTTGATTTCCTCGAAAATCCCCAAATAAATCTTCAAAAACGTCAGAAAAAGCAGATGAAAAGTCGCCCCCACCATGGAATCCTCCTGCTCCAGGTCCCGCACTGCCGCCTTCAAATGCAGCATGTCCATATCTATCATACGCCGCTTTTTTGTTTTGATCTTTTAGAACATCATAGGCCTCGTTTACTTCTTTAAACTGGCTTTCCGAATTTGGGTTATCAGAGTTTCTGTCCGGGTGAAGTTCTTTTGCCTTTGTTCTATAGGCTTTTTTAAGCTCAGCTTCAGACGCATTTGAAGAGACACCAAGTACTTCATAATAATCGCGCTTAGACAATATTTGTGCCCCTCTTTGAAAAACAAGGAGTGTAAATTAACACCCCTTATAAACTTAGGATTATTTATTTTTGCTCATCATCACTTAAATCTTCAAAATCAGCATCAACAATATCTTCGTCAACGCCACGTAACTCTTCTTCATCCATTCCCTCAGGAGGAACCCCACCTTCGGCTTCGGCTGAAGCTTTATAGATAGCTTCACCCAATTTCATAGAAGCTTCGGTTACATTTTGAATTCCCGACTTGATTTTATCAGCATCTTCACTTTCAAGAACATCTTCGAGNGCTTTGACTGCNAGCTCAATGGCTTCAACAGTTGTNGGGTCAACTTTATCACTATGCTCTTCGAGAGATTTATTTGTAGAATGTATTAANCCTTCTGCCTGATTCTTTGCCTCAACCANCTCTTTGCGTTCTTTATCTGCATCAGCGTTTGCTTCTGCGTCTTGCACCATCTGATCTATTTCATCTTCTGATAGACCACCTGATGCCTGGATTGTAATTTGTTGTTCTTTTCCAGTGGCTTTATCTTTAGCGTTAACTGACACAATACCATTGGCGTCAATATCAAACGCCACCTCAATTTGAGGCANCCCACGTGGAGCTGGTGGTATCTCTTCTAAGTTAAACTGTCCAAGAACTTTATTATCTGCAGCCATTTCCCTCTCACCTTGAAAGACNCGAATGGTCACAGCTGTTTGATTGTCCTCTGCAGTTGAAAAAACTTGNGATTTTTTTGTTGGGATAGTGGTGTTTCGATCAATTAGTCTGGTAAACACCCCACCTAATGTTTCAATCCCTAATGATAAAGGNGTTACATCTAGAAGAACTACGTCTTTAACATCACCTTGTAGTACGCCTGCTTGGATTGCAGCGCCCATAGCAACGACTTCGTCTGGATTAACACCTTTATGAGGCTCTTTTCCAAAAAAGTTTGAAACTTCNTCCATTACCTTTGGCATTCTTGTCATACCACCAACTAATACCACCTCGTCAATATCACCTTTTGCTAATCCTGCATCCTTCAAAGCAGCCTGGCACGGTTTCAAAGACTGTTTCACTAAATCCGCAACCAAACTTTCTAATTTTGATCTAGTCAGNTTTAAAACCATATGTAATGGTTGACCCCCATTTGGATCCATAGATATAAAAGGTTGNTTTATTTCTGTTTGTTGGCTTGAAGATAGTTCTATTTTAGCTTTTTCGGCAGCTTCTTTAAGCCTTTGCAACGCCATTTTATCTTTTTTTAAGTCGACGCCATTTTCTTTTTTGAATTCTGACGCTAGATAATCTACAATTCTCATATCGAAGTCTTCACCACCCAAATAAGTGTCNCCGTTTGTTGATTTTACTTCAAATAGGCCATCATCAATTTCTAAAATTGTTACATCAAAGGTGCCACCGCCCAAATCATAAACTGCGATGGTGCGGGCCTCTTTTTTGTCTAAACCATAGGCCAAAGCAGCAGCAGTTGGCTCATTTATAATTCTTAGAACCTCAAGTCCAGCAATTTTNCCNGCATCTTTAGTTGCCTGTCTTTGCGCATCATTAAAATAGGCCGGGACTGTAATTACAGCTTGNTCTACATTTTCACCAAGATATGCTTCTGCTGTTTCTTTCATTTTTTGTAATATGAATGCCGAGACCTGCGAGGGAGAAAACTTATCATTGTTTGCTTCTACCCAAGCGTCGCCATTCCCACCGTCTACAAGGGCATATGGAATATTTTTAATATCTTTTTGAATGTGTTTGTCGTCAAGCCTTCTTCCTATTAATCGCTTTACTGCAAAAACTGTATTNTCTGGATTTGTGACGGCTTGCCTTTTAGCGGGTTGTCCTACAAGTTTTTCTTCATTTGCAAATGCGACAATTGANGGTGTTGTCCTTGCACCTTCNGTATTTTCTACGACCTTCGGTTGAGATCCGTCCATTATAGCGATACACGAGTTTGTTGTTCCTAGATCAATTCCAATTACTTTACCCATCTAAAGGTCCTTTCCAACGGTTTTTCACAACCATGATTATTTATTTACTAATTAATTNTAGTTGAAAAACTATCTCAACGTTAAATTCGAATGTTATATAGGTTTGCTCAAGAGCCCCTACAAGGGGAAGCGCTATAAAAAGATAATTTTTGTTTGAATTATGACAATTTAATTAGATTAAGAAATAATAATCGCANTTTAATCAAGGCTTCTCTCTATTTCTTGCCGTTCAAAAATTTCAATTACATCATCTTTTCTTATATCTTCATAATTTTCAAAGGCCATTCCACACTCCTGGCCTAAATTGACCTCATTCACTTCGTCCTTAAATCGTTTCAAAGTTTTTAAGGTACCTTCGTGTATAACAANATCATCTCTGAGAAGGCGAACACCTGAGGATCGGCGAGCAAGCCCTTCTGTTATTTGACACCCTGCAACTTTTCCAACACCAGTTACTTTAAAAACTTCTAATATTTTTGCATATCCAATGAAGTTTTCTCTGANTTCTGACGAGAGCAGGCCAGAAGCAGCTGACTTGATNTCATCAACGAGATCATAAATTACTGAATAATATCTTAGNTCTACACCTTTTTGATTAGCTGATTGTCGAGCTGGGGCATTGGCTCTTACATTAAAGCCCATTATTGGTGCTTTTGATGCTTCTGCTAAAGTAACGTCTGATTCTGTAATTGCACCAACACCAGAGTGCAAGACTCTTACCCTAACTTCTTCATTNCCTATTTTTTCCATTGCCTGAACAATAGCCTCAGCTGAACCCTGAACGTCTGATTTTACAAGAATTGGTAATTCTCGTAAGTTTTCATTTGCTTTTGCATTGGCTAAAAGTTGCTCTAAACTTGTGCCACTTCCTACAGCAGCCTTTTTGTCTTTTAACACTTGTGCTCGATAATCTGCAATCTCACGAGCCTGTGCTTCTGTTGAAACAACGTTTAAAACATCACCAGCTTCTGGAGTTCCGTTCAAACCTAAAACCTCAACAGGAACAGAGGGGCCAGCATGTTTCACCCGGTCATTTTGATCATTTATAAGTGCTCTTACTCGTCCCCATTGCTCACCGACAACGAAAATATCACCCTGATTTAACGTTCCTTTTTGTACTAATACTGTTGCAATTGGACCTCTACCTACATCTAATTTGGCTTCGATCACAGCCCCCTCAGCAGCTCTATTTGGGTTTGCTTTTAGTTCTAATAATTCTGATTGGAGAGAAATATATTCAAGTAATGTGTCTATGCCTTCTCCTGTTTCTGCTGAGACCTCCACATCTAAAACATCACCTGACATTTTTTCAACAATTACCTCATGTTGCAGTAATTCAGTTCTAACTTTATCTGGATCAGCAGATTGTTTATCGCATTTATTAATTGCTACAATCATTGGTACGTTAGCAGCTTTTGAGTGATTTATAGCTTCAATTGTTTGGGGCATTACACTATCGTCAGCGGCTACAACTAAAATTACTATGTCTGTTACATGAGCTCCCCTAGATCGCATCGAAGTAAAAGCAGCATGTCCTGGTGTATCTAAAAATGAAAGAAGTTTTCCATCATCGGTTTTTACCTGATATGCGCCGATATGTTGGGTAATGCCCCCTGCTTCTCCTGAAACCACATTTGCTTTTCTAATTACGTCCAACAGGGACGTTTTACCATGATCTACATGGCCCATAACTGTTATTACTGGCGCTCTTGGTTTTAAGCTTTTTGGATCATCTTTTATTGCATCAATAACATCCTCAACATCCGCATCAGAAACACGTACAATTTTGTGTCCAAATTCTTGAATTATGAGTTCTGCAGTATCAGCATCAATTGATTGATTTTGTGTGACCATCATACCATTGGTCATCAATGATTTAACAACATCAGAAACCCGTTCTGCCATTCTGTTCGCCAATTCTTGTACAACAATTGTTTCTGGAACTTGAACGTCTCTTACAACTTTCTCTCTCTCCTGATTAGAATCTAACATCTTACGTTTTTCACGTTCTTGTTTGCGTCTAATTGCTGCCATTGACCTTTGACGACCACCCTCATCATTCAATGCTTGAGTCAATGTTAGTTTGCCAGACCTACGTCTATCATTATCACCACCCTTTGGGGTTCTGGGCGATTGTTGCTTTCTTGGTTCTTCTCGGTCTGGGCCTTTTCGTGATGCTTTTGCAGCAGAACGAGTTGTGTCTTCAGAAGCTTGNATTATAGGAAGGTCTTCAGCTATTTTAGTTGCTTCTACTACGGCAGCAACAGCNCGCTTTTCTTCTTCTGCTTTCTCTNTCTCTTTTTCTTTACGCTCAGCGTCTTCCTTTTCTTTTGTTTCTAAAATAGCGCGCTTTTCTTCTCTCTCTTGTTCTCGACTCTTCTCTTCAGCATCTCGCTTATCTTTATCTAACGCTTCCCTTTGCCGAGCGGCAGCCAAAGCTTTCTTGCGTCTGTCTAGTTCTGAGCTAGATAATCCGCCTGGTGTTTTTGAGGGTGTGGTTGTGGTTTGAGAATTGTTTGTCTGAGATGTGCCTGTGTTGTGCTTTGGAACGATAACGCGTTTTCTCTTTGTTTCAACAACTACAGATTTAGAACGTCCATGACTAAAACTTTGTCGAACTTGACCAGGTCTTGACGGCGCTCCTCCCAAAAGACCAAGTTTCTTACCAGATTTATTTTCATTATCAGTCATGTTTATTCCAAAATCTAATTTTAACCGGCGCTTGCCGAAAGTTTTTCATTAATTTGCTCGAATCCGCGCACATTATTCAATCTTAAGGCCTCATGTACTACACGTTTGCTTAGACCACCAGAGGTAAGGGAAGCATGAACAACATAATTTCTACCAAAGGCCTCCCCAAGCTCACTACTGGAAAGGCAGTCAATATAGCTTTTTGATCCATTTGGTGGCCTTAGTTTCGACTTTTGGTTATTGGAGCCATCTTTTGCTTGTATTAATATACTTGCCGATCCATCTGATAAAGTGGACTTGACTTTCTCATAGCCAGACACCGCTATTCCTGATTTTCTCGATAGCGAAATTAAAGCTAAAACACTTTTTAATAAAATTGCCTCAACGAGATTAATTAGATCGTGACGAACTGAAACTTTGTATTTTGCAGATTTAATAAAGAGCTTTTTTGAAAGAGCTTTTTCAAGGAAAGAGCGATTCGACTTTACCCAGATTCCTCTTCCAGGAAGTTTTTCTGAAATATCTGGAATTANTTCATTNTTTGGACCTACAATAAAACGTATCATGNCAGACTTATCACAGACCTCACCAGAAGATATGCACCTTCTTTGCTTTTGCTTATTAGCTCTCGTTTNNTTTTTATCTTTCATCATTTTATCTATTAAATTGTTTCTTCTTCTCCAACTTTTTCTTCCTTGAGATCTTCAGGATCAACCCAACCCAGCTCTATCCGAGCTGTCATTACTAGATTTTGNGCTTCTTCTAAAGANAAGTCGAATTTTTCTAAAATCCCTTCATCTTTGTGGCGTTTGCCATCTACTATGGTCCATCCACCTGATAGCTCCCAGTCTGCGCAAGTAGCAAAGTCCTCAAGTGTTTTTATATCATCCTCAGCTAANGCAACTAACATTTGTGGGGTAAGGCCATCAAACCCTGTAAGACTATCTTCAACACCTAATTCTTGAGCTTGAGTTATTGCCTTNTTATTTTGCTCTTCCAAGAACTCTCGTGCCCGAGCTTGTAATTCTTCAGCGGTTGANTGATCAAAGCCTTCGATTGTCAATAATTCCTCAATCTCGACATAAGCCACTTCTTCCAAAGCGGCAAATCCTTCTGATACAAGTAGTTGTGCGACAACTTCATCTACATTCAAAGCTTCGGTGAACAAGGTTGTACGCTCATTGAACTCGNTCTGACGCCTTTCAGATTCTTGAGAGTCTGTCATTATATCGATATCTAGATTTGTTAATTGTGAAGCTAACCTAACATTTTGACCCCTTCTACCAATNGCTAATGATAATTGCTCATCTGGCACTACAACTTCAATTCTTTCAGCTTCTTCGTCTAAAACAACTTTGCTTACCTCAGCAGGTTGCAAAGCGTTTACTAGAAAAGTTGGCGCATCTTCATTCCATGGGATTATATCAATTTTTTCACCCTGTAATTCATTTACTACCGCCTGTACACGGCTACCACGCATTCCCACACATGCACCGACAGGATCAATAGAATTATCGTTAGAAATAACGCCAATTTTAGCACGAGACCCTGGATCTCTAGCAACGGTTTTTATCTCTATAATACCATCATAAATCTCTGGAACTTCCATTTTAAATAGTTCTGACATAAATTCTAGAGCTGTTCTTGATAAAAATATTTGTGGACCACGTGTCTCTGATCTTACATCTTTTATGTAAGCACGAACACGGTCTCCATTTCTAAAGCTTTCGCGGCCAATCTTTTGATCTCGTCTAAGAATGGCCTCACCTCTTCCAACATCTACTATGACATTTCCATATTCTTCTCTTTTTACAACTCCATTTATTATCGTACCTATTCTATCTTTAAATTCTTCATATTGTCTTTCTCTTTCAGCTTCTCTAACTTTTTGTAAAATAACCTGTTTAGCAGACTGTGCTGCAATTCTGCCAAAATCCATTTGTGGTAGTTCATCGATTAATTGGTCACCTAAAACAGCGTCGTCCTTATAAACAGCGGCATCTTCTACAGTCAGCTCTTGAAAACTATTTTCAACCTCCTCTACTACTGTCCGAACACGTTGCATTGTCAAATCACCTGTTTTCCGATCAATATATGCGCGTATATCAAGTTCAGCACCATATCTTGATTTTGCTGCCCTCGCCATAGACTCTTCCATAGCTTCAATTACTAAGTCTGGATCAATTAACTTCTCTCTTGCAACAGATTCTGCAATCTGTAGCAGTTCTAATCTGTTTGCACTTGTAATAGCCATTAAATTTTTCCTCTCAATTTAAAACTTCTTGTTCAATTTCGTCAAAATCATTTTCATTAAATTTATTTTGTTGATTCAGTGTTTCGGTAATTAAGTCGTCTGTTAAAATTAACTTTGCATCTGAAATCCAATTAAAATCCAAACCAATTGTTCCAATGTTAATTGTAATTAAAACTTCCTCATTATTAATTCCTGCTAAAACGCCTTTAAATCGTTTTTGCCCATCTATAGCCTCAATCGTTTCAATTTTTGCCTCATAACCGTTCCATGCTTCGAAATCAGTTAATCTTGTGAGCGGTCTATCAATACCTGGTGATGAAACCTCTAGATTAAATGGGTCATCGTACGGATCCTCGAGATCTATAATTGCGGAAAGTTCGGTAGAGATTTTCGCACATTCATCTACATTTATAGTTCCTGAAGAATTGTCGACCATAACCTGAATTAATTTAGATCTGCCATCAACCAACCTCACCCTTACAATTTCAAAGCCCATATCCTCTACTACTGGTGAAAATATTTTCAACATACGATTGTCTAATTCTGTTTTAGCAATTAAATTATTCACAATAGATCCTAAACAAAAAAAAACGGGCCACCAGCCCGTAGTAAATTTCGGAGAGCGCTGGGTTTGGAAGCCAAAACTCGATGTTGCACTCGTATATTGCTAAATTATAAAAAAAACAAGTCCATTTATAATTGTTAAGGTTATATAATTNTTTGTTAAGNAATCTAGTTTAGAGTTGGCATTATAATAACCTCAACACGTCGATTTTGGTCACGACCTTTTTCAGTTTCGTTTGAGGCGATTGGAGCAAGAAACCCAACACCATTTGTCGCAATTTGGTCNGGATTAACATTAAACTGAGCAACGAATAAGTTTTTGACAGACTCGGCACGCTCCTTGGATAACATAATATTGTTCTTCAAACTTCCACTAGCATCAGTATGACCAACAAGAATTATCTTTTCAGAATCATTTAAAATCAAATAATTTGCTAAGCTNGATAATATTTTGATATTTGCGTCGGTAATATCAGATGAGCCAGTNTTGAACCTTAATCCTTGTAAAATTATTGATCCTTTAAGGTCATTAAAATTTGGAATCCAGTTGTCGTTAAAACCTTTATTCGTTTTGGAGTTATTTTTTTTGGATAAGTTTTTTCCATAAGCATTTAATTGAACATACCCAATATTTGAGCCCTTACTGATGATATATGTTATAAAGTTTATCTTATCACTGGTTGAAGCTTTTAATGTTATAAACTTGTAGTCACCAAGATCTACGTGCATTTGCGGCTCGTTAACAATGTTTGCGTTAAATCTGAAGTTGAACGAACCACATGATCTGAAATCACATTCGAATATAACTTCAAAGCCTTCTTTGTATAAATGCGTTTTTATTTCGTCTAATAATCTATCTGTCCTTGATATATTTTTAACTTCCCAAACTTGTTGTAGCAAATNTAACGGTTTTGCGGCTATCTTTTTTGGTCCTGTATTATCAGTGCCAACTATGATTTTGATATCACTACGCTTTGATAGGCGCTCGTATTTGAGCTCAGCTTTAAAAGGTAGGGTTAAAATTTCTAAAGAATTACATATAGCTGGANTACAGAATAATATTAGAATAAATATTAAAGATTTAACAGTCATCTATCGAGGGAATGGTATTCAATGTTTGGTCTCATATCTATTGCGGAAGCCATTCGATTGCTCATATTAAAAAAACTAGCAATTGATGCTATATCCCAAATATCGTGATCAGAATAACCGTTGTCACGTAATACCTGTCTATCCTGCTCTTCTATTTTGTAACTTTCTTCTGTCATTTTTACTACAAAATCCATCATAGCCCTTTGATTAGGTTTTAGATCTGCTAATCTATAATTTATCGCCATTTGTTCGCCTAATTCTGGATTGTTCGAAAGTTTTCTTACAGAGTTTCCATGGGCGACCAAGCAATAGTAACATCGATTGATTGAAGATACGACCACAGCGATCATTTCACGCTCAAGTTGGCTGATTGAACTCTCTCCAAGCATCAAATCGTTATACATATTTGTAAATGCATTTAATTTTGTTTCATTGAATGCATAAGCTTTTAATACATTTGGAACCATACCAAGCTTATCCTCACATAGTTTGAAATATTTTGCTATATGCTCAGGCAATGGATTCATTTCAGGAAGATCTAATGCTATTATTTTTTTTGCAGATTCATTCATAATCAGTNCCTCGGTTTAAATATNGTTTTGATATCACGTGTTAAATNAATAATGGTATCTTTGTTGTTTCCTTTAATAACAATATCTGTGCCTAATTTTCCATCCTTAAAAAAAGGGTAAGATCCAAAGCTTATTTCGGGATTTTCAACAGCCAACTTTTCCAGAATTTCAGCTATTTCGCCTTCAGGTTTATTTATTATAACGGATTGTGATATTATTGGAGATCCATTTTGTATATTTTTTAAAGAAAATAAAACCATNGATTGAAATATTAAAGGAACACCAGCCATTACATAAACGTTTTCAATTTGAAACCCTGGGGCACCAGAAATACTATTTTTTATTAATTTGGCTCCATCAGGAATCCTNGCCATACGTAATCGAGANTCATTTAGCAGTATACCCTTATTTTTGTAATAATCTGTTAATATTTGTTTTGCGTCATGTCGTACACTAATTTTGACTTTAAATGCTTTTGCAACAGAATCAGCTGTAATATCATCATGGGTTGGGCCGATGCCACCACTGGTAAAAATGTGATCGAATTTTTTTCTCAACTCAGTTATTGCAAATACAATTGCATTTTCTTGATCTGATACTATTCTGACTTCCTGCAGTAATATTCCAATTTTTCNAAGCTCTTTAGCTAAATAGTGCATATTGGNATCTCGTGTTCTACCAGACAAAATTTCGTCACCAATTACTATCATTGCGGCAGTAGGATTGTTCATTTACTTGTCCTTGAAAGGTAGTTTATCCTCATATAGTCGTTAGACCATGAAATTTCAAAGCCCTTTAGAGCCCGCTTTATTAATTAAACGTTATAAAAGATTCTTGGCTGATGTCAGAACAAAAAATAATGATTTNATGACAGTACATTGTGCAAATACAGGATCATTAATGGGATTGTCAGNGCCTGGACAAAAAGTTTGGATTGAAAATAGCAACAATNCTAGCNGAAAATTACAGTTTTCGTGGAAGCTTANTGAATTATCACCTGATAAATTTGTAGTTGTAGATACTGGATTNGCAAATAAAATTGTNAAAGANGCACTCAATGAAAATTCAATCGTCGAATTATCAAACTACTCTTCTTTTTTTAGTGAAGTGCCTTATGGCACTAATAGTAGAATTGATTTTTTGTTAGAATTTAATGATAAGCCTAAATGTTANCTTGAGGTAAAAAGTGTAACGTTATCAAGGAGGAAAAAAATTGCAGAATTTCCAGATAGTGTTACTAGTCGTGGAGCCAAACATTTAATAGAACTAGAAAAAATGGTTAAAAGTGGCTTTCGAGCTGTGATGCTATTTTTGATATGTCGCAATGATTGTGAGGTTTTTGATATTTCAGATGACTTGGACCCCTTTTACGCTAAATGTTTTTCAAAGGCTTCTGAGGCCGGTGTTGAGGTCTTGTGTTATGATACGGTAATAAATAAAGAAATTATTAAGATTGGTAGGCGGATACCTCTTTGTGATGCTTTAATAAATAGGATGAGTTTTAATGATGCAGGCTGAAAGAAGGGTTACTCGAGAGGGTATCAAAATACATGAGAACGAAGATTTTTATGGTATGAGAAAGTCATGTAATTTAGCGGCTAAGGCNCTAGATATGATAGTAGATCATGTATATCCGGGTGTAACTACTGATGAGATAGATTCAATTTGCCATGAATTTATGATTTCAAACGGTGCAACACCTGCCACTTTGGGCTATCGAGGTTATCCAAAATCTTCATGTATTTCTCTTAATCATGTTGTTTGCCATGGTATTCCATCAGACAAAAAATTGAAAAATGGCGATATATTGAATATCGATATTACTTGCATTTTAGATGGCTGGTTTGGTGATAGTAGTAGAATGTACATAGCNGGAAAAGCTAACAGAAAGTCTGAACGTCTGATTCAAGTGACTCACGACGCACTAATGCTAGGCATTGAACAGGTAAAGCCAGGAAATACCTTTGGAGATATTGGAGCAGCTATTCAGCGTTATGTAGAAGCTCAGCGCATGAGTGTTGTTCGAGATTTTTGCGGCCATGGTTTGGGTAGGGTATTTCATTCTCAGCCGAATGTTTTACATTATGGTAATTGGGGTGAGGGCGCTCGAATGGAAGAGGGCATGTTTTTCACAATTGAACCAATGGTTAATTTAGGAAGACCAGAAACAAAAATNTTATCTGATAANTGGACAGCGGTAACAAGAGACAAGTCTTTGTCTGCACAATTTGAGCATTCAATAGCNGTTACTAAAGATGGNTTCGAAATTTTTACTGCTTCACCNGAGAATAAGTTTTTTACGAGCTTCTGAGTTATAACTAGTCGAAATAATTTAAGAATAATTATTAAATAAAATTAAAAACTGTTATTCATAGCCTACCATGACAATGTTTAAATTTTTTGCCTGAACCGCAAGGGCATTTGTCATTTCTTCCTGGATTTCCCCAGGTAGTTCGATCATTTTCATCGAATATAATTTCTCTAGGTTCTTCAGGTTTTGAATTAGCAGAGTTTAAGATCTTCTCTTCCATCATCTTTTTAATCATTTCTTGACGTTCTTCAGGGCTTAATGGTCTTACATGAGCTAATTGTGTTGTAACATGCGTTCGAAGCCCATTTAACAAACTTTCAAACAAGCCAAAGGCTTCAGTTTTGTATTCATTTAGTGGATCGCGTTGTGCATAACCTCTAAAACTAACAACTGATCTTAAGTGGTCTAAAGTCAATAAATGCTCGCGCCATTTTTGATCAATTCCCTGTAGGAGCACAGACTTTTCAATTGATCTCATAGTTTCTGCACCAAATTCAATAGACTTCGAGGCCATAAACTTATCTGATGCATCGTATATTCTATCACGAATTATTTCATCCCCAACGCCTTCTTCTTCCCCCCATTTAACAACTTCCGTTGTTGTTCCTGTTTGTTCGAAAATTTCTTTTTCGAGCTTATCAAGATCCCATTGGTCAGAATAAGTTTTTGGTGGCATACATTCGTCCACAAGATCATCAATAACTTGATGTCTCATATCTTGAGTTATCTCAGCAAGATCTTCCGCTTCCATTATTTCTAGACGTTGTTCAAAGATAGCCTTTCTTTGGTCATTCATGACATCATCGTATTTCAATAATTGCTTTCTGATGTCAAAATTTCTGCCCTCTACTTTAGCTTGCGCTTTCTCAAGAGATTTATTGACCCAAGGATGAACAATAGCTTCTCCTTCTTTCATACCTAACGTATTTAACACTTTTTCTAATCTTTCAGACCCAAATATTCTCATAAGATCATCTTCTAGTGACAAAAAGAACGATGATTTTCCTGGATCACCTTGCCTTCCAGAACGACCTCTGAGCTGATGATCAATCCTACGACTTTCATGCCGTTCTGTGGCTAGAACATATAAGCCTCCCGCGGCGAGAACAGCCTCCTTTTCTTTACTAACAATAGCAGAAACATTCTTTCGGATTTCCTCTGCATCACCTTTTGGGTTACTTTCTAATTCTTCCAAAATTTTCATTTCAATATTACCGCCTAGCTGAATATCAGTTCCTCTACCGGCCATATTTGTTGCAATAGTTACAGCACCAGCTCTTCCTGCGTTTGCTACTATTTGCGCTTCTTGTTCATGAAATCTTGCATTTAAAACATTATGTTTTATGTTTTTTTCATTCAACATCTTTGATAACATCTCTGATTTGTCAATGGATGTTGTTCCGACAAGAATGGGTTGTGTTTTTTCGTTTGCCTCAGTTATTGCTTCGATAATTGCTTTATATTTTTCTGATGAAGTTCTAAAGACTTGATCATGCTCATCGATACGATTAATTTTTTCATTAGTTGGAACCTCAACCATACCTAACCCATAAATTTCTAAGAATTCATCGGCTTCTGTGGAGGCTGTTCCTGTCATACCAGACAGCTTATCATATAATCTAAAATAATTCTGAAAAGTTACTGATGCTAATGTTGTGTTTTCTGGTTGAATAGCACACGATTCTTTAGCTTCAATCGCTTGATGAAGCCCATCCGATAATCTGCGTCCCTCCATCATTCTACCTGTAAACTCGTCGATCAAGATAATCTGGTTATTTTTTACTATATAGTCTTTATCCTTTGTATATAGTTTGTGAGCACGCAAAGCTTGTGTTACGTGATGAACTAAAGAGGTGCTTTCAGGATCGTAAAGATTTTGACCTTCTGGCATAATTTCTTCAGATCTAAGTTTTTGTTCAATAAATTCATTACCCTCATCAGTAAAAGTTACNTTTCTTGTTTTTTCATCTAATGCAAAATGGTTATCAGTTATACCAGGTATGACTTTATTTATAGTCGTATATACCTCACTTCGATCTTCTGCAGGGCCAGAGATGATCAATGGTGTTCGGGCTTCATCAATTAATATACTATCTACTTCATCCACTATGGCAAAATGATGATCCCTTTGGTAAATCTGAGAAAGCTCAGATTTCATATTATCTCTAAGATAATCAAACCCTAGCTCATTATTTGTTGCATATATTACATCACAAGCATAAGCGCTTTGTTTTTCTTCGTCTGGTTGATTAGGAATTACTACCCCTGTTGTCATTCCAAGTGCAGAATACACTTTTCCCATCCATTCTGCATCGCGAGTAGCTAGATAATCATTAACCGTCACTATGTGAACACTTTTTCCTGTAAGAGCATTTAAATATGCTGGTAATGTTGCAACTAANGTTTTACCTTCCCCAGTTTTCATTTCTGAAATATTTCCTTGATGTAAGAAAATNCCACCCATTAACTGTACNTCAAATGCTCGCAGTCCTAAGGNTCTTTTTGCTGCTTCCCTAACATTAGCAAATGCTTCTGGTAAAAGAGTATCAATGCTTTCTCCACCTAAAGCTCGTCCTTTAAGCTCTTCAGTTTTATTAATTATTTCTAAATCAGACAGCTTTTCAAAGTCTGGCTCTAATTTGTTAATTGCAACAACAATTGGGAGAACAGATTTTATTTTTTTATCATTTGAGCTACCGAAAACTTTTCTTTTTAATGTGCCAAGACCTAGCATTGTTTTTGTCCTGTTCCTTCATTGGAGAATAAATAGTCTCCTATAATTCTCTTATTTAAAATGTAACACTGAAATATCTTAATTAAAGGAAGTGAAACATAGTGTTAATTTTTTATCTGTTGTATTCGCATGTAAGGGTCGTCTTTATTGCTGTCAACGTTGCCATAAGAATGATACATAAAAAATTTAGAGATTAAAAATACATTTAATACACAAAAAAGGGAAAAAGATGAGAAGTATAGTTATTTTTTTAAGCTTTATTTTTGCTATTTACGTCAATCATATCTCGCACTTAAGTGCAGAGGAGGTCTCAGAAAAAACTGTTCTAGCTACTGTAAATGGAGAAAATATTACAATCGGTAATGTTATTTCTTTTCGCTCTAGGCTTTCAGAGGAATATCAGAGCATTGAAGATAATGTTTTGTTTGATGGTATTTTAAAACAACTTATTCAGCAAATAATTTTATCTCAAAATGTTAATTCTAACTCTCGTAAAATTAAATATGCTTTGGAGAATCAAACACGAGCTTTTTTATCACAAGAGCTATTGGGAAATTTATCTGAAGTCGAGATTGTGGAAAGTGAAATAAAGAGTTTATACGAAGATTTTCTAGTAGGAGTTAAAGAACAAAAAGAATTTAATGCTTCGCATATTTTGGTTGAGACCCAAGGGGAAGCAAAAAAAATATTGGAATCTTTGAAAAATGGCATTGATTTTTCGGAGTTAGCCAAAAAACATTCGACAGGACCTTCAGGTGCTAAAGGTGGTGCTTTGGGTTGGTTTGGAGAAGGAGCAATGGTTCCAGAATTTGAAAATGCAGTGACTAAGTTAAGTGTAGATGAGGTTTCCCTCCCTGTTGTTACGCAGTTTGGTTGGCATATTATAAAACTTAATGAGATTAGAATAATACCAATTCCAGGAATTGAAGAAATTCGAGAAGATTTAATTACAGAGATAAAAAAGAAGAAAATCGAAATTGAAATGCATAAGCTAATAGACGCAGCAGATGTTGTTTTT